>JAHZGZ010000028.1:5224-25103 GCA_019420545.1 Bacteroidales bacterium | reverse complement strand
GAAGTTGCGGGCTATGGCAGCAAGGTCGGTAAGTTTGGTCACATCGGGCTGGTCGTGGATTCGGTAGACGAATGCCTTCGGTTTCTTCTTACCCTTGGGCACGCCGATCTCGGCGGCTACCGTGCGGTTGGCAAGAAGCATGAACTCCTCGATGAGCTTATTGGAATCCTTCGACTCCTTGAAGAACACGTCGATGGGGTGACCGTCCTTGTCGATGTCGAAGCGCACTTCCTCGCGGTCGAACTCCACCGAACCATGCTCGTAGCGGCGCTTGCGCAATATCTTGGCGAGACGGTCGAGGGTGAGGATCTCGTCGGCGAAATCACCCTTGCCGGTCTCGATCACTTCTTGCGCCTCCTCGTAGGTAAAGCGGCGGTTGGAGCGTGTGACGGTGCGCGCGATACGGTGGGAGAGCACTTTGGCGTCGTCGTCCATGACAAACACGCAGCTGAACGTGAGCTTGTCTTCGTCGGGACGGAGCGAACAGATGCCGTTGGAAAGATGCTCGGGGAGCATCGGCACCACGCGGTCGACGAGGTAGACCGACGTGGCGCGTTTCTGCGCCTCTTTCTCTATGATGGTGTCGGGGGTGACGTAGTGGGTCACGTCGGCGATATGCACTCCTACCTCGTAGTGGCCGTCGGGGAGGCGGCGCATGGAGAGGGCGTCGTCGAAGTCCTTGGCGTCGCGCGGGTCGATGGTGAAGGTGGTGACGTCGCGCATGTCCCAGCGCGAGGCGACTACCTCCGGGGTGATGCCGGCGTCGATGCGCTGTGCGGCCTTGTCGACATTCTCGGGATACCGGTAGGGTAGGCCGAACTCGGCGAGGATGGCGTGCATCTCGGTGTTGTTCTCTCCGTTCTTGCCAAGGATATCTATTACCTCGCCGCGCGGATTCTTGTCGTCGGCAGGCCAGTCGGTGATGCGCACGATGGCCTTGTCGCCGGTCTTGCCGCCTTTGAGTTTCCCTTTGGGGATGAATATGTCGTTGGCAAGGAATTTGGAATCGGTGTTGAGTGTGGCCATGTGGCGGTCGACAGTGAGTGTGCCGATAAACTGCTGGTCGTTGGGCTCGATTATCTCGAGCACCTTGCATTCCGGCTCCTGGCCCTTGCGGTGGGCGGCGATGAGCACCTTTACGCGGTCGCCGTTGAGCGCATGCATGGAGTTGCGCTCGGCCACGAAGATGAGATTGTCCTCTTCGCCGTCGATCACTACGCCGTTCTTGCCGTTGCTGCGGCGCGAGAATGTGCCGATAGCCTCGGTGCCGCGGCTCGGAGCCTGGTATTTTCCGGGGGCGATCTCTACGAGTATGCCGTCAAACTCGAGTTCGGCCAGACGCATAGCCACTGCTTTCTGGAGAGGCTTGGTGTCGACACCGAGTGCGTGCGACACCTGCTTGTAGTTGAATGTCTTGTTGCCCTGTCGACTGATGAATTCGTCGATAGCCTCGTGTAGTTCACGGGCGGCTGTTTTCCGGGCGTTCCTTGAATTGGCCATGTATGATGGTTATGATAAGTTGTCGTTAATGGTATTTTGGAGAACGCTTGGCCGGCGAGCTTCGTCAGGAGGGCCGACCGTACATCAATATAACGCGCGACGAGTGGCATAGGTTTTGTGTGCCACCCGTCGTTGCGTAAAGGTTTATAGGATGTTGCGCTTCGGCATCCGTATATGGTTATGCGTCGATATTTGCATAATTGGCGTTTTCCTCGATGAAGTCGCGGCGCGGAGCCACGTCCTCGCCCATGAGCATGGAGAAGATGCGGTCGGCCTCGGCGGCGTCGTTGATGGTAACCTGCTTGAGCAGACGTCCCTCGCGCGACATGGTGGTGTCGCGCAGCTCCTGGGCGCTCATCTCTCCCAGACCTTTGTATCGCATTACTTTTGTCTTGTCGCCGTTGCGGGCGATGAAGCTCTGTACCTGGGCGTCGGTCCAGCAGTATTCCTCGACTTTGCCTTTGGTGCACTTGTAGAGCGGCGGGGTGGCGAGGTAGAGATAGCCGTTCTCGATCACCGGGCGCATGCGGCGGAAGAAGAATGTCATCAGCAGGGTGGCGATGTGGGCGCCGTCGACGTCGGCATCGGTCATGATGATGATCTTGTGGTAGGCGAGCTTGTCGAGATTGACCTCCTTGGAGTCTTCGGCTGTACCGATGGTGACGCGCATCGCGCGGAAGAGGTTGGTGATTTCCTGATTGTCGAATATCTTGTGGTCCATGGCTTTCTCCACGTTGAGGATTTTGCCTCGTAGCGGGAGTATGGCCTGGTATGTACGGTCGCGGCCCTGCTTGGCCGTACCGCCTGCCGAGTCGCCCTCGACGATGAAGAGCTCGCAGTCCTCGGCGGTACGACTCGAGCAGTCGGCGAGCTTGCCGGGGAGGCCTCCGCCGCAGAGGGGCGACTTGCGCTGCACGTTCTTGCGTGCGTTGTAGGCGGCATGGCGTGCGGTGGCGGCGAGTATCACTTTGTCGACAATCAGTTTGGCCTGGCGCGGATGCTCTTCGAGATAGTCGCGCAGGGCGTCGCTCACGGCCTGTGAAACAGAGGCTGTTACCTCGCTGTTGCCGAGTTTGGTCTTGGTCTGTCCCTCAAACTGGGGCTCCATCACTTTTACCGACACCACGGCGGTGAGGCCTTCGCGGAAGTCGTCGCTGGAGATCTCGATCTTTAGCTTTTCGAGCATCTTGGAGTCCTCGGCATACTTCTTGAGGGTCGATGTGAGGCCGCGGCGGAAACCGGATAGGTGGGTACCGCCCTCGATGGTGTTGATATTGTTGACGAAGGAGTAGACGTTCTCGTTGTAGGTGGTGTTGTAGGTGAGAGCTACCTCCACGGGGATACCCTGGCGCTCGGTGTTGAGGTGGATTATGTCGTTGATGAGCGACTCCTTGCTCGAGTCGATGTAGCGCACGAAGTCCTCGAGGCCGTTGTCGCTGTGGAACACTTCGCGGCGGGGATTTCCCTCGGCGTCAAGTGTACGCTTGTCGGTGAGCGTAAGGGTGATGCCGGCGTTGAGGAACGCCAGGTCGCGCAGACGGTTGGCGAGGGTGTTGTAATCGTAGACGGTAACGGTGAAGATGCTGTCGTCGGGCTTGAAGGTGATGCTGGTGCCTGTGTGGGAGCTTTCGCCGATCACTTTCAGCTCGGTGATGGGCTTGCCGCAGGAGTATTCCTGCATGTAGGCCTTGCCGTTGCGGTGTACCTCGGCGCGCAGATAGGTCGACAGGGCGTTGACGCAGCTTACGCCTACGCCATGGAGACCGCCCGACACCTTGTAGCTCCCCTTGTCGAACTTGCCGCCGGCGTGGAGCACCGTCAGCACGACTTCGAGGGCGCTCTTGTGCTCCTTCTCGTGCATGTCTACAGGAATACCGCGGCCGTTGTCGACCACGGTGATCGAATTGTCCTCGTTGATGGTGACGTCGATATGGTTGGCAAATCCTGCGAGAGCTTCGTCGATAGAGTTGTCGACCACCTCATACACAAGGTGATGCAGACCTTTGACGCTTATATCGCCGATATACATTGCAGGGCGTTTTCTTACGGCCTCGAGGCCTTCGAGCACCTGAATGTTACTGGCGCTGTATTCTTCTTTCTGTTCTGACATTAGTGTAATATTTTACGGTTTTCAGGCGCCTTTATTGTAAGGCGCACATGCCCCTTTAAGGCATACAAATTTACGAAAAAAACGCCACATGCGCAAACATCTCGGCCCCCACTTTCTCTGCCCGGAATCATGGATTTTCCCGGAAATTCCGATAAGGACGACAAGGATGTCAGGGCGATCGGAAATGGGTGGAATTGAAACATCCCGGCCCATAGGCAGCGATGTGCCTGCGGGTCGGGATGCAAGAGGTGTTCGCGGTGTCGTGATTACATGATGCCGCGCTCGCGCAGACGCTGCTGCCATTTCCAGGCCGAGCGCATGGTGTCGTCGATGGGTGTCGAGGCGGTCCAGCCGAGTACGGTGTTGGCGTGGGTAGGATTGGCCCATACCTGCTCGATGTCGCCTGCACGGCGCGGAGCGATCTTGTAGGGTACCTTTACGCCTGTTGCGCGCTCGAAGGCGGTGATGAGTTCCATTACGCTGAGTCCGTTGCCTGTGCCGAGGTTGAAGATTTCGATCTTAGCCTCCGACTTGTCCTCAAGCATGCGCTCAACGGCGATTACATGGGCCTTGGCGAGGTCGACCACGTCGATGAAGTCGCGGATGCAGTAGCCGTCGCGGGTGTTGTAGTCGTTGCCGAAGACGCTCAGCTCCTTGCGGATGCCGATGGCAGTCTGGGTGAGGTAGGGGATGAGGTTCTGGGGCACGCCGTTGGGGAGCTCGCCGATCTCGGCCGACGGATGTGCGCCGACGGGGTTGAAGTAGCGGAGGATGACGCTCTTGAAGGGTGCTCCGGCGTTGATTACGTCGGTGATGATCTCCTCGGAGATCTGCTTTGTGTTGCCGTAGGGTGAGGTTGCCTTCTTGATGGGCGACTGCTCGGTTACGGGATTTACGTCGGGCTCGCCGTAGACTGTGCACGACGACGAGAATACGATGCCCTTTACACCGCGCTCGGCCATGAGGTCGAGGAGGTTCATGAGGGTGTTGAGGTTGTTGCGGTAGTAGAGTACCGGCTTCTGCATCGACTCGCCCACGGCCTTGCTGGCGGCGAAGTTGATGATACCCTTGATGTCGGTGTATTTGTCGAAGAGAGCGGTGAGGGCTTTCATATCGGTGCAGTCAGCCTCGACAAATTCGGGACGCTGGCCGGTGATACGCTCAATTCCGTCGAGAACCTCGCGGTTGGAGTTGGAGAGATTGTCGATAATCACTACTGGATAGCCTGCCTGCTGAAGCTCGACCACGGTGTGTGATCCGATGTAGCCGGTACCGCCGGTTACGAGGATTGTGCCTTTTTTCATTGTCTGGGTTAATGTAAATGAGTTGGTTATTGGTTATTTTCTGAATGCCTTTGCCTGCTCCTCGATGAGGGCCTTGTCGGTGAAATAGTTGATTTTCATTGCTGCGCGCACTTCATCGAGGGTACGTGCGGCGGTCTCGCGGGCCACTTCCGAGCCTTTGCGCAGTATTTCGTATACACCGGGTATATCCTGTTCCCACATCTTGCGGCGTTCGCGTATGGGTGTTAGTTCCTCCTCGATTACGTTGTAGAGGAGTTTCTTCACTGAGCCGTCGCCAACGCCGCCGCGGGTATAGTGCTCCTTGAGCTCGTCGAGCGAGGCGTAGTCGGGTAGATATTTCGCGAAATGCTCGGGGCGCGAGAATGCGTCGAGATATATGAAGGGACAGTTGCCTTCGAGGTGTCCCGGGGAGTCGATTGTGAGGTGGAGCGGATCGGTGTACATAGAGTTGATCTTCTTCTTCACCTCTTTGGGGGTGTCGGAGAGGTATATGCAGTTGCCGAGCGACTTGCTCATCTTGGCCTTGCCGTCGGTGCCGGGCAGACGCAGGCAGGCGGAGTTGTCGGGGAGCATGATCTCAGGCTCTACGAGCACTTTGCCGTAAGTGTTGTTGAAGCGGTTGACGATTTCGCGTGTAAGCTCGATCATCGGGGCCTGATCCTCGCCTACCGGCACGGTAGTGGCCTTGAAGGCAGTGATGTCCGACGCCTGGCTTACGGGGTAGGAGAAGAATCCCATGGGGATCGACTCGCCCTCGAATCCGCGCATCTTGATTTCGGTCTTGACGGTGGGGTTGCGCTGCACGCGGCTCACGCTCACGAGGTTCATGTAGTAGAATGCAAGCTCGGTAAGCTCGGGCACGGCCGTCTGTACGAATATGGTCGACTTTTCAGGATCGATGCCTGCCGAAAGATAGTCGAGGGCTACCTCTATGAGGTTCTGGCGAATTTTTTCGGGGTTGTCGGCATTGTCGGTAAGTGCCTGGGCATCGGCAATCATGATGAAGATTTTGTCGAACAGCCCCGAGTTCTGGAGCTCGACGCGACGGCGCAGGGAGCCTACGTAGTGGCCGAGGTGAAGTTTGCCGGTAGGACGGTCGCCGGTAAGTATGATTTTTTCCATATTCTGTTGTCTCTGAATTATACTGCAAATGTACCCATTTTCTTCCAATCTACCTCCACATTGCCTACATAAAATGCTATTCCCGTATCCCAAGCCATCTCTGCATGGCTTTCTCGGATTTTGTTTGGTACGATTAACAAAATCTGAATTTTTCCGATTTTGTTTGGTATGATTAATAAAATTCGATTTTCTGCGATTTTGTTTGGTACGATTAACAAAAATGGCTATCTTTGTGTTATGGAAGTTATCGCAAGACAACAGTATGTCGATCATATTTTGAGATTTATCGGCAAGGGCATGATAATAGCCCTTACCGGTCAGCGTCGTGTGGGTAAAAGTTATGTGATGCGTCAGGTGGCAACTGAGATCGAGGCACGCAATCCAGGCGCCAACATAATATATATCAACAAGGAAAAGAAAAAATACGACGATATCAAAACTGATGATGATCTGTCGCGGTATCTTGATGGCAAACTGATAGAAAACGGTGACAATTATCTGCTGATTGATGAGGTGCAGGATATAGCCGGTTTTGAAAATATACTGCGCAGCCTCAATGCGGATGAAGAGTGTCAGATTATCATTACCGGGAGTAATGCGAAAATGCTTTCTTCCGAGTTGTCTACATATCTGGGAGGGAGATATATAGAGATTCATATACAGAGCTTGTCGTATCGCGAGTTCCTGAGATTCCATAAAATAGAGGATTCTGATGAAAGTCTTCAGAAATATCTCCTATTCGGTGGTCTGCCTCACTTATATCGCCTCGGTCTTGAAAACGAGGATATGATCTGGGAATATATTCAGAATATTTACAATACTATAGTTCTGAAGGATGTGGTACAGCGTGAATCATTACGTAACGTCACGCTTTTTGAGAATCTGATGTCGTATGTGAGCGATAATGCCGGTCAGCTTGTCTCGGCGACCTCATTGTCGAAATATCTGAAATCGCAAAACGTGGAGCTTACTCCTCTGTCGGCTATAAACTATCTTAAAGCTGCCTCAAATGCTTATATTGTCAATAAAGTAGGCAGATACGACATACATGGCAAACGTCTTCTTGAAACCAACGATAAATTTTATTTCGAGGATCTCGGTTTGCGGAATATGCTTGCCGGGCCCAATCGTGTCGGTGATATGGAGAAGGTCATAGAGAATGCTGTATATCTGCATCTGAAACATTTGGGGTACAAAATAAATATTGGTACGTTGTCATGTGGTGAGATAGATTTTGTGGCTGAGAAGCACGGGAAGCGTGCATATATTCAAGTGGCATACCTGATAATTAATGATAAGACACTGGAGAGGGAATTCGGCAAACTGTTGAAAATACAGGATAATTATCCAAAATATGTCATATCAATGAATCCGATGATAACGCCTCAGGACTATGATGGGGTAAAGCACATTACTTTGCGTCAATTTCTTATGGCGGATAGTTTCTGAATAGCACGTCTATTATGAGGTAATAAGTCCCGGTCAAATCCTCTGTGGACTCTGTGATCTTTGTGCGGGGATTTTGTGGGGAATTCGTAAAAATGAAAACCTACGTGCGGGGTGTTTTGATTGGTTGCTAAAAATGATTAACTTTGTGGCCTCAAAAGGAAAGAGTGGCGTTTCGAGGTTATTTCGCTGTTACACCGTAGCGCCCGCAGTGTGAATATAATAATAAATGAATAATATGAAAAAAGCACTTATTACAGGGGTTACGGGTCAGGACGGCTCGTTCCTGGCAGAATTGTTGCTCGAAAAAGGTTACGACGTACATGGCACTATCCGCCGTTCTTCGGTCGATTTCCGCGAGCGTATCGCTCATCTCGAAGGGCATCCCAACTTCCACCTACACTATGCCGACCTCGGCGACTCCATGTCGATACTGCAGGTCGTAGGCAAGGTGCGCCCCGACGAAATCTACAACCTCGCCGCACAGAGCCACGTGCAGGTATCGTTTGACTCCCCCGAGTTTACCGCCGATATCGACGCCACAGGTGTGCTCCGTGTGCTCGAGGCCGTGCGTCTTTCCGGTCTCAAGGACACCTGCCGCATCTACCAGGCCTCCACTTCCGAGCTCTACGGCAAGGTCGAGGAGGTGCCCCAGAACGAAAACACCCCCTTCCATCCCTACAGCCCCTATGCCGTGGCCAAGCAATACGGCTTCTGGATTGTAAAGGAATACCGCGAAGCCTACGGTATGTATTGCTGCTCCGGCATCCTCTTCAATCACGAGAGCGAGCGCCGCGGTGAGACATTCGTTACCCGCAAGATCACTCTTGCCGCCGCACGTATCGCACAGGGCAAGCAGGAGAAGCTCTATCTCGGTAATCTCTCGTCGCTCCGCGACTGGGGTTACGCCAAGGATTACGTTGAATGTATGTGGCTCATCCTTCAGCATCCTGTACCCGAGGACTTTGTGATCGCCACCGGCGAGCAGCACTCCGTTCGCGAGTTCTGCCAGCTTGCTTTCCACAACGTTGGCATCGAGCTCCGCTGGGAAGGCGAGGGCGAGAACGAGAAGGGTATTGACATAGCTACCGGCAAGACCCTTATCGAAGTATCTCCCGATTTCTACCGTCCGACCGACGTGGTAAACCTCTGGGGCGATCCCACAAAGGCTCGCGCCAAGCTCGGCTGGAACCCCCAGAAAACATCTTTCCCCGAACTGGTAAAGATAATGACCGACGCCGATATGGCCAAGGTGGCTGTGGAGCGTGCCGGCGAAAGCGTACGTACCAACCTCGCCGAATACCTCGAAAAGGGTATCGTGAAGTAAAATATTATATCAAATTGTAAGGATGTCCGCAAATTTGAACTAAATTTGCGGACATCCCTTTATATAGTTACCCGTAAGAAATTGCAAATCTATTATAAACCGACAAATATATGGCCAACTACAAGCGAAATATAATAGTCACCGGAGGCGCCGGATTCATCGGAAGCCATGTGGTGCGTCAATTCGTCAACAAATATCCCGATTACCGCATCATCAACGTCGATGTGCTCACCTATGCCGGCAATCTCGCCAATCTGAAGGATATCGAGGATCGTCCGAACTACGTATTTGTCAAGGCCGATATCTGCGATTTCGACCGTATGCTTTCGCTCATGCGCGAATATGAGGTTGACGGCATAATCCACCTTGCCGCCGAAAGCCATGTAGACCGTTCGATCAAAGACCCGTTCACGTTCGCGCGTACCAATGTGATGGGTACCCTCTCGCTCCTGCAGGCCGCAAAGATCGCATGGGAGGAGCGCCCCGAAGGCTACGACGGCAAGCTCTTCTACCATATATCGACCGATGAAGTATACGGCGCTCTCGAACTGACCCATCCCGACGGGTTGCCCTCGCCATTCTCCACCCTGGCATCGTCGACCTCCAACCATCATGCCTACGGCGAAGAATTCTTCCTTGAGACCACCAAGTATAACCCTCACTCGCCATATTCGGCCTCGAAGGCTTCGAGCGACCACTTCGTGCGTGCCTACCATGACACTTACGGCATGCCCACCCTCGTCACCAACTGCTCCAACAACTACGGTCCCTACCAGTTCCCTGAAAAGCTCATCCCTCTGTTCATCAATAATATACGTCATCGCAAGCCGCTTCCCGTATATGGCCAGGGGCTGAACGTGCGCGACTGGCTTTATGTCGAGGACCACGCCCGGGCCATCGACCTCATATTCCATCGCGGCAAGGTGGCCGAGACCTACAACATAGGCGGCTTCAACGAGTGGCGCAACATTGACATCGTGCGTGTGCTCATACGCACTGTCGACCGCCTGCTCGGCAATCCCGAAGGATACTCCGACTCCCTGATCACCTACGTTACCGACCGTGCCGGCCACGATCTGCGCTACGCCATCGACTCACGCAAGCTCCAGCGTGAACTCGGTTGGGAACCGACACTCCAGTTTGAGGAGGGTATCGAGCGCACCGTACGCTGGTATCTCGACAACCAGGAGTGGCTCGACTCAGTAACTTCGGGCGACTACCAGCGCTACTACGACCAGATGTACTCCGGTCGCTAAGAGCGGCGTACATTTGTACGACGATCTAAAAAAAATTATCTTTTCTTCGGGACTTTTCCTCATGTTCCGTGTCATGCCTTATTGACCGGTCCGGAATTCTCGGGCCGGTCTCCATCCGGAACCTGAACATACACTACAACCACAATTCTGATATCTGTGAATGACTTCTGAGGAATCATTGATCCAAAGACTCTGTCAGGGCGACAGGCACGCCTTCGACTGTATCTACGACATGTATGCCCGTAGGCTTATGGGGTATTGTCGCTGCTATATCCATAATATGGAGGATGTCGAGGATATGGTACAGGAAGTATTTGTGGCGTTGTGGAATAACCGAGGGAACATACGCAACCGGCAGACTCTCGCACCTCTGCTGCTGAAGTCGGCGCGCAACCGTGTGCTCAACGAAATACGCCGGCGCGTCAATTCTCCGGTATTCGAGGAGTATGTCTGTGCCCGCGAGATGTCGGGGAGCGAATCGGCTGGAGCAGCTGTCGAGTATTCCGACGTGGAGCGTATTGTGATGGAGGCAATCGGGAGTCTTCCTCCTACCCAGCGGCGCGTGGTTGTGCTGTCGCGTTTCAGCAATCTTTCCAACAAAGAGATCGTTGAGCGTCTGGGCCTGAGCGAGAAGACCGTGAAGAATGCCCTGTCACTCGGGCTGAAAGCTCTTCGCGTCCGGCTGTCGGGTATTGACGGGCTGCATATGCTTGTGCTCATCGTCATTACTGAATTTTTCCGGAAGCTATGACTATTATTAAACAAGCTCTTAAACACGCTCTTATAAGATATGGCAGATAGATCAAATGCGGATTACGACAGGCTGTTCAGGAAACTTGGCAACGATACCATAGGCTCCGACGAGCTTTTGGAGCTTCGCCGTGTGGTCAACAGCATGTCTGATGATGAACTTGACGCGCTGCTCCGGCGCCTTGTTCCCTCAGATGATACCTGTCCCGATTGTTTCGACGGGGATGATATTCCCGACGATGCCATAGCGCGTGTAAAGCAAGCTGTCGATGTCCGTATAGATGAGGATGAAGAAACCCTTCATCCGCGCCGCGTTGGGCGGTGGCGCCGGATGGCCGTGGGCATTGCGGCTGCGCTTCTTCCGCTGTTTATCGCCACTACCGCATGGCTCTATATGCGCGGGCATGAGCCTGCCCCCTCCGGCAATATTACCATCGCAAGCACCGACGGTACCGATATCACTCTCGTCGACGGTTCAAGAGTGTCGCTCAACCGCAACAGCCGTATGGATGTCGCATCGTCATTCTCTCGCGCACACCGTACTGTCGACTTTTCAGGCGAAGGCTATTTCGAGATTGCTGCCGATTCGCTCCATCCGTTTGAGATACATACCGGAGATCTTGACGTGCGCGTGCTCGGTACCGCTTTCAGTCTTTCGGCGCCGGCCGATGCTTCGGTGGCAACCGTATCACTCTATGACGGACGCGTAGAGCTTACCGCTGTCGCTACCTCCGAAACCGTAACCATTACTCCGGGCATGCGTGCGGTATTTGATGCCGGCGCACGGAAATTTACTGTCGATTCAATGCCCGACCGTCAGCTGCCATATTGGGTCAGCAGCCATATCAGTTATACCGATATATCACCCGACTCGCTGGTAGCCAGCGTGGAGACTATATATAATGTAACGCTTGATCCGGCGGTGACTGATGCAATCAATGAACGCTTTACCGGTACACTTCCCACCGACAACTTCTCCCGCGCCATGAGCATCCTCAGCCGCATCTACGGCTTTCCGCTTCCGTATAACTCGGGCCGATAACCTGACGGCGGGGCGCTTCTGGAATGATTGACTTGCACCACGCCTCATACGGTGCTGTATTGTCATCTCAGATCTCGCCCTGTGAAACGCATTATATCAAAAATGTAATTAAATCTGAAAATATGTTGTAAAACACAAAAATACCATGGGACATTGATTCAGGCCTTGTGTCTTTTTCTATGAGCTGACCGGAAAGTGTAATCGAAGTCGGTTCAAGCTACAAAACACCAATCTTTTATCAATATCAATTTCATCTTATGGACAGTAAATGCACTATTAAGAGACGTGCCGCGGTTATGCTGTGCGGGTTGATGTGTTCGGTCGGGGCAATCGCCCAGAATGCAGCTACCGTGACGCTTAATCTCAGAGGCACAACCATTCAGCATGTGCTAAAAGAGATCGAACGTCAGACCGATTACCGGTGCTCCTACAAGCAGTCGGTTGTGGAGGGATGCCCTGAAATCACCATGGAATGCAAGGATATGCCTGTGACGAAAGCGCTCGACAAGGCCCTTGCCGGAACAGGGCTTACCTACGATGTAATGGACGGCAACGCGATCGTCATTCTCAAAGCGGCAGAACCTAAAAAGAATCCCAAGATCATCTACAAGACTGTGAAAGGCACCGTCTACGACGAGACCGGAGAGCCGGCAGTAGGCGTGTCGGTGATAGTGAAAGGCTCCAAGACGGGCACCATGACCGATATCGACGGAAATTATACGCTGACCTCCGTCCCCTCCAATGCGCGTATAGGCTTTTCGATGGTAGGATGCGCACCGCTTGAGATCCCCGCTTCCAACGACAAGGCGCTTGCTTCGGTGCATATGTCGACCGACTCGCGTATGCTCGACGAGGTGGTCGTGGTGGGCTACGGCAAGCAGTCGGAGAAACTTCTTACCACTTCGATATCATCACTTAAAGTCGATGATATCGACCAGGGCAACGATTACAATATCACCAAAATGCTTCAAGGCCGTACCGCAGGCGTAAGCGTGGCCACGGCCAGCGGAAAGCCCGGTGCGCAGCCCAATGTGCGAGTGCGCGGTATTGCCTCCATCTCGGGTAACGCCACACCGTTGTATGTGGTCGACGGTGTGCCCAACGACAATCTTCCATATCTGAATCCCAACGATATCGAGCGCATGGACGTGCTTAAAGACGCATCCGCGACGGCTATTTACGGTTCGCGCGCCAACAACGGTGTGGTGATCATCACCACCAAGTCGGGAAAGACCAACTCAAAGACCACATTCAACGCCAGCGTGAAGCACAGTCTCGGCTGGATCGCCCACGATATCGAGATGGCTAATTCCGCTGAATATGCGCGGACCATACAGCAGGCGGTCGACAACTATAATGTGCAGTTCGACGGGGTAAAGCAGAAAGAAGTGTTTCTTATTCCCGACAACATTGTGGAAACCGACTGGATGGACTGGCTACAGCGTGATGTTGCCCACGGCACTACTGCGAATCTGAGCATGAGCGGCGGCAATGAAAAGACGTCGTTCTTTACCTCGGTAGGCTATAACGATCAGCAGGGCATCCTCCGCAAGACAAGCTTCCGCCAGATAAACGCACGAGCCAAGTTCTCCCATATTATCAGCCGCATATTCAAGTTCAACCTCAATCTTTCAGGATCCTATACCACTGAAGAACTTAGCGAGGAAGGGCAGGGTTCACTGAAGATTATCCGTTCGGCACGCGAACAGCAGCCATGGGTTGGCCCGTATCGCGACGACGGCAGCTATACGAAAGTGAATGTCGAGGTGCTGCGCCATAATCCGGTGATGGTTCTTAACGAGGAGGATAATGTCAACCGGCGGCTCGAAGGCATTGCGGTGGCGTCGCTTGAGGTCACCCCGTTCTCCGGCTTCAAATGGACACCGTCGATAAGCTATTACGGCAAATTCTCCGACGGCAAGAAAAAACTTACTGAAAAGAACGATGCCCGTGGCCAGTCGGCCGGCTGGGCCGCTCTACAGCAGCAGAAGAATACCACCTACCGTATTGTGATTGACAATGTGTTCTCTTACGATAACTCCGTGGGCGATCTCATCTACAGTGCCATGGCAGGCCACTCATATGAGAAATACGCTTACGAGCAGTTTGGGGTGAAGAGCGACAACTACAAGGACAGCGCCTATCCATCGTCAAGTTTCGATCTTGTGAACTCTGGTATCGGAATATATCCCGGAAGTGTCGGGTATAACGCATATGCCATTGAATCGTATTTCGGCCGTATCGCCCTCAACTGGGATAACCGCTACATCCTCAACGCCACGCTGCGTAGCGACGGATCGTCGCGCTTCCCGAAAAACCAGCGCTACGGCACTTTCCCCTCGGCTTCGCTCGCATGGCGCATCGCCAACGAGCATTTCTTTCCCGAAAGTTCTGTCATCAACGATCTCAAACTTCGTCTGAGCTGGGGCAACACAGGCTCCATGGCTGGTATCAGCGACTGGGCGGCGATGTCGCTCATCACATCTTCGTCGACTACTTCCTACAATAACCAGTCGGGTTTCAAGGTGGGCAATACCAGCGGAAATCTTACCTGGGAAAAATCAACCCAGTACAATGTGGGTCTCGATGCCGAGTTGTTCAACTCACGTCTGCGCTTCAATGTCGACGCCTACTACCAGCGAACGAGCGGACTTCTATATAATACGAGCCTGATCGCTACATCCGGATTTACAGGCCGTACATCCAACCGTGGAAAGATCGAGAACCGCGGCCTTGAAATCCTTGCCTCGGGCGATATTCTCACCGGTGATTTCAAGTGGACACTCTCGGGCAACATCAGCTTTACGCACAATAAGCTTATCGATCTCGACGGATCGCTTGATATGGAGATAAAGGCAGCATCGGGTATTGAAGGTGGCAGTTATCATGCCCTTATTGTGGGCAAGCCTGTCAGCGCATACTATATGTACCGTCAGGACGGTATATATCAGCGCGACGAAGAGGTGCCCGCCAAGCTTTATGCCAAGGGTGTGCGTGCCGGTGATGTGAAATATTTCGACAGAGACAATGACGGCGATATTACGGCCGACGACCGTATGTACGTAGGCAAGGTGACTCCCGACTTTACCGGGGGTATTACCTCAACAATGTCGTGGAAAGGGTTTGACCTCAATGTGTTCTGCCAGTTTGCTTACGGCGGCAAAATATTTGCCTCATGGCGCGGCAGCGGCAGCAATGAAGGAACTGAAAGCCTCGGATACGGCGGCGCGCAGAATCTGAAATACATGAGCGGCGGAAAACTGGTATCGGGCAAGCAGTATTTCAATATCTCGAAACATGTGGCCAACAACTACTGGAACGGAGAAGGAACCAGCAATACAGTGCCGCGTCCGGTGCTGAAAAACACCTTTACCGGCGGTTTTACCAACACCCTTACATCAACCCGCTATCTTGAGGATGCCTCATATTTCAAGATCAAGACAATAACATTGGGTTACACTTTGCCTGAGTCTCTGCTTTCACACCTGAAGATCAATACGGCACGTGTATTTGTGTCGCTCGACAACTTCTTCACATTCAGTGATTATTCAGGTTATGATCCCGAGTTCTCCTACTCTTCCTCACCGAGTGCGTCGACCTATGGAGCCGATTTCGGAGAACAGGCTACTCTCAAAAGTTTCTTATTCGGTGCAAGCTTTAACTTCTAACAATTACAGATCATGAATACCAGACTAATATACTTGCTTCTGACCTCGGTAATGCTTTTTACCGGATGTTCCGGCGAACTTGAGGATATCAAGCCCCGGCATGCCATACCGCAGGAGGATGTGACGGAATCGGATATGTCCAAGATACTCAACGGAGTGTATTCCACCATGGAGTACTACACGTATCAGCTGTGGTTCAACGACGATATCCAGGGCGAGAATTTTGCCAACAGCACGCATGTAACACCTATTGCCGACCCGTGCAATATGTCGCCGGCCAATGTCAATTCCTCGATAAGCATATTGGGATACTGGCGCAACTCCTACGCCGCTCTGTATGAGGTGAACTATCTGTTGGGCATGTACGAGCGCTCGGCCAACAAGGATAGCGATTCGATGAAAAGTATCGGACTGGCATGCTATTATTTCCGTGCGTTCATCTATTATCGTCTGGCGTCGCATTTCGGTAATGTGCCGATCGTAAGGGAATGTACCGACGAGATCATACCTATCTCTCCCGAGAAGGATGTATGGGCGTTTGTCGAGGAGAATCTCAATGCGGCGGCAGCACTTGTGCCTGCGTCGTCATCCCGATGGTATGTTTCGCCCGATGCGGTGAATGCTCTGGCGGCCCGCGCACTACTGTTTCAGGGGAAGAAGGCCCAGGCAGCCGTTTACGCACAGAAAGTCATTGACAATACGGCATATGCGCTCTCCGCATCGAGCACCGAGTTCGGGTCGATATTTCTTCCAGCATCGGCAAGCAAGGAGATAATATTCGCCTTCATCAACAATACGCGCACATCGAGTTATTGTAACTATGCCGAAAAGGTCAATGATGTCGACGGCAACTGGGATTATTCACCGGCAAAGGAGTGTTTCGACAATCTTTTCTCCGACGATACCTCCGTGGCTCCGCGTAGCGGCGATATCCGTAAGGTCGCTACATTTTCGTCGAATGCAGGCGAGAATAACCGCACCATCAAATTCTCCAACGGTAAGCAGCAGTTTGTCAACAATCCCGATTATCTCCACACTCCGGTGCTGGTATCGCGTATCGCCGAGATGTATCTTATCGTCGCCGAAGGGCTAGGCAAAACCGGGGGAGCGGCGATTCTTCATCAGTTCCTCTCAAAGCGATATGCTTCGTGTCTTTCGGAAGATGAGATAAAGGCGTTGACCGACCGTGAGTATGAGGATCTGATTCTTGACGAACGGCGCCGCGAATTTTTCGCCGAAGGGATGCGCTGGCAGGATGTGAAGCGTACCGGACGCCACGATCTGCTCAAAACACTCAACGGGCGTACTTATCTTATGTATTATCCTATCCCTCAGGCCGAGATCGACATTGCCGGCACGGCCGCTTATCCTCAGAATCCCGGTTATTGATATGAATGTACTGAAGAAAACTATGGTCTTGGCAGCATTTGCATTCCTGCCGATGACCATGTGTTCGTGTGGCGGCGATGAGGGCCCCTCGGTGCCGGGGGTGCCCGCGCCGCCCCCGGTGGAGCGACCTTCGGTAGCGGAGCTGATGAACATACTCTGGAACGAGACGTCGTATCTCAACCTCGACAGCAGGCGCAAATCCGCTATGGCCGAGATGCAGGTATATGCCGACATGTGTCCCAACACGGCTTTCAAGGATTATTATGCTGCCGTTGACCCCGCCGCTATTGCAGCTATGGAAGACAATTCCATGATCGGATTCCACCATGATGCCCTCAAAAGGGTGCTTGATCAGGTGAAGACGGAAGTAGTGCCTGCGGGTACGGTGGTGTTGTGGCAGGTGTACAACATGGGCTATGTCGTGAAGACGCCGACACATACTTTTGCGATTGATCTGAAGCATAAGTTTGCCGAGGAGTTTGCCCCCTTCATCGAGTTTCTGTGTATTACCCATGCTCATGACGACCACTATACCCGTGCGCTTGTCGACGCCATGGGAGTGGCCGGCAAGCCGGTTTACTCCAACTTCATCGACAACGGCTATATGATAGGCGTGGCGGCGACAATATCTCCGTGTGACGGCATTTCGATGGAGGTAAAGATTGCCGACCACAACTCGGAGCTTAAAAACTTCGTGGTCAATTATCAGATTGACTGCGGAGCCGACACGGGACATGCCGTGATACTCCATACTGGCGACTCGCATAACCATACGCAGCTCCTAAAGACCCGCGATATCGACATATTCATCCCGCATCTTGCCGTGGGGCTGAATATGGCAAAGGCTGTCGAGCGTCTCGACCCGCGTATAGTGCTTATGTCGCACATACTTGAACTTGACCATCCTGTGGAGAAATGGCGATGGAGCTATCAGTACGGTATCAACGAGGTCGAAAAACTGAACCGCCGGGGTGTGTATCTCCCGGTATGGGGTGAGAAGATCACCTATAGGAAATGAATGTTAAGGTAAAAAATTTGTTTTAGCTCAGGCGGAAAGGCATGCCGATTGCCGACATCCCTTTCCGCCCTCTTTTTTACATAGCTTTATGAAAGGAATAAGACACAAAATAATATACATGCTTCTGGCCGTAGCCGGTATATCGGCCGATGCCGCTCAGGTAATGACGTGGGACGATGCCTACGCGATGGCCGACGGGAAGATTGCCGGGCTGACACTTGACGAGAAACTCGGGTTCATACGCGGCTATTCGGAGTTCTATCTGTATGGCGTGCCCGACAAGGGGATTCCGTATCTCTATCTGTCGGATGCCACGGGGGGTGTCAACATACGGCGTAATCTGCCCGATACCACACTTGTGCGTCAGCTCGACAGGTCGACGGCGATGCCGTGTCCCCATCTGCTTGCCGCTACGTTCGATCCCGCTATGGCGCGCGAGTATGCCCGGGCAGTAGGGGAGGAGTGCAGGGCAGGGGGTATAGAGGTACTTCTCGGGCCGGGACTCAACATCGCACGCAACTCCCAGTGCGGACGCAACTATGAATATTTCGGGGAGGATCCGTGTCTGTCGGCGGCGATGTGTGCCGCATATGTCGATGGTATGCAGTCGACAGGTACCGCTGCGTGTCTGAAACATTTCCTGTGCAACGAGACTGAGTTTTACCGCCGCCGCTCGAATTCGGTTGTTGACTCTCGTGCGCTCCACGAGATCTATCTGCCGCCGTTCAAGGCCGGCATCGATGCGGGTGCAGCCTATGTGATGGCATCCTACAACCGCCTCAACGGGGAGTGGACGGGTCAGAACCGCCGGCTGCTTACCGACATGCTCCGCGACACTCTCGGCTTCCGGGGTGCGGTAATGAGCGACTGGAGCTCGGTGTATGATACCGAAAAGGTAGTGAAAAGCGGCCTGAATATCGAAATGCCCGGACGGCGCGAGATGATACCGCAGGTGCGTGAATTGCTTGCCCGCGGTACGATTACGGAGGAGGATATCGACCGTATGATACGCCCGGTGTTGGCTACCGGATATGCTTTCGGACTGTATGACCGGCCGAAATACGAGCCGGCGCTGCTCGACAGCTTCCCGGCTCATGAGCGCACGGCCTATAAAGTGGCGTCGGAGGGTATCGTGCTGCTGAAAAACGACGGCATACTGCCGCTCGCGAAGGGGCGCAGGATTCTTGCCGTGGGGAGGTATCTCGACGAGGTGCCGCGCACGGGCGTGCATCCTTATACTTCGGCTACGGTCGACGGCTACAACAATGTGACTTTTGCCGATGCATTGCGCGCCGAGTATGGCGACGACGTGGTGTTTGCCGACGATCCTACTGCCGGTGAACTGGCTAGGGCCGATGTGGTGATCGTGTCGCTGGGTACGGAGGACAATGAGTCGTTCGAACGTCCGTTCGCACTGCCGTCCGCGCAGGAACGCCTCGTGAGGCTTGCCGTGGATAATAATCCGCGATGTGTGGTGGTCGTAAACTCCGGTTCGGGTGTCAGGATGAGCGCATGGAACGACCGTGCCGCAGCCATAGTCTACGGGTGGTATCCGGGACAGACCGGAATGGCCGCTCTTACCGACATACTTTCCGGCAAGATCAATCCGTCGGGCAAGCTCCCGATAACCATTGAGCGTGACTTCCGCGATTCTCCGGCATGTAACACAATGCCTCCCGGCGCGCAGTTTTACAACACTACCGACCGTGCCTACAACGAGCGGCTGATAATGCTTTACGATGTGAACTACGACGAGTCGGTGCTCGTGGGCTACCGGTGGTACGACACAAAAGGTATCGCGCCGCTGTATCCGTTCGGCCACGGACTGTCGTACACTACCTTTGAACTGGAACGTCCGCAGGTGAAGGTGAAGGACGGCAACATTCATGTTGAGGTCGACCTGCGTAATACCGGCACCTGTTCCGGGGCTGAGGTAGTTCAGATTTA
>JAHZGZ010000028.1:388-5214 GCA_019420545.1 Bacteroidales bacterium | reverse complement strand
GCCAAGAAAGAACTCGCTCCCGGCGAAAAGGCTCGCCTGAAATTCGATATTCCGGTCTCTGAGCTTGGTTTCTGGGATGATATCGCCTCACGCCGTGCCTTCAATGCCGGATCGTATACCATCCACATCGCCACCTCTTCCGCCGACATACCCATCTCGCGCCGGATCGTCTTCGACACTCCCCTTCACTGATGACTCATCAATAATAGATTCCTCGTGTGTCAACTAACCCTGTCTGGGAGGGCGGCGCTTTAGCTCGCCGCGATACGCGGTACAATAAGGCTTTATGGACACTTTGCTTTATGAGCAGAGTTTGTCGCGGCGGGCTAAAGCGCCGCCCTCCCAGTCAAATTTTGATGATCCGGAAATTGTTAGCGGCGTTGCTGTAATGTCGCGCCTTTTCCATAAATTTGCGGTATGGTACAACAGGTAGAGTTTAGGCTGCGTGCTTATCCGCGTGGCATTCATCTGATTACAAGGGAGGTGTTGCGGCAGTTGCCCGCACTTCCGGAGACAGGAGTGATCAATCTGCTGATCAAGCATACATCGGCGGCGCTTGCGCTCAATGAGAATGCCGACCCCGACGTGCGCCGGGATCTGCGCGCCATCTTCGACCGCATGGTGCCCGAGAATGCGCCATATTATCTGCATACCGACGAAGGGCCCGACGACATGCCGTCGCACGCCAAGTCGGTGATTGTTGGCTCGACGCTTACGCTCCCCGTGACCGGCGGACGGCTCAATCTCGGCACATGGCAGGGGATATACCTATGCGAGTTCCGCGACTATGGCGGCCTTCGGTCCATTGTCGCTACCGTCATCGGCGACTAACCTATCCGGTATTTATGGGAACAGTTTTTATAGAGACACCGCGCTTGATTCTGCGGGCGTGGGAGGATGAGGACAGAGCGGCTTTTGCCGAGATGAACAGCAGTGTGGAGGTGATGAGATACTTTCCGGCAACATTGTCGGCAGAGGAGTCAGATAGATTTGTAGATCGCATCGTGGCCGAGTTTGAGGAGTTCGGTCATGGACTTTATGCCGTAGAGTTGAAAGAGACCGGCGAGTTTATAGGATATGTAGGATTTCATAGGTTTTGTTTCGACGCACCGTTCTCACCGGGCTGGGAAATCGGCTGGCGCCTGTCGGATCGATTCTGGCACCGGGGACTGGCTACGGAAGCAGCCTCGGCCTGTCTGGATTATGCCCGCACCCACCATCTTTTCGATAGGGTCTACTCATTCACGGCAACGCTCAACCGCCCGTCGGAAAATGTGATGAAGCGTCTCGACATGACGTGCCTCGGCACCTTCATGCACCCCGCGTTCCCCGACGCTCACCCCCTGAAAGAGCACCATCTCTATGCCCTTGACTTTTAGCGATTGTCTTAAAGTAAACATCCTTTAAAAATGCGCAAATGAAATTTACCGACAGACGATTTTGGTTATTTGAATTAGCTACCGTTATTGTTCCCGCAGTAATATTCTTTTGTTGCCCTTATTTTC
Organism: Bacteroidales bacterium; assembly: GCA_019420545.1. Lineage (GTDB taxonomy): Bacteria > Bacteroidota > Bacteroidia > Bacteroidales > Muribaculaceae > Muribaculum. The sequence continues at coordinate 3,709 of JAHZGZ010000028.1, read as the reverse complement.
TCTCTGGCCCCAAAGCAAATTTTATGATGTATATGCAAGAGGCTTTTGATTATATGTTAAGATATATTTTGCCATTTCCGCTTGCCGGCATACTTTCGTGGCATTGTTGGAGAAAAAGGTCGGGATTTGCATTAATTGGGTGGTTGCTATTAATGCTTTTACCTGTCAGTATTGGCCTTTTGGTGGCTTATGATTATTTCTTTTGTGGCGGCTCCGGATTGGATAAAGTCTTGTATGGTATAATCGTTATGGGAATATTTGGTGGAGTGCCGATGCTAATTAGTGTTGTGGTATTGGGATTAATCGGTGGACTGCTGATCCATCGACTTCCTAAGTAGTTTTGACGGACAATGCCACTTGCTCTTTAAAAAACTGTGGCGTAAGAAACCGATGAGCATTATGCTATCCGTGGCAAATTGCAAAATGACGGCTGGTTACCCTCTATTGAGAGCGTCTTGTCGAAATAGATTTTAAGGGATGGCGGAGTATGATAATTATTGATTAGAGGATCTCAATTCCAAGACAATATGCACCTATAAATATAATGCCAACGACGATTGGCAGTACGGTATATGCGAAAATGTGAATGGTTCTTCCCGTTTTCTCACCGCATGTCTTTTTCATTGTTTCTATCTTTCCAAGTCCTTTGGAATCTTTGAATAACCGCAGATAAAGCGTGAATAGGCCATACAAAAGTGCGAAGATACCAAAAATCAATGATGTCATAATCGGATGGTTAGTGTAACTGTATAAATACTATATTTTATATTATCAGTCAATCTGTTGAATGACTTTGCAAATTTAGCAATTAAATTGATCCGCGCTAATATTATCTCTTTTTTCTTTACATGATAGTATTTTTATCAAATCAAAAGTCCGTTAGAGGTTAAAATAGAAATCGGGGAACAGATTGCTCTGCTCCCCGACTCAGTACCCGGACCCGGGATCGAACCGGGATGGATTGCTCCAACGGTGTTTGAGACCGTCGCGTCTACCGATTCCGCCATCCGGGCATGGATTGTGTCTGTGATCTGGGACGGAGAGAGGGTGTGCGGTATCAATGACGGGAACAAAGGTAATAAATATTTTTGGAATGAATAGAAAAGGGCATGTTAAAAACGCGTATAATGGCATAGAATAGCGCAGAGTGTAGAGTTCAAGGGCATATGCAACATGCAGACTCCAAGGGCACGGATGGTCGGGGCTGATTTTTCCAAAGCGTATCTGCAACTTTTTTGAGAGTCAGAGCGTCTCTATTTTAGAAACTGTTTAAATTTGATTAATAAAATTAAAACAGTTTCTTAAACAAGCACTAAAAACTGTAAATATATTGGAAATGAAAAAGACAATACTCTCGGTAATGGTCGGCGCGGCACTGCTGACCGGAGCCAGCGCGTGCGCCAAAATCGTGAAAGTAAATAGAAATTATGTGACCCGGACGGTGGAACTCCCTGCCTTTACGGGTATTACCGCAGGAAATACGGTGGACGTGGTGTATTCGCAGACTACCGGCGCGCAGAGTATCGAGATATATGCTCCTGACGATGAGATCGACAGAATTACCGTCGAAGTAAGGGACGGAATGCTGCATGTAGGCATGAAGGATCTAAATCGCCGCATTATCGGTGGCCCGGTTAAGCGCGAGGTACGCGTGTCGGCCCCTGCGGTCAATTATCTGGAGGCGACGAGTTCGAGCGACATAAAGCTCAACAGCGGCCTGAGAGCCGAAGGCGACGTTACCATCTCTGCAAACAGCAGCGGCGACGTCATCGGCAACAATGTGACCTGCACCGGCAATATGACATTGTCATCATCAAGCAGCGGCGACGTGAAACTCCGTGATGTGCGTTGCAATACCCTGCTTGCCAAGGCAAACAGCAGTGGTGACGTGAAGATCAACGCTCTGTCGTGTACCGATCTGTCGGCATATGCGAGCAGCAGCGGCGACGTGGTTGTCGGTATGCTTGACGCTCAGAATGTCGTGGCCGATGCCAGCAGCAGCGGAGATGTCAAGCTGTCGGGTTCATGCGTCAATGCCAATCTTCGCGCGAGCAGCAGCGGCGATGTAAAGGCCGCGGGACTCACCGTTGTCAACCTTACCAAAAACGAGAGCAGTTCGGGTTCGGTTTCATGCAATTCCGGACATTGATTTTATCCGCCTTCCACACGCTATTGGTGAAAAATAAATGGATTTAATGATATAGCATTGGCAGGCTAAAGCGCCGCCCTCCCGGTCGTAACAGATGGGAGGGCGGCGTTGACTTTTGTGATCTCTGTGACCTCGGTGATCTACGTGCATTTTTATGTATCGTCAGGCGCGGCAGATGAGGACGGCAGTGTAGGCGATATAAAGCAGGACGAGTATGGCACCCTCCGAGCGCGTGATGGTGCGGTGACCGATGATCCAGCCGAAGAGCCAGAACAGGAGCGTGGCGCCGGTCATGACGAGCAGGTCGAGGTTGCCGATAGAGCCGAAGGGGAGGGGACGGATTACGGCCGACACTCCCAGCACGAAGAAGATGTTGAACAGGCAGCTGCCGATCACGTTGCCTACAGCCAGTCCCGGACGCCCCTTTACGGCGGCTACCACCGATGTGGCCAGTTCGGGGAGCGACGTGCCGGCAGCCACGATGGTGAGGCCTATTATGGCGTCGCTTACGCCGAGTCGGCTTGCCAGGGCGGAGGCGCTGTCGACAAACAGATCGCCGCCCCATACAAGGGCTGCCAGGCCGGCTATGATCATCCCTGCTGATTTCCATATTCCCGGCTGTGGTGCGGTTGTCGCCGGGGGCGGTTCCTGCGGGGTGGCCGTTGCCGGTGCAGGCGTTTCCTTGGCGATCGAGAAGGTGTAGCGCATGAATATTGCGAAGAATAGCAGCAGCAATATGCCGTCGACACGCGTCACCGCATCGGCAGGCGCGCCGTCGAGCAGATGGGCGTTGCCGCACGCAAGCAGCGCGAGTGCCGAGAGCATCACAAGCGGTATCTCGTTGGTCATGATGCCGCGCTCCACCTTTATCGGACGCACAAGCGCTACCACGCCGATAATCATCAGTATGTTGAACGTGTTGCTGCCGACCACGTTGCCTATCGCAAGCCCCGCGCTCCCTTTTATGGCCGACACCACACTGATCACCAGTTCCGGCGCCGAGGTGCCGAACGCCACGATGGTAAGGCCTATTACGAGTTCGCTGATTCCGAAGCGCCGGGCCACCCCCGATCCGCCGTCGGTGAGCCAGTTGGCTCCGAAAAGTATCAACGCCAGTCCTGAGACCAGCAACAGAATGTCGAATAACATGATGATATGGTGAGCAATATAAT
>JAHZGZ010000028.1:0-378 GCA_019420545.1 Bacteroidales bacterium | reverse complement strand
AGCTCCTTGCCGTGGAAGTCGACCGAGCCGCCGGTCACAGTATAGCCGGGAGCACCGGCAAGCACCATCGACAGGGTGGATTTGCCCGAACCGTTGGGGCCCATTATTGCATGCACCTCACCGGGACGTACGCACAGGTTGATGCCTTTGAGTATCTCCTTGCCGTCGATCGAGGCATGAAGGTCTTTGATATCGAGAAGTATATCTTCCATGGATATATTGTATTTTCTGATTCTGTAATTTTCAATTTTAGAGCTTGTTTAATAATAAATGTTACCGTCAGGGCGGTCAGTCGTCGAGCAGATTTTCGTTTGTGATGAGGGAGTTATGGGGTTCCATAACGACCGAAGAGCAGACGGAAAGATGCCGGCGAATGAC
>JAHZGZ010000279.1 GCA_019420545.1 Bacteroidales bacterium | reverse complement strand
GCCGCCCTCCCGGTCAGATTCTATGTGGAGAGTAGGCTGTAGGAGATGCGGTTTTCAATCGTATCATATTGAATATAAGCATTTTAATGTTTACGACAGTTGGAAACCGTCGCTCCTACTACTATAGTTTTTTTCTCTGTGGACTCTGTGTTCTCTGTGCGGTTTTTGAATAGTGCAGTACATCACGGATGCTCTGTTGGCTCCGTGCGGTTTCCTGTTGAGGGGAAGAGGGGAGATTTTTGGGAAGAAAATGCAAAAATATGTTGTAAAACATAAAAATCGATACTATAGATTTTTCAAAAATCTGCGGCTTAATAAGTGGAAGGCCTTAAAAACGCCTTGAATCGAACAACATCTCCGCAACCATCAAATCAATCAGCATATACTGAAAAGACCAATCAATAACCACTCAAAAACAACCAACTTATTAACCACCAAATCAATCACCAATGATCAAACATCTACTATTACTTGGTGCACTCGTAGCACCCTGCACAATGTTTGCCACCGACTACTACGTCACCCCCGAAGGCGCCGGCCAAAAGGACGGCTCAACCTGGGAAAATGCCATGGGACTCACCGAGTACTACGCTCACATGAAATTCTATTACAAAGCCAACGGTGACATTCCCAAGACCGAAGTCAACGATGCCCACACCGGCGAACAATATTTCTTCTCTACAGGAAAATACACATTTACCCAGACAATATTCATCAGCCGCTCGGGCGTGACCTTTAAAGGCGGCTACGACCCCACAACCGGCGAACCCGCCACTTCCGGCCGAACCATCTTTGACGGTAACAACACAGCCCGCACTAATGGCGCATTATTCATCGCTGACAACTCCGAGCGTGATGAAGCAGGCAAAAAACGAGCAATAAATATTTCAAACATCGACTTCGAAAATTTCATCACTAAAGGTGAATGGCGTAACGACGACACAAACTGGCAATCAGGCAGACCATCCGCCATATACATTATAAGTAACGGATATACCGAAATCTCCGACTGCAATTTCCGCAATAACAAATGCCAGGGTACAGGCGACAACGCAATGCCCGGCGCTTTGTCGCTCAACAAAGTCAACGCACTTGTACGCAACTGTTCCTTCACAGGCAATGAAGGAACCGATGGCGGGGCAATAAAACTATATTATAACTGTTCCGGTAACTGGACAAAAATGGCATATCTCACAGTTGACGGATGCTATTTCTCCGGCAACAAGTCGACAGGCAACGGCGGCGCAATCTATGCCCGCAACTCGCAGCAGATAAATATAATCAACTCCACCATTGCCGCTAACGAAGCCGCCATAGGCGGTGGCATTCACTCCAACGGTCCCGGCAACTACACTCAGATTCTGAATATTGTATCGTCGACTATCGCAGGCAACACAGCCACAACAGGCTCACAGGTATTCACCAACGGCAACGGAGTGCTTAATGTAGCTAACTCTATTATTGTTGCCGATGGCGGCGCAGACGCCATCGCCGACGCGTCGGCGACCTCCGGTTACAAATTCCAGGGCAACAACCTTATCGGCAAAGTTGCCGAGGGATATGCATCGGCCGAGAGCGACAACATCAGCGCTGACAACAACTACGAAACAGTATTCGGCGACAATGCCATCGCCGCCGACGGCACCATCACTCCCGAGAAGTACTGGGCAGGCATGGCTCCCGCCGAGACCGCAGCCATCGTGACCGAAGAGGCCTGGCCCTTCGCTGTAGACGCAGCCGTAGACCAGCTCGGCAACGCACGCTCTACATCGACCAGCAACGGCGCGCTTGCCACCTCCGACACCACCAACAGTATCGAGGTCATCGCCGACAACGAGGCTGAAAACGGCGACGAGGCATGGTACAACCTCCAGGGCATGCGCATGACCCAGCGCCCCGCTGCCAAGGGGATCTACATCCACAAGGGCCACAAGGTACTTGTTCGCTAAACAAAGGCACATACGCTAAGCAAGGTATTGGTTTACTAAATAAAACGTATCCCCTCGGGGATACACCCTCCGACATTCTAAGGTAAAAAAGATTTGTAAGGTTAGCAGCCACGGAGCAGGGAGACGGAGGCTCCGGTCTCATCTCCCTCTCCGGCGGCATCATTTTCCGGGAGACAAAAAGTCTCCGCCCCTCTCTCCATCCCAACACATCCCGACAGTCACACTCTCACGATGACAACCATTGAAAAACCAGGAAACCTGCTGTACCGCATAGGCCGGGGCGACGAACGCGCGTTCGATCTCTTCATGGCCCAGTGGACACAGCATCTCTACCACTACGCCATGTCGATGCTCGGGTCGAAAGAGATCGCCGAGGAAGTGGTCAGCGATGTGTTTCTCCAGGTATGGAAATCGCGTGAGAAGCTGATCGAGATCGAATACATGGGCCAGTGGCTGCGCACGGTCACCTACTGCAAGGTAATCAACAAACTGCGCGCCGAAGCGGGACGCCCAACGTTTGTGTCGCTCGACGACATCGACACGTTCATCCTCCCGCAGGTCGAAGCCCCCGACGAAAGCATCCTCAGCCACGAACAGCAGGAAGCCGTCAACGAGGCGCTCGAGACCCTGCCGCCCAAGTGCAAGCACGTATTCTTTCTGGCCAAAATAGAAAGAATGCCCTACAAGCAGATAGCAACCATGCTCAATATATCGCTGTCGACGGTCAACTACCATGTTGCCTACGCCATGGAGCACCTCCGCAGCCGCCTAAACCGACAAGCTGACAATGAACAGTAACCACGACGACATACACTATCGCCCCGGCATGCCCGACGAAAAATGCGACGAGCTCCTCGACCGCTACTTCGAGAGCGTCACGCTGCCTGAAGTCGACGCCGGCACAGTGATGATGCTCACGCACATGAAGATGCTTCGCGACCGCCTGCTGCGCTCGCGTCGCATATGGCGCATGGTGTCGCTGGGTACTGCGGCCGCATGCGTGGCCATAGTGCTCGCGCTCAATGTCGGACTCCCGCGCCACGGAGCCGACACCGGCTCAGCGGCTGTCATTGCAGCCAGCGACACCACCGGAGGTGCGTTCAACAAGCTTACCGTACCCGTAGGGCAGCGCCGTACCATCACTCTCGACGACGGCACCCTCCTGATAGCCAACTCGCGGTCGGAAGTACGCTACCCCTCGCACTTCCATGGCGACACACGCCACATATGGGCCTCGGGCGAGGTATATCTCGAGGTCGCCAAGGACTCCACACGCCCGTTTATCCTCTCGGCCGACGGATTCGACATAAAAGTGCTCGGCACGAGATTCTGCCTGTCGAGCTACACGCCCGGCGAGGCCAGCGTGGTACTGGTGGAGGGGAGCGTGGCCGTAAGCACCGAGTGCGACGAGCGCATACGCATGCGCCCCAATCAGAAACTCACCATCAGCGGGGGTACCATCGACGAGATAAAGGAGATCGACACCGCCGTATATACAAGCTGGACACGCGGAGGCCTGCTGCTTGAGGATCAGACCCTCGGCGAGATCGCCGACCGCCTCAACACGTACTACGACGTCGACATCCGTGTCGATTCCGCGCTCTACAGCCGGCGGCTCTACGGGCGTCTCGACCTCAAAGGCGACATCAAAGGTATTCTCGACGTGCTGGCCTCGATCATCCCCATGGAAATCATAGCCGTCGACGGAACCTCCTCCTTCCGTATCGTTCCCGCCGCCGAAACGGGCCATACCTCTTCTCATTCCAAAGGAATTAGTATATAAACAACCATAATTTCAATAATTAACCAATCAGATCAATCATGAAACTTAACTTCCAAAGAGCGATGTGCACAGGTATGGTGTGGCTCTGCGGTG
>JAHZGZ010000278.1 GCA_019420545.1 Bacteroidales bacterium | reverse complement strand
CTCGCTCTTGAGCCGGGTAAGAGCCTGCATTGCCAGCTCATAAGGAGGTATAGGCTTCTTCTGGGGCAGGATGCTGACCACTTTCTTCTTACGGAGGAGGATAATGGCGGCGACTGCAAGGAGAACAAGCGCACAAATGAGGATCACCCACCAGTAGTCGGCAATAAAGTCGGGCACGAAGTCCCAGAGCTTCCAGCCGGCATCGACGGTATCGGCGTAGTCATGTACGGTGCGCAGGGAATCTACACTCACCGGCACTACCTTCAGCGGCAGATCATTGGAAATGGCGGTATCGCCCCCGCAGGCATAGACAAACGGCGGTATGACATAGAGTCCCGAGTCGAAAGCCTGGATGATAAGTTGCTGGCGTATCTCCTCGCGGCCCGATCCGATATCGGATGTATCGGGTTTGCCGACACTCACCACGTCGACGGCTGCGGTAAGCGTGTCGCCGACGTTAAGGAAATGTCCCTGCACGCCACGATCCTGCACGATGTTGATATGCAGGGCAGTCTGCTTGCCCATGAGTATATAGGCGGAGTCGAGGGCGGTTTTTATCTGCACGGGACCGGCGGCGAAAGCCGATGCCCATGCAACGACCATCATCGCCATAGCCGTCATGGTGCGGATCGCACGATGGAATATGCCGTTTGAAGATGTTGTATGATTCATCATAGTCAGTTTCTGATTATTCACCTTACGCCGCGTTTCTTGAAGAGCCCCATGAGCGATTTCACATAATCTTCATCAGTAGCGATCGAGGCGTAGTCTACGCCGCAGCGGTTGAAGCGGTCGGTCATCACCTGCTGGCGCTCGTACCACCATTTGTTGAACGCCTGACGCACACGTCCCGACGAGGTGTTGACCCAACGTAGCGCGCCGGTCTCAAGGTCCTGCACACGCATAAGCCCCACATCGGGGAGCTGGGCGTCGCGCTTGTCGTAGACCTGTATGGCAGTCACGTCGTGCTTGTTGTTGGCGATGGAGAGGGCACGGTAGTAGTCGCCGTTGTCGATAAAGTCGGATATTAGGAATGTGGTACAGCGCTTCTTCAAGGCGTCGGTCATATAACGGAGCGCCTGGGCAATGTCGGTTCCGCAGTGCTCGGGGGTGAAATCAAGCAGTTCGCGGATAAGAAACAGGATGTGTCGGCGCCCCTTTTTGGGAGGAATGAACTTCTCGACATGGTCGGAGAAGAATATCATGCCGATCTTGTCATTGTTCTGTATTGCCGAGAAAGCGAGTGTGGCTGCGATTTCGGCAATCATCATCCGCTTCTGTTCGCCCATCGCGCCGAAATTGCGGCTACCCGACACGTCGACGAGAAGCATCACAGTCATCTCGCGCTCCTCCTCGTAGACCTTGACGTAGGGACGGTTGTGGCGTGCGGTGACATTCCAGTCGATATCGCGTATGTCATCGCCATATTGATATTCACGCACCTCGCTGAATGTCATGCCGCGTCCCTTGAATGCCGAGTGGTATTCACCGGCAAAAATGTTCTGCGACAGACCCTTGGTCTTGATCTCAATCTTACGTATCTTTTTGAGTAGCTCGTTAGCGTCCATAAGTAGCGGATTAATCGAGGGGAATGGTGTATGCAAGGGGCGGCATAGTCAGGGACAGCGCCGCAGAAGTCATACACTTTTCAACGTGCAAGCGGAGACATCGGATCAGGGCACCTCAACCTTGTCGAGGATTTCGGAGATGATATCGTCGGCGGTGATGTTGTTGGCCTCGGCCTCGTAGGTCAGTCCGAGACGGTGGCGCATCACATCGTGGGCAACGGCGCGCACATCCTCGGGGACAACGTAGCCGCGTCCGCGCAGGAACGCATAGCTGCGTGCGGCGCGTGCGAGCGATATCGACGCACGCGGCGACGCACCGAAGTCGATGATCGACACAAGATCGTTGAGACCGTAGTCGGCGGGGAATCGGGTGGCGAACACGATGTCGACAATATATCGCTCGATCTTTTCGTCGATATAAATCTTCTCACATACTTTCTGCACTTCGATTATCTCCTGCGGACGGAGCAGCGGGCGCACTTCCTTGCGCTCGTTGGTGATATTCTGGCGTATGATGAGTTTTTCCTCCTCCTTTGAGGGATAGCCGATTACAACCTTGAGAAGGAAACGGTCGACTTGGGCCTCGGGAAGAGGATAGGTGCCTTCCTGCTCGATAGGGTTCTGTGTAGCCATTACCAGGAACGGTTCGTCGAGGGGGAATGTATTGTCGCCGATGGTCACCTGGCGCTCCTGCATTGCCTCAAGCAGCGCGCTCTGTACCTTGGCGGGAGCACGGTTTATCTCGTCGGCAAGCACGAAGTTGGCGAAAATCGGGCCTTTCTTCACCTGGAACTGCTCGCTCTTCACGCTGTAGACCATAGTACCGGTAACGTCGGCCGGGAGTAGGTCGGGAGTAAACTGTATACGGCTGTACTTGGCATCGATTACCTGGGCAAGAGTCTTGATAGCCAATGTCTTTGCCAGACCCGGAACGCCCTCAAGCAACACGTGGCCGTTGGAAAGAAGCGCTATCAGCAACGAGTCGATAAGATGCTTCTGGCCCACGATAGTCTGATCCATACCACGCTGTATCAGATTGATAAAGTCGCTTTTTGAAGCCACCAGATCATTGAGTTCGCGTATGTTTACCGATTCACTCATAATGGGATAGGTGTTAGGTATTTTATATTCGTTATGATGTTAGTCCTCGTTTCGTCACCAAGCGGGCCGCAATGCGCATCTGTTACTATGCACATTACAGTCCGCCGGGTTTCTGATGCAAATTTATTAATTCTAACAACTCAAGAGTTAATTGCGATTGTTAAAATTTTATATATATCCTTTAGGTTGTTAAAATTTGCAAGCGGAGCTGTTTTTTCTTCGGCAAATCATCTTTTACCCTTCATGCTACGTTCGATCTCACCGATTTTTGCCGTAGCGCGGCGCACGCTGGCCGGATCGGAAGCGTCAATACCATATTTGGAGGCCGGAGGGATCACCACTACAGTGCCGGGACGTATGCGGTCGGGATTGTTGATCTTGGCGGCATTTTCCTCATAAATATATACCCAGAAGCAATTATTGCCATAGTATTTGCGGGCCATGGTGGTAAGATAGCGATGACCGGTCACCGTGTCGGTCACCACCTTAGGAGCGGGTGCAGCCACCGCAGGGGTTTCGGCTACGGGAGCGGGTGCCGGGGCTGCTTGCTCCGGCTCAACGGCGGCTGATGCGTCGGGTTCCACGCCAGCAGGGGCATCGTCGCCAAGCAGGCTCTCCGAGGGAGTTTCTTCTACAATCTCCTCATCCTCCACTACTTCATCGTAAGCGGCGGTATCACTGCTGAGGTATCCGAAACTCATGCCGATGAAATATCCCATAGCCAGGCCGACAAGTACCCCGACAAGCAGCATTAGCCATGGATTCAGCCCCGAACGCTCGCGGTATATTACGTTAGGCTCCTCCCTGGAGGATTCTACGGCAACCTGAGGCTCATCATCATCCGAAGTTTTTTCCGAATCAGCGGCTTCGGCAGCCTTGAATGCCTCGGTGAGAGATACTCGACGCACCGGCTCCTCGGGGCGAGGGCTGTCAATAGACGGCAATACAGGGGCGGCAGGCACATCATCCTCAGTTACAGCAACTTTTTCAGGAGCGGCAACCTCTTCAGGCACGGACTGCGCGTCACCTCCGGCCACTATTTCGGGTGCGGAATCTACAATCTCGTCAGCCTCAGCAATAACTTCAGCGGCGGTAGGCGCTGCAGTCGCCGGGCTATCAGAGCATACAGGTGCTTCCGAGTTCTCAGAGTACTCTGAGTGCTCCGAATGGTCTGTTGGCTGCTCGGAAAGCTCGGCCTCCGTGACGCCGGGAGCAAGAGGCACCGGTTCAAAAGCCGCAAACGGCTCGTTGACAGCATCGGCAAGATCCCGATCGGGCGCCCATAGCACTGCCTC
>JAHZGZ010000277.1:35769-43446 GCA_019420545.1 Bacteroidales bacterium | reverse complement strand
TTCCACCCTCGGCAAACCAACAGCTCCCGATTTTGTTACGCAGATACACACAACACATTCCTCAGACACGCTTTTCAGCCGCGCCGGGGATCCGTTTTTTCTCATTGCAACCCCTCATGTCGGCTGATTGATCCTTACGATTCCGGGATTCGACAAACATGATTCCGGGATTTCATCGCAAGCGCACGGACACATTCGCTTCATCTGATTTTTACTGATTTACGATGCCAACATTGGCATGGCAAGGTATGTGATGTGCTGCACCAAATGGAATTTGCAGCACATCACCCTTGCCAAGCGAGCTTGGGTTGGGATGGCTCCGAAGTCGCCCTCCCCATTCCCGATTCTGCGCTCCGCAGATTTGATTACCCTTTTTATTGCACGACTTATGACTGACAATAGAAAGAGGGCCGGCAGAAAACCGAAGGCCGACACCACCGTTTTCAGATGCTCCGTCAATTTCACTGCCACCGAACAGGCCACACTGATGTCGATGTATGATAAGGTTCAGGTAGAATCCATGTCGGCGTTCATCAAGATGGTGCTGTTTGAAAAGCCGTTCAAGGTCTTTTATATGGACGAGAACACACGGGTGTTCATAGATAAACTCTCCTCCCTTAACTCCTTTTACCGTACCGTCGGCGTTGAATATGGACTGATTGTAAAAACTCTGAGGGAGAACTTCAACGAGAAAAAGGCTATGAAGGCCCTGTATAATCTGGAACAGAAGACCACCGAGCTGGTAAGAATCAGCATGGAGATAGTCTCTCTGGCCCGGCAATTCGATGAGGTATGGTCGCAAAAATCTCGTTAGGCAACTCCCTTTACGGCGCAATCTGCTATAACGGGGAGAAAATCAACAAAGAAAAAGGTCGGTTGCTCGACACCAACAAAATATATAATGACGGTTCCGGCACGGTGAACATCCACCGTGTTTATGAGGACTTCATGCGCTGGATGCCGTCGCACACGAAGACCGAGAGACCGATGATGCACATTTCCCTCAATCCGCATCCCGACGACCGTCTGAGCGACACCGACTATACGGCACTGGCGCACGAGTATATGCAGAAAATGGGTCTGGGAGATATGCCTTATCTGATTTTCAAACATATGGACATCGACCGGCACCATATCCATATAGTAGCCCTCCGTGTGGGGACTGACGGCAAGGCAGTATCCGACAGAAACAACTTCTACCGAAGCAAGGATATATGCCGGGAGCTGGAGAGGAAGTATAACCTTCACACCGCCGAGCGTCAGAGAATCACTCCCGATATGCCCATCAGGAAAATCGACCCTTCCGGCGACATCAAGCGTCAGGTTGCCAACACGGTCAAAATGGTGGGTATGCGTTACAGATTCCAGACCATAGGAGAGTATAACGCCATACTCGGTCTGTATAACATCAGGTGTGATCAGACCGACGGCAGGGTCAATGGACGGGAGTATCACGGTCTTGTATATTTCGCCACTGACGACAACGGCAATACGATAGCATCGCCGTTCAAGGCGTCCCGCCTCGGCAAGTTCGCCAGCCGCGCGGCGATAGACGGACGGATGGAGCGGGCGAAAGACAAAATCGACATCCGTCCGACCAGGCAAGCTGTATCGGAGGCAATGGCTGAATCTTCGGGCAAGGATGATTTCATCGCCAAGCTCAAAGAGAAGAATATTGACCTTGTCCTGCGCCATACCGATACCGGGCGTATATACGGCGCGACATTCATAGACCACAATACGAGGACTGTCCTTAACGGTTCTCGTCTGGGCCGACAGTTCTCCGCCAACGCTCTTGAACAGTGGTTCACAGCCGGAGAAAGGCCTGCGGTTGTGCCCGTTCAGACGGATACCAGTCAGGAACAGCCTCAGCCTGACACTCAACAACCCGGTTCGGGTAATTCCCAATCCAATCCGGCAGGGCAACAGACATCAGGAGGCGCGGGAGCATCCGGAACATCGCAGGGGCAGCAGCCCGGTCAAGGTCAGTCGCAACAGCAATTCCGGCAGGGCAACACATCGTCTGATGATTATATGCCCACAATTCCCGGTCTTGACCTTTTCCATACCGGCCCCGGATTCGATGCGGAGGAGGAAGCCTTCTACCGCGCCATGCAGCGGCGAAAGAAGAAAAAACGCCGTGGCCCTAAACTGTAATTTCAACATTAATATCAATTTATTATGAGCCAACAGGAAGACGACCTCCGGGCGTTAGCCAAAATAATGGATTTCATGCGCGGCATAAGTTTTGTGCTTGTGGCCGCGAATATGCTGTGGTTCACGGGCATAAAGACCGTGGAAAGCGGCTGGTTCTATTCCACCGCATACAAGATACTGAACAATCTGGACAATGCCTGCGGGCTGTTCCACAATCCCAATAACGCCAAATGGTTCGCCCTTCTCCTTCTCGCCCTTTCTTGTTTCGGCACGAAAGGGGTCAAGAAAGAGAGCATCAGGTGGAAACATATAATAATCGCCATTACCGCAGGTATGTTCCTCTATTTCGGTTGCTGGTGGATGCCGGCCAAAGAATGGCTTTACTCCTATATAATATGTACCGTCACGGGATATGTGGCATTGCTGTTCGGAGGCGTGTGGATGGGGCGTATGCTGAAGGGCAACCTTATGGACGACCGTTTCAACAACGAGAACGAATCGTTCATGCAGGAGACGGAGCTGAAGACAAACGACTATTCCGTGAATCTTCCCACACGTTTCTACTACAACAAGCGGTGGAACAAGGGATGGATAAACGTGGTAAATCCCTTCCGCGCCACTATCGTCCTCGGCACTCCCGGTTCCGGCAAATCATACGCCGTGGTGAACAATTATATAAAACAGTGCATAGAAAAGGGTTACAGCGCCTATATCTATGACTTCAAGTTTCCGGACCTGTCGGTCATAGCAATGAATCATCTGAACGCGCATACGGATAATTACAAAGGTGTTGTGCCTGAGTTCCGTGTGATCAACTTCGACGACCCGATGCGCTCACACCGGTGCAACCCGATTGCTCCGGAGTTTATGACCGACATTTCCGACGCATACGAATCGGCATATACCATAATGCTCAACCTGAACAAAACTTGGGTGAGCAAGCAGGGCGATTTCTTTGTGGAATCCCCGATAATATTGCTTGCAGCAATAATCTGGTTTCTGCGCATTTACAAGGACGGCAAATATTGTACCTTCCCCCACGCAATTGAGTTTCTATGCCGTCCATACGAGGATATTTTCCCGATACTCACATCATATCCTGAACTTGAAAACTATCTTTCCCCGTTCATGGACGCTTGGCTCGGAGGGGCGCAGGAGCAGCTCCAAGGCCAGATTGCGTCGGCGAAAATCCCTCTCACGAGGATGATTTCCCCGCAGCTCTACTGGGTAATGTCGGCCAGCGAGTTCTCGCTTGACATCAACAATCCTGAACATCCGAAGATACTGTGCGTTGGCAACAATCCCGACCGCCAGAACATCTACGGCGCGGCACTCGGCCTTTACAATTCCCGTATCGTCAAGCTCATCAACAAGAAGAACAGGCTCAAATCAGCCGTCATAATAGACGAGTTGCCGACGATATATTTCAAGGGTCTTGACAATCTGATCGCCACCGCGCGAAGCAACAAGGTTGCCGTCTGCCTCGGCTTTCAGGACTTCTCACAGCTCAAACGCGACTATGGCGACAAGGAGGCGGCGGTGGTGATGAACACCGTGGGCAATATCTTCTCCGGGCAGGTCGTCGGCGAGACCGCCAAGACGCTTTCGGAGCGGTTCGGGAAGGTATTGCAGAAGCGACAGTCTGTGTCGATAAACCGGCAGGATGTGAGCCATTCCTTCAATACCCAGATGGACAGCCTGATTCCTCCGAGCAAAATCTCGACGCTCACGCAGGGTATGTTTGTCGGTGCCGTCAGCGACAATTTTGACGAGCGCATAGACCAGAAGATCTTTCATGCCGAAATTGTGGTTGACAACGACAAGGTCAAGGCGGAGACCGCCCGGTATGCGGAGATTCCGGTCATAAACCCCTTCATCGACAAAGCGACCGGGGAGTGCGTGATGCAGCGTACCATACAGGACAATTACGACGGCATCAAGAAGCAGGTCAAAAAAATCGTTTTCGATGAGATACGCCGTATCGCGACGGACCCGCTGTTGAAGCACCTTCTTAAACGCCGCTGATTTTCCATAGAAATGATGATTATAGGGCGCCTTATCACGGTTTTGAGTGATAAGGCGGCTGTTTTTATAATGTTATGCCATACAATTCCGTTCATATCAAGGATTTCTGATGGATTTTAATTAAATTTGCAGAATGAAATACGATAAACCGCCCAAGACATATCAGGAACAGATTGCGTTGCTCAAAGAGCGAGGAGTAATTTTTGACGATGAGAAAAAGGCTGAACATCAACTCGCCGCCATAAGTTATTACCGTTTGAGCGCATATATGTTCCCGTTCAAGAAGAATGTCGGGGGACATATCGTAGATGAATTCAGATATGGCACAACATGGAAAGACATCTATAATCTGTATGTATTTGACCGTAAGCTAAGACTTCTTGTGTTTGATTCCATTGAGAAAATCGAGGTTGCGGTAAGATGCCAGATTGTCTATCAGCTTTCACACCGTTACGGTTCACACTGGCAAGACAATCCCGATATTTTCAAAGAACCGCAAAACAGGGTATTGTCGGACGGGACCACACAGGCCATAGATGTGTTTAATGAAATACAAAACCATATCACGGAACAACTGCACAACAACAAGGCCGAAATTTTCATCAAACATTATGTACAGACTTATGATGAACCGGTAAATCCCCCTTCATGGATGTGTGTGGAGGTAATGTATTTCAATCATCTGTCACGGATATGCAATTATCTGAAGAATCGTTCAGATGTTGTGGGTATAGCCTCATATTTCCATTTACCGCCCAAAACTTTCAATTCGTGGCTGCACACAATAAACTATGTCCGCAACATCTGCGCACATCACGCTCGTCTTTGGAACAGGGATTTCAACATTGTTCCTGAAAAATTTGACTTTTCAAAGACCCTTGTATGGATTTCCAATCCGGAGACAGCCAAACGCGGCAAGCTGTATTATTTCCTGTGTATGCTGAATTATATTTTGCAGACTATAAATCCCGGCACATCACTCACACAAAGGCTAAAAGACCTTATCGCCGAATATCACCCCAAAATAAGCGCTATGGGTTTTCCTGAAAACTGGGAGACAGAAAAAATTTGGCAGTAACATAGAAAAAATTTGGCAGTATAAAAAATATTGCCTAATTTTGCAGAACCAAACAAGACAACAATTAGTTATAAAGATAATAAGCTCCTCAGGCGAGTCGCAAGACAGCATACTTGAGGAGCGTTCTTCATTTTATAAGGCAGGGAGCATACCGGATTGACCGTATGCCCCCTGTCTTTCTTTTTACATCCTTCTGCCGGCGTGCCTCTGTATTCCTGTATCCGACGCGGAACTGAATCTGCGCGGAACAGAATAGTCTGTAGCCGGTTCCGCGACCATGCTCTTTTTTACATCTTCCGATTGAGAAGGCGCATCGACCGTCTGAGCGGAAGTATGGCTGTTCTCAACGCCGTCTTTCTCATCATGCTTTGGAGCAAGTTCAGCCGTAATCTTACGGTCAAGCGCGGAAAGTTCGGATTTGAGCTGTTTCAGTTCATCCTCCTTGCCCCACGGCTTCGAGATAATGGCTTCAAGTTGCGGAACATCGGCTTTCAGTTTGGCTGTCCGTTCCTCGTACTGTGCGATGATACCCGGTATTTTCTCCAGAGCGTTGACGAAATTCATGCAGGCGGCATGGGTGTCGGACATGGCGATGAAGCCGTTGTTGAACTTGTATTTGTAGTTGCCTTCTACAACAAAGCGGTTCTGAACGGTCTCTTTCCCGTCCACGAGGGTACGCTCCGAGATAATGGAAATCGGGAAGCCATAGACCTCACCGACACGCTGATACTGTCCGTGCGTGTCGGTACGTTGCGCCAGCCCTTGCAGGTGGATGCCCATATTCTTCTCATCGG
This sequence comes from Bacteroidales bacterium, assembly GCA_019420545.1. GTDB lineage: Bacteria > Bacteroidota > Bacteroidia > Bacteroidales > Muribaculaceae > Muribaculum. Next base: position 37,392 of record JAHZGZ010000277.1, on the reverse strand, counting down.
ACAGGTTGCAGGTGTCGATGGTGAGATTGTTCAGAGGATTGCCGTCCTTGTCTCTCCTGACAACGGACTCGTAACGGGCAACATCAGCCTTCATCCTCCCGATTGCCGCCTCGTTGTTGGCAATGTCGTGGGTGACTGTCTGATAACGGAATCGGGAATCGGATATACCCTTATTATGCGCCTTGCGACCGCTTTCAAGTGCCGCTATGCGCTTTTCGAGCTTCGCCTTTTCCAACAGGTCTGTGTTGCCGGACAGAATCGCCATATATTCCGAAAAGTTCATGCCGTTCTTCTCGTCCATTGCGCCCTCGTCGATGGTTCTCGCTCCGAGCGCGCCGGATTTGAGCTGTGCAATGAATGTCGCCTTGCAGTGGAGAAGATTGAACTTGTAGGAGTCCAATGATTTCTCAACCGCATAGATTATCACATCCACCTTGTTGTCGGCATAAAGTTTGGCTATCTCGTTACCGGCACGGATAGCGCGTCCCTCACGCTGCTCCAGATCGCTTGGACGCCACGGACATTCCAGCTCATGAACCGCGACAGCCCGGCGTTGGGCGTTTACGCCTGTTCCGAGCATACTTGTCGAACCGAACAGAACACGGACATCACCGTCATTCATAGCCTGAATGACAGCCTTTCTTGACCTCTCGGTTTTACACTCCTGAATAAACCGAATTTCATGCGCCGGAATACCGTAGTCCTCAATCAGTTTTCGCTTGATTTCAGAATAGATATTCCATTCACCGGGCTTATATGTCGATAAATCGCTGAATACGAACTGTGTGCCGCGCTGTGCGTCATATTTGTGATAATATTCCGCTATCATCCGGGCGCAGTGGCTGGCCTTGTTGTTCGGGTCATCTCCATATTCAGGGTCAATCATACGCATATCGAGTGCCATTTTGCGGGCATAGTCAGTGGCGATAAGCATCTTCGCCTTCTCCTCGGTTTCAGACAACGGCGCTCTGCCGAGAATTGTGGCATTGCCGGTTTTGGCAAATTCCATCAGTTTCTGAATGAAATCTTCCTGCGCCGGGGTCGGAGGAATATTGTGGAGTATCTCATGCTTGTGCGGACGGTCAACGCCAACATCCTCCGCCGTGCGGTAGTCTGTTATCTCGTTGTAGAACGCAGCCAACTCCGGCACCTTGATAAAGTATCTGAAACGCTCCTTCTGCACAATATTGTTCGTAACATTGAACTCGAAGTCCGTGGTCTTCTTGGCAAAGATTGCGGCCCACGCATCGAAGCAGCGGATGTCCTGACGCTCCAGCTCATTGGGCCGGAGATACTTGAACAACAGATACAACTCAGTAAGCGAGTTACTGATTGTAGTACCCGACAGGAATGTAGCACCGAGGCCTTTGCCTGTGCGCTCCTGAATGGTGCGTATTGCATACAACAGGTTCAGCGCCCTCTGGCTTCCCTCACTGTTGCCCAATCCTGCCACACGGTCATGTCTGGTATTGAACATAAGGTTCTTAAAATTCTGTGATTCATCAACATAGATGTGATCTATGCCCATTTGCTTGAAATCAACGACACTGTCCTTGTTCTGTTCCATCTGATACTGGATGGTTGCAATCTTGGCGGTAAGTTTCTCCTTCCGCTTTATAAGAC
>JAHZGZ010000277.1:9472-35759 GCA_019420545.1 Bacteroidales bacterium | reverse complement strand
TACCACGCGACACATCATGCCCTTGTTGCTTCACCACTTCGAGATTTTCCTCAACCGTGTCAAGCTCAGCCTGAAGAATCTGCTGCTGCATTTCCGGCGATTGCGGTATCTTCCCGAACTGGTCATGCGACATTATGATGCAGTCATAGTCGTTGTTCTTGATCCGGTTGAAAAAATTGACGCGGTTGTCAGCCTTGAAACTCTTTTCATCGGCATAGAGAATCCTTGCATTGGGGTATGCGGTCTGATAGGTCATGGCGATTTCCGCCACATTCGCCTTCATCCCGATAATCATGGGCTTGTGAGCGAGACCGAGGCGTTTCATTTCATGTGCCGCCATGCACATTATCAGCGTCTTGCCGGTTCCTACCTGATGATCACATATCCCGCCGCCGTTCTGAATGAGCATCCAGACGCAATCCTTCTGAGACTGATAGATGGAGCTGATGCCATATCGGTCTCCGAGCATCCTCATGTTCAAATCCGGGAATGTCTGATGGCTTCCGTCGTACCGGGGTCTGACGAAACAGTTGAATTTGTCGTTATACAGCTCCACCAGCCGTTCCTTGAACTCCGGCGATTGAGCCTCCAGCCATTCGGAGAATCCGTTGCGTATTTCATCTATCTTGGTATTGGCAAGCTGTATCGCCTCGCTGTCCGGCACCTTTATGTCATGTCCGTCGTCATCCTTTCCGATAGACTTCTTTATGTCGGGTACTGTATTGTGCAGGGCGTGTCTGAGAAGGCTCATGCCGTCGTAAGTGCGGTAATAGCCCCTTACGCAGAATTCCTCCCATATCTTCATGTTCTTGCGGGAGGCTTCGGCCGAGTATTCATCCATTGAGGAAGAATAGGCTATCCTCACATCCGTTTCGTAGAAATCAGACATATACGCCGAGTATATTTCTGCCGGAATCCACCTCTCTCCGAAATTGAAATCCAGCTCGTCGAACTCGATGCGGCGGGGCCGGGCTTCCTCCAATGCTTTGAGGGAATCCTTTGACATGGCGATGAACGGCTCGATGCCGTCATAGCCCGGAAATCCCTTTATGCGTTCTTCCTCACGGTCAATCCATGCCCTCACGGATTCGGCTTTGGCAACGACATTGCCGGCGATGAAGCGGTCTTTTATCTCGTAGTTCTCCACAAGCGGATTATAATATATGTGTCCTTCAAGATTCTGTATAATGGAGTCTTCATCCATGTCCACCAGTGACGACATATATTCGAGATTGACACCGCCGTATTTGTTGAGCGACGCTGTCAGTGCCTCCATCGGAGTATCGACGGATGCGACTTCATCAACGGAGAAGGAAACGGGATGGTCAAAAATATCAGCCTTCACAATCGTGCCGTTCTCGGTTCGCTCCAGACCCAGCGCGTCGCGCCCGTTGGCATCGCCCATGATGAACCGGACATTACGCTTATCGTTCAGATTGCCGTATCTTTCGACAAACTCATCGTAATACTGATTGAGGTGCTCGCGCAGATGTTCGCTTGGCTCATGGGTCTCCGCCTCATAATTATAAAGCTGCTGGTATGTCTCCGATATGGTTATGTAAAGCATGGCGCGTTTCTCCTGTTCCGGTTTCATTTCAAGAGGATTGAATGTCGCGCCGGACTTGCGGACATCCGAAAGGACTCCGACCATACCGTCCTGCACCACCATAGAGCCGTTCTTGTGGAAGAACTGAATATCCTCCGAGAAAGGACGGGGCGACATATCGCGCTCTGCACGTTCTATCGGAATAGCCGTGACTTTAGAGGGCCTGTTATGACCGCCGGGGATGAAATCTCCCTCTGTCTTTTCAATATAGGTTTCGTCGTGAGCTATCCCGGCAGTCCTTGCCGCCTCCTGTGCCTCCCGCTCCAGACGCATTTCCTCCATCTGGCGATGGGCAATCGACATCATGGCCTCGTAAAAGCCGTTGATGGGAGGATTGTCATCCCAGTTCAGTGAGCCGTAGAACTCCAGCTCCTTATCGTTCAGTTTGCGGAACGACGGGGCTTTTACGGGTTTGCGTGGCACAGGCTTGGGCTTTTCCTCCGGCTTCTCTTTATACTGGCGGCGGTTGTTCTTTTTCTGTATCGGCTCCAACTCTCCGAAAAGATTGTACGCGAAAAGACGAGGGTCAGGATTATCGGCATAATCCAGTCCACCGTCGGTTTCTATCTCTTTGACCCGTTCCGGTTTCGGAGGAACGGCTGGTGCCTGTAGCGCTTCAGTCTTCGGCTCCACTTTCATTTGTGCCTTATCTTGCGGAGTGACAATCTCAGCAACCGTCATCTTATGAATGTTGTCATTGGATTCCTCGCAGAGAGCCACTGTTTTGCCGGCAGCGATAAGTTTCGGGAGGTAAGCATCAAGCGCGTGCTGTGGAAATCCTGCCAACTCGATGGTATCAGCTTTCCCGTTTAGCCTTCTGGTAAGGGTAATTCCCAATACCTCGGAAGCTTCGACCGCATCCTTGCCGAAAGTTTCATAAAAGTCTCCTACTCTGAAAAGCACCAGTGCATCGGGATGTTCTCCCTTTATTTCCTTGAACTGAGCAATAAGAGGCGTATCTGTTACCTTCGATGTTTTAGGTGCCGGTTTCGGAGCATCGGCTTTCTTCTCCGGAGTCCTTTTCAGCTTAGGGTCTTCCAACTGCTCACATATTGCCACACGTTTTCCGGCCCGCACAAGTTTGGGCAGATACACATCGAGGGCATGATGGGGAAATCCTGCCAGCTCGATGCGGCTGTCAATCCCGTTCTGCCGTCGCGTGAGCGTAATACCGAGAATATCCGAGGCTTGCACCGCGTCTTCGCCGAAAATCTCATAGAAATCCCCGACACGGAACAGTAGAATTGCATCAGGATGTTTCTTTTTCATTTCCTGATACTGTTTAAGCAACGGTTCGTTTTTCTGCTCAATTTTTTCGGCGAGTGGCTTTTGTTCCGGCACTTCCGGTTTTTCCTCCGGCTTTGTAGTCGGGGGTGTCGGAGTCGGCTTGACAGGGTCAGGTGTCGGCGGCTTTATCCCGTTGGAATTATACAGTTCGAGATTCAGACGGAGATGTAGCGATTCATCAAGTGCCTTGCGCAGATCTTCGGCAATACCGTCAACACCACCTGTATGTGTATAGACGATAGCCGGTTTCCCATACTGGTCTGTACCTACTTTGGCATCCGTGCCTATCACATTCTGCGGAAAAGCCTGAAAAAACTTGTTGCCCGGTACCTTCGTACCACGGTCAACTACCGACTGGATGAAAAATTCTTCGTCTGCCGATAACGCTTTCTTTCCCGTGTGCTTCTGGAGTATGATCAGGTCAGAACCCGCATCAGTTCCGGCATTGTCGGAGAAAGTATTGTTTGGCAGACGCAGAGCCGCCACAAGGTCTGCGCGTTTCACAAGCTCCATCCTCACAAAAGGAGAGGCAGCGTTCATAACGCCCTGCGAGGCGATAAACGCTACAAGACCTCCCTCGCGTACTTGGTCGAGAGCCTTCAGGAAGAAATAATTGTGAATCGTCTTTGTCGCCTGACGGTAGGCGATCTCCTTGCTCACCGCATACGCCGGGTCTGCAACCGCAAAATCCCCGAAAGGAATATTTGAGGCCGCCACATCGAAATAGCCGTTGAAATCACGCTCAATCTTCTCGAATCCCTCTATCCGGGTCAGGATTGACGGATGCAGTGCCGAAAGGATTTTGCCCGTAAGCAAATCCTTCTCATACGCCAGCACTTCCGTACCGGGATAACGGTCATTCCGCAGGAAAGAGTCGATGAAAGCACCTTGTCCGGCTGACGGTTCAAGAAAACTTTTTACCTCCACACCGGAATATTTCAGAGCATCAGAGAGAGCATCCACAACAGGCAACGGCGTATAAAACGCAGTCAGCACCGAGGTTTTGAGGGAGTCCATGTACTGCGCAAACTCCTTGTCATCCTTAGAATAATCGTGGATAAGGCGGCGTAGTTCAACCGTAGGCATGAACAGCTCGATGTCGGATTTGCTCCACTTGGCAGCGTCTGACAGTTCGTTTGCATCATTGAGGATACATTTCAGACCGCCGAATCCGGCGTACTTTCTCAGCACCTCCCGTTCTTCGGGAGTCTGCGCTGTGCGTCCGGCAACACCGAGGTTCAGGGCGAGCCTTATCGCCTCGATGTTGTCACGCATTGTCTGAAGGCGGTTATAACTCATAGCCGTCCAGTTTCTCGTTCAGTATGCCGAGAAGCTCCAGACGCATCGCCGGGTAACCCTCCTTTTCAAGAAATCCGCCGTCAACGCCATACTTGTCAAGTATCGCGTTTATCTCCTTGTCTGCCGTGAAATGAAGTGCTGTCACTTCCCATACCGACGGGTCAAGACGCAGCCAGCAGTCTTCTTCTATAATATGATATATTATGTCGAAGCGGGATACATACAGTTTTTCAAGCAGTGTCCGCATCGCAAGCTCATGGCAGATATAAGGCGGTCTGCCTGATGCGAACTCTACGGTGTATGTGTCAAGTGCGTCATCGACGCGGTTCTCTATGAATTTCTGTGTATTTTCTTTGTCAAAATGATGTTCTTTAAGATGTTCACGGAGATAACCGGTGTAGAAATCCGGCTCACCGTACTTTTTCGGTGTTTCCATTTCAGTGTGGATTTTCCGATGGCGTTGTCCTCCTTCTTATTCTTTACGGAGGGCATGGCCGGCTTATGCGCCGGTAAAAAAGTAGGCGGGTTTCCCTCCCGCCTACTGCCACTTTATCCACAGCCAAAACGAAAATAACCGTTTAACGACTGTGATTCAGTGGCTAAATTAGTCATTTATCCGCAGAACGCGAAATAAATCCGGGATTTTCAGTTGTCATTCGCTCTTTTCGGGGCTGAAAACATCGAGGATGTGGTCTGCGACGACAATATAGAGCATTTCTTCCTCCCGTGAGAGGTCAACGGGATAGAGTCCGGTTACCGTTACGGCATGGAGCGCGTCAGTGTCGTCGGACCATACGCTTTCGGTTCCTGTCACTGACACCGAAGAAGCCTTCTTGCCCAGAACGGGATGATGGCGCAGGTTGGCGAATGTGTCCCCGACGGTTGCCGCCAGCGATAGGGGGAGTGTGGATGTGTTGTCGGAAGGATAACTGATGAGTCCCTTGTTGTAGAGGGCATACGCTACCCCGGCCGTTTTCGCCGGTGCCCAGCCCCATAGTGTCAGGGCGGCAGCTTTGAGATCCGCCATGCTCCACAGTCCCTGCGATGGTTCCAGCCCGGCATAGTCGGGTTCTATCGGACGCGCCCCGATTGTATGTTCCGCAATCGCGTTGTCATGAAACCCGGCATAGTGTTCGGGAGCATTGCCGCCGTTCTCCAGAGATGACACGATTTCCTTGCGGGTAATTGATGTCAGCCACATACGCACGACGGGACGGTCAATGCCGATATAATTGCTCAAAGAAGTGAATATCACTTCTCCGGGAGCGGAGGGCTTCATGGCGTTGACGATTGTCGCGGCGTTGCGCCACAGGCGCTGTATAACGCCTATCTGGGCCTCGTCCTTCTCGCTGGCGCGGCGATTGCCTTTACCCTTGCTGTCCTTGCGTACAGAGAAGTCGAAGTTGGCGGCAAATGTCTCGTCAGCCGTCATGTCCGAGGACACGGTGAACTGGAACTTGCATTTGGGACGCGAGGAGATGATGCCGCCGCCTGTCCATGTGACGGCAATCTGTCCTTTGCCGAAGTATCCTTTGTGGAGTACGTTGGCGCCAAGCGCCTGTGCGATTGTCTTTGCCACGGTGCGGCTTTCTGTGATTATAAGTATATTATTCATTTTACGGTTGTTTTTAGTTTTGGATGTTGGATAAAGTGGACGGGGCTGTGCGGGAGGTCACATCTTGCGCCCCTTTGATTTCTTCTGTTGGTTCTCGTCCTTCGGAGCGGTCTGTCCTCTGTCGAGAGGCTCCTTGATTTTCTTTGTCGCCTCGTCGGTCTTTCCGTCATTGTTGACAGCCATCTGAGTGCGGCTTTCGTTGGCGGGAGTTATCGACTCCGCCTGACGCGGATCCTTGAAGGAGGTGGTTGGACGCTGCTTGTTCATGTTGAATGTCAGATAGACGGTGCAGGGTTTCCCCTCCTTGTCAACCATATTGTCGAGGACCACGGTCTTGCCGGCGACATAGTCCGCCTGCTGCTTCTCGGTCATCGGCACCCCGGCCCATTTTGTGATAGGCTTGATTTTACCGTCCTGAGTGAGCCATGTGGATTTTTTCTGACCGTTGCTTTCACTCTGCGCCTGTTTCTGAGAGGCGTATGAAGGCACAAACTCCACATCGCGCCTGTCCGCGCTTACCTGAAGAGTGACGGTATATTTATTGCCCTTGCGGTCAACGATCTCCTTGTCCGGAATGGCTTTGCCGCTTTTGAGGATGTTGATCTCTCCCATGTCGAGCTTAGTCTGCCCGATGGTGTCCTTGACGAATACAGACTTGGCGGGTACGCTGAGTATCTCGTTTGTCTGGCGGTCGATGCTGATGAACGAGGGGATGACCTCCCCGGTCTCCTTGTCAACGACATCGGCGAGCCTTCCGAGATTGCCGGTGGTACGGAGGTTCTGCTTGTCCTCGTCCGTGAACTTGACTCCTTTGAACTCCTGATCGAGATTCGGCTCCTTGCGGATAAAATGAGGTACGACCTTGATATTCCCGTTGGCGTCCTCGCGGAATGACAGACGCGCATCCAGTGAATACTTCTCGCCGGCGAATGTCGGGGTAATGGTTACCAGCCGGGACTTGCGGTTGTAGAGCATCTCCTTGAGGTCTCCGCTTTTTTCAAGCGTTTCGCGGTCTATGCCCCAGCGGTCTTTCAGACTTTGCCAGTCGATTTTGGATTCGTCAATAGCATGGCTGTTGCGGTTCGCCGTCTTCACTTCGACTTTTGCCTCGGAAAGCATGGCTTTGTTCGCCTCCGGGTCTTTAAGCGCGTCTTCGACGACCTGCCCGACACTGTTCACATTGTCGGCATCCACTTTGAAGAAACTGAACATCGAAGGGTTCTTGCACTGCCTTACGAAGTTGGAGAGAAAAGCCTCCAGCGGGTTCTTGTGGATATTGAATACCACGAGATCGCTCAGTTTGGCGGACTTCGACGGCGTCATGTCCGGTGTGCCGTCCTGTTTCAGACCTTTTACAGCACCTGTTTCTCCCGTCTCGTTGTTACGGGCGATAAGCACCTGGTCTTTCTCGTTAGTCTGGTCTTGTGCCATATTGTAATTTTACTTATGGTTGTTTTTGCGGCGGAATTCCGCCGTCTCCGAAATAATAGTCAAGAACATCGGCCGGGAGATATGAAATCGGACCGTTGGGAGTTTTCTGAAAGTACGGCAGGATTCCTTTGGCTCTCAGATTGTACTGCTGGCGAAGACCGAGACCGAACCTGCGCTGCACATCTTTCGGTGTCCATCTTCTCGGCTCCACCTGTGGACAATTCCCGGTGGATGTTAGCTTCCGTTCAAGAAAGTCCATTCTTTCCAGAACTGTCTGAAAGAGGCCGAGGACGGTTTTCTCAAATGTCCGGTTCATACCAGTCGTGTCCTTGATTTTATAGTGCGTCTTGACAGTATCCTGTCAAGGGCGGAGCGGTGCCAGCCGAGGCCGTGATGACTTATAATGTCAATGACTTCTCCGAGTATGAATTTTGTGTCGCCCTTCTCGCGCAACACGCGGAATCCGTAGTACTTTATCCTGCGGTACGCGGTCCTCTCGCTTACGCCGAGGAGTGCCTGAAGCTCCTGACGGTCGATTCTGTATTCGCGTTCCGCATCGGTGAGTGAACGGTGTTCATCATCTTTGTCCTGTCTGATGGCTGCCGGCGAGTGAACCATTTTATGAATGATTGTCGCCAGCGATGCGACAGTGCCCCGGAGATCCCTCAGTTCGGCTCTCATAGCACTTAATTCGCTGCTTGAAACTGTTACTGTTTCAGTCATTTGAAGTAGTGATTAGGTGTTAGGGAGCCAATCTGACGATTTCGCTCCAATTATGTTTTATTGTTTTTTCGGAGTGGCACAGTATCTATGCCTTTTGGGGATGGCATGGCATCCGGGAGGGGGTCTCTGATTATTTTTCATTGTCTGTACTGAATTTAATTATCTCTTTTGACGATTTTCAGTGATAAAACGCTGTATATGTGTTGGATTCCCTGACAGGTGCCTGCCGTTGTCCTGCCAACTTTCCGCCAACGTGTAATATCGGGCTGTCATCGGCGTTTGTTAAACTTCCCATTACAGTAGTACCCCACGGAATTGCCGTTCACCAATCGTGTTTCCGCCCATTCCCGCAGTTCAGATATTTTGAAATGCAGCCGGTGCCCGAATTTGTGATAGGGTATGTTTCCCGCAGATGTCTCTTTGTAAAGTTGCCCTTTGGCTATACGGTAGCCGTTGGAATTGAGAAACTCCAAAGCTCCCTCTATGTCAACCGATTCCGACTCATGTCTGGGTTGCAATGCGGCAAGTACCTTGTCGAAGCAACCGGACACGGCGCCCTCTATCATCTCCCTGACCTTTTCGACAGGGAGAATCACAAAACTTGTATTATCCATTTATCGTAAAAGCGGACGCTGCGGTGTGTTTTTATAATAAATCCCACGTTCCTATGTGGGAAAAGTGTCCGGTTCGGACTGATATCCTTGATAAAGTTTACAGGGTTTGGCATACCCGCGAATCACGGGGTTTCCGCAGCACACAGAAAACAACAATGTCAACGACTGTTTTGATTTTATAAATATGCTTATGGCAGGAGATTGGCATTATATTGATGTATAATTTACTCAGCTGCCTACGGCACTGAATTTGATTTCTCCGAGCGAGTCTATTGCATCCTGTTTCAGGCTGTCAACGACATGGAGATACCGTTCTGTCATTTTTAGCGACGTGTGGCCGAGAAGACTTGATACCGTCTTGATGTTGGCACCTCGGTTAAGGACATTCACGGCAAAACTGTGGCGCGCGCAGTGCCATGATATTTTTTTCTTGATGCCCGCCAGTTTAACCCATTTGCCCAGATAGCGGTTGCAGGTATCATAAAGCGGCAACTTGAATATGCGCTCGTCGTAGTCATCCCCCTCCGGCTGTCCGATAAGGCGGATCAGTGTGTCGTTCAGCGGAACTATCACCCAGCTGCAGTTGCTGTGTCCCTTTGTTTTCTGCTGCTGGAAACGCAGGGTCTTTGTGGTGTAATCGACATTGCGGTAAGTCAGCTTGCTTGTGTCGCACCAGCGCGCCCCGGTATAGAGACCGAAGATAAAGGCGCGGTGTACCTCGGTTTTCTCGCCCTCGAATCGTGTCGCCACAAGACGGTCTATCTCCTCAGGGAGTAGAATCTCCTTTTGCAGCGTCATGTTGTCGTTCTTGATGACGAAGCCGCGACAGGGGTTCTTCTTGATAAGGTCTTTGTCAACAGCCGCCGTGACCATACGCTTGAACAGGCGGAAATAGGCTTTCGGTCCGTCGCCCCGTCCGTTGGCTTTCAGGTATTCAACAAACGCACCCACCATTTCAGGTGTAAGCTGTTTCATCTTCAGGCTGTCCTTGAATTTCTCGTATCTCGGAGTGGATTCAAGGAAACGGATGAATTTCTTCAGCCCACGGCTCTGAACATCCTGAATGTGCTTGGTAAGCGTAGGGGATTTGCAGAACTCACGGCAGAACTCGATGAAATCATCGTCCATTTCCTTGCGAAGACGGTAACCTTCGCGGTCTTCGAGAAATGTCTGCTCACGCTCGAAGCGTATCTTCTCGGCAAGCGCGAGTGTGTTCCTGTTCTGCAATCGCTCCTGCGGTGTTCTGGGATGAAGCCAGATGTAGAGGTTGAGGTTCTCCTTTTTACGGGTATGCTTGATTTTGAATTTGGGTTTCCCCGCCATTGCCCCTTCGGTGTAGAACACCTGCTCACCGTTCTCGTCAAGCACGGGAGTCTCGGTTCGTCCTATATAGTATTCCAGATAGAGGCTGGCGCGTCCGTCGCTCAACTCGGACTGTTGGAGCTTGGGATTCTGTTTCTTGCGATTTTCTATTTTTGCCATAAATCATTAATTTTCCGCAAAGATAAGCGGGGTCATAAGATTTTGAAAATCGCCGTTTACAGTCCTTAACACTTCACATATCCCGAATGTTCTTGAAACGGGGTACAAAAGGTGTACTTTTTGAGAAAATCGCCCTATTTGCAGGCAAATCGCGGAAAACCAGCCTCTTGCTAATCCGTTTATTTGCTTACATTTAATTTTATCCCCGTTTTTCCCGTTTTATATCGCGGAGAATTACACATTTTTTCCATTCCCGCCAACCCGGCGCCTGAAAACCTCATTCAGCCATATTCAGATGCTTTAGCCTTTGAATGTTTTATATGGAATTGACAGACTTAGAATAAATCGGAGTGTGTACCCGTATCGACAAGAAGTAAAATAAGTTCAGTATCATTCTGTTCCCATATCAGCAGCCAGTCAGGCTGTATATGGCATTCCCAGACTCCGGAATATTTTCCCGAGAGTTTATGTGGTTTGTATTCGGTGGGAAGCGAGCCGGTAGACTGCAAAATGTTAATTGCATGGCGAAGTTTCTCCACGTCGAGTCCTCTTTTAAAACATTTTTTGAGTGAGCGCTTGAATTTAGAGGAATAGCGGAGTTCGTATGTCATAGGCCTAAAACGTCTTTGAAAAGTTGGTCGGCATTTTCTGCACGATGCACGCGTCCGGCTCTGATATCCTCATACGCCTCATCCAGCCCGCTTTTCTTTGTTTTAAGTGCGGGCGTTGCGATAGATACTCCGTTGATAGCCGACAGTATTTTCTTGAGATGTGGCACTATCGACGGGTCTTCGATGTTGATAGTAATCTGAGTCATATGCGGTTGTTTTAGAGTGCAAATATAATATTTAAACGTTAATTGTAAGATGGGAGGATGTGAATTTTGCGTAAAAATGATTAAATTTGTGGATATAACTTTTCGGCAATGACTGACTTCAAAGGAATAGTGGCACGGTTTGCCACTGAGGGTACGGTAGAGAGCGTCGAGGCTCTCGGCAACGGGCTTATCAACGACACATATGTGGTGCGCACGGCTGAAACCGACGCGCCCGACTATGTGCTGCAGCGCATCAACCACCATATTTTTACCGATGTCGATGTGCTCCAGGCCAATATTGAGGCTGTTACGGCCCACATCCGTAGTAAACTCGAGGAGGCCGGGGCTGATGATATCGACCGCAAGGTGCTCCGCTTTATCCCCGTGAAGTATGGCGTACGCACGTATTTCTACGATGGCGAAAGCTACTGGCGCATGATGGTGTTCATCCCCGGCGCACATACGCTTGAGGCGGTGACACCCGAGTCGTCGCGGTTTGCCGGGAAGGCGTTCGGCGAGTTTCAGGCAATGCTTGTCGACATTGACACCGAACTGCGCGAGAGCATCCCCGACTTCCACAATATGGAGCTGCGTCTGCGTCAGCTACGCGAAGCGGTGGAGCGCGACAGTGCAGGGCGTGTGGCCGGCGTGCGTGATCTGCTCGATGAGATAGAGAGCCGGGCCGACGAGATGTGTCTGGCCGAACGGCTCCACCGCGAGGGGCGTCTTCCCAAGCGCATATGCCACTGCGACACCAAGGTCAACAACATGATGTTTGACGATGAGGGGCGCATACTCTGTGTGATCGACCTCGACACGGTGATGCCGAGCTACGTGTTCAGCGACTACGGCGACTTCCTTCGTACCGGCGCTAACAAGGGCGACGAGGATGACCGCGACCTCGACCGTGTGGAGTTCGACATGGATATATTCCGCGCCTTCACCGAGGGTTATCTTGCGGGCGCCGGATCGTTTCTTACGCCCGTGGAGATCGACAATCTGCCGTATGCCGCCGCCATGTTCCCCTACATGCAGGCTGTGCGTTTCCTTGCCGACTACATCAACGGTGACACATATTATAAGATACAGTATCCCGACCACAACCTTGTGCGCACACGTGCCCAGCTCAAGCTGCTCCACAGCGTAGACGCACACACTCCGGAGATGCGCGATTTCATCGCGAAACTCTCGGAAAACCGTTGAGAACAGGAGAGTTACGTAAGGATGAAAGAACTTATAAAGCTGTGCAGCCCCACGCTTACCTGGCGGCTGCAAAAGATAACCGTGCCCGCTCCCGTAAGTATTCCCGAGGGTGTGACAGTGATTTTCGGCCCCAACGGCGCCGGAAAGTCAACACTTGGTGCTATTATTGAGAAGGGGTGGAACATCACAACCAACCGCATTACAACACCGCGCACCGCACGTCCGACTGCGAAGATGATTGAGTTCGGCGACATCCATTCGCTTTCCGGCTTCCATACCGAATATTACCAGCAGCGTCTGGAGGCTACGATGAACGACGACGTTCCCACTGTTGCCGAACTGCTGGGAAAGCGAATGCAGATGCCGCGCTGGAGTGAACTTGCCTCGCGCTTTGCAATGGAGCATGTCGCTACGAAGAAGGTCAACTACCTGTCGAGCGGCGAGTTGCGCAAACTCCTTCTTGTCAACACTCTGCTTGATGCGCCCGACCTGCTGATACTTGATAATCCCTACATCGGGCTCGACGCCGAATCGCGCGATCTCTTCAACGATACTCTCCGTGAGATAGCCGCGGCAGGTACTTCCGTGATTCTGCTTTTGTGTAATCCTGTGGAGATACCTGATTTCACCGACATGTTCCTGCCGATAGCCGACATGACTTTCGGTGTACCGATGCTTGCCGAGGAGGGCGCGACGCTGACGGCCATGCGCGAGGCGGCATGGGCGATGATGGACTATGCCGTCGATCTGTCCGCGATACCCGGGCGCAGGGAGCCGGTGACTCCTCACGACGTGACATTTGCCCTGCACGAGTGCCGGGTGGCTTACGGTCCGACCACTATTCTCGAGCATGTCGACTGGACGGTACGCCGCGGCGAGGGGTGGGCGCTCGCCGGGCCAAACGGCTCGGGAAAATCGCTGTTGCTCAGCTTGATATTTGCCGACAATCCGCAGGCTTACTCCAACGATATAACGATATTCGACCGGCGCCGTGGCTCCGGCGAAAGCATCTGGGACATAAAGCGGCGCATCGGATATGTGTCGCCTGAGATGCACCTTTATTTCCGCTCGGGAGGCACTGTTGTGCAGGTCGTTGCGCAGGGCTTGCGCGACACTGTAGGAAATTTCGGAGCTGTCTCCGCAGCTGCGCGCGAGGAGGCGATGCGGTGGTTGCGCCTGTTTCATCTGGAGGGGCTGGCCGATACGCCTTACCGCAACCTCTCGGCCGGCATACAGCGCCTCGTGCTGATAGCGCGCACATTTATCAAGCATCCCGACCTGCTTATCTTCGACGAACCGCTCCACGGACTCGATGCAGCCCGCAAGCGAGCCGTGCGCGCCGTAGTCAATGAGATCGCGCGCCGCGATTCACCCACGCTCGTCTACGTCACCCATTACCTCCCGGAAGTCCCCGAGTCCATCACCCGTCGCTTCACTCTCACCCGCCGCTGATGAGATTCGGTAATGTATCGACGACCAAATAGGAGATGCGGTTTCTCAACCGCATCAGAAAATATCAATTTTGGGTGGGATGCGGTAGAAAACCGCATCTCCTATAGTTTGACGACTTTAATGCGGCAGACCGTGCAGTCGAAGTCGAGACGCAGACATATGCGCCGGTCTCCGGCGATGTCGGCGGTTAAGGTCAGCGGGCCTTTGAGCGTAGCGCCTCCCGGTGTGCGCAGACATGCGCCAAGTTCACGGCGCACACAGTAGCGTGTGGTCATTACCGTCGGCTCCTCTTCAAGGTTGGGAGATACTTCCGCTGCCGGCTCGATCGTGCCCGTTACACCGTGATCGCGGTATACCTGTTCGGCCAGAGTGTTGGCTACATTGTCGTGGCGCGAAAGGGTTGTGGCGCCGGGCCACTGTATCTGCGCGTCTTCTTTGCGGCGCGTGTCGCGGCGATAGGCTGTGGCCGCCGTACGGTCGAGCAGGGTGAATGCGTCACGCCGCAGTGCCGTGAGCGTCGAGGCGGGAATGAACAGTGTGGACGTGGCGCTGTTGTCGATTGTTATTGCGCGATATATTGTGCCGCCGAGCTTGGCGAGCACGCGCTGCTGCGCCTCGGTCTGGGGTGAGCGGGCAGTGTCGGGTGTGAGGCCGCGCATTGCTGTGGCAACGCTTATGCCGCGCGCGTCGGTAAGTTCGAGAGCAATCCCGTCTTTTCCTATGGGCCACAAGCGCATGTCGACACCGATTGTCCTCGTTGCCGGGCGCGCCGATTCGCGATCGAAGGCTGTATCGCTGTTGCGGTAGAGGATTGTGCCGGGGCGGGGCACAACTTTTGACGCGGGGAAGATACGTGCTCCCTCCACACGGTTGGCCCTGAACCCTGTAAATCTGCCTCCGGCGTCGAAGTATCCCAGGCCGTCGCCGTTGGCGAGCGTGACATCGGCATCGACTATAATCGTTCCGTCGGGCCTGACGGTCTTTACCTTGCCCGCGCGCTCACCCTGCGATTTCGGAGTGAGCATCGACGCCATCTTTACTTTCGGACGCGGCTCGTTGAGGAAATATGAAGTAAAGCCTCGGTTGAAGCTCTTCTCGAGTGCGGGGGTGAAGGGAATATCGCTTTCGCCGACCGATGAGCGGCGGTACTCTTCGGGATGCTCCGCGATGATACAGTCGATTGCCTGGCGGTAATATGCCGTGACGTTTTTTACATATGACTCGTCCTTGAGGCGTCCTTCGATCTTGAACGATGATACGCCGGCTTCCATCATGGGGAGCAATGACTCGGCCCTGCGCAGGTCGCGCAACGACAGGTAGTGGCGAGGCATGGGGTCGACAGCACGTCCGTCACCGTCGGTGAGCATGAACGGCAGGCGGCATATCTGGGCGCATTCGCCTCGGTTGGCGCTGCGTCCGCCGATGGCGTAGCTCGCCTGGCAGTCGCCGCTGTAGCTCACGCACAGTGCTCCGTGCACGAATGCTTCGAGCGGAGTGCCGGGTACAGCGTTGCGAATGGCGCGTATTTCGTCGAGGGTAAGTTCGCGCGGCAGCACGAGCTGGCTGAATCCGAGCCCGGCAAGGAAACGGGCTTTTTCGGGCGTGCGTATGTCGCACTGCGTGGAGGCATGCAGGGAGATGGGAGGCAGGTCGAGGCGCAGCATGGCCATGTCCTGCACGATGAGGGCGTCGACTCCGGCGTGCCACAGGCTGCGGGCAAGCTGCTCGGCGTGGCGGAGTTCGTCTTCGTAAATGAGAGTGTTGAGTGTGGCGTAGATGCGTGCGCGGAAGCGGTGGGCGTAGTCGCAGAGGGCGGCTATGTCGTCGACGCTGTTGGCGGCGGCGGCACGTGCGCCGAAACGGTCGGCACCGATGTATACGGCGTCGGCACCGCAGTCGATGGCGGCACGGGCTATGGTGGCAGTGCGCGCGGGCGCAAGCAGTTCGATTGAGCGTGGTGTCATATCTATTCGGATGTCAACCCTGTAAAATGGTGTGGTACCCCTATAAAATAAAAAAATTACTCGTCATCACGACGAATAATCTTTTTACCTTAAATCTAATACCATGAAAAACTGATACAAAGGTACAGATAGTTTTGGTAATTGCAAAATTGTTGCCAAATTTCTGTCGATATTTAACAATATTTTACCAAATTATTGATTTTATCCCTTTAAAAACAACTTTTGCTCGCTCTAACCACTATTCCCAATGCATAAGAAAATCGCGCTGACAGAGAATTTTTAACGCACGGAGGACACGGAGCGCACAGAGATCTTATAAAAAGAGAATTGACGAGGGCAGTTAGGCAATGCCTTTGCATAGAAATAAAAAATTATGTCACACTGAAGTGCACCCAAAAATTAGACTAAAATTTTGGGGTGCACTTCAGTTATAGGGCAAAGCTATGTATAGAATATGGTTTGGAAATTATGGGATCTATTATTCATATATCAAGCGGCATGCATGACATATGGATGAACTTCCACCAGCAATGATATTTTTATTTGAAAGCGTTGAATAGTAGTATTCAAATTTAGTCCAGGATCCTCCGTTTATTGTCTTTTTTGTGCTGGATAAGTAAGAAGATTGGGGGAAGAATATGCTATTCCCATTTTTCGAAGTGGCCTTATATCCTGACACACCATTTATAGTTACATTTTCTATAGTGCAAGTTGTAAAAAGTTCATTCCATTGGTCGTTGCTTGGAATATGCCACTTATTTCCCCACGTAGAATATAAGTTTGAACTCCATTCAATCCGCGGTCCTAAATCATATGGTGAGATTGTGCCGAAATCATATGATGCCCATTTTACACTGAGACCGAGATCAATGGGTTCTGCCGCCTTATATCCGATTTCTGGATTTTCATCAGGAGTATTCCATGGATTTACTTCGGCAGATACTTTTATAGTATTGACATCAAGAGAAAGATCGACGGTGTAGTTGTATACTTTATCCATCTCCCAACTGTTAGGAAGATAGATTGTTTTGGTCACAGTCTTTTCTCCTCCTTCTGTAAGTGTATGAGTAAATGTTACTTCTATATTGCCATTGAATTGATTCATTTCCTGAGGGATCAACAACATTTCAGGGAAAGAGACGGCTTTATCGGTAATCTGTTGTGGCTCACTGTCAGTAGCATGTAAAGTGTAATTCTTAATAGAAGATGACGACCAGCTTCCACTTGCTAAATCATCTGCAATAGTGAATGTACCTACACTTCCGATATTATTAAGGGATAATGAATTGAGTTTGACGTCGATTCCGGGATATGGATTGTCAAGTTTGACACTTACACGCACTTTGCTGAGCATATGACGGAACTTCAGGTTTAGGGCGCCGCTCGGCGCGTCAAAAGCAGCCGCTTCGGTATCACCGTTGATGGCTTTACCGTTGCGGTCGTTGATGCTTGCATCACATATTGTGCACCACAGTGGATCAGTCTGCGATTCAATATCGGTGTTGACAGTAAAGTCATATTGGAGCGGATTGGTGGTTGCTGTGGTGCGCGGATAAAACGCAACAAAAGATAGATGCTCGTTGTTGTCCGTAGGCCAGGTTACGAGTGGCGAATAAGTCCATTCTCCTCCTCCATATGTTACCTCCACATTGTTCATGCAGTTGGCATTATATACTCCTGAATAATCGCCGGTGGTCTGACACGCATAGAGGCCGAGTACATCACCGTCGGCAAAGGCTGTTTTGCTTGTGGCACGTGATTGTGCTATATAGGTACTGACCTCGATGGTCGACGTACTGCCGGTCTCGGCCCATGGCTGTTCTTCGGATGTACACCCTGCGGTCAGGAGGGCGACAAAAATAAGATTAATATATGGTTTCATAATTGCATATTTGTGCTATTACCGGTTTCAACAGTGATATAGATTAATTTACACTTATCTCAGAATCATCCGTGCCATCCCAGTTTTCGATCACGGCGTCGAAGGTGATCATGTCGAGGGTGATGTTGAAGTTGTAGTTATAGGCCTTGTTCTGCTCCCAAACGGTAATTTTGTCGGTGGCGAGGTTGAAGGTGCGCTCCTCGTTGACGGTCTTGTTGGGATTGCTGTAGGTTACGGTGTACTTGATTGTCACGGTCGGAGCGGTGGCGGCGTCGGTCGAGAGGGTCTGGGGGATCATCAGCAGGGAGGTACCGAATGATTTCAGCTGTGTGTCGATGGCAGTGTCGGTTCCTCCGGTGAGCACGGTATATCCTTTGTTGCCTTCTCCATCAAGAGTCCATGTGCCTTTTTCGAGATTCTTGGTCAGCGAGTAGGAGCCTTTTGCATAGAGATTCTTTACGGCAATGTCGGTGATTGTGATGGTGGTGCCGGTGTAATAGGTCGCAGCCTTGGCGTTGAACACTACTTTCGACAGAGCGTGGCGGAAGTGGAGCACGACGTTGTTGCCCGGTGTCGTGGCGGGATTCTCGATGACACCGTTCTGGTGTGTGCCGTTGCGGTCGTTGCGGTGAGCGTCGGTGATGGTGCTCCAGAGCAGGTCGGTCTGGGCTGCGGGATTGGCGTTTACTTCAAACGGGAATGTGCATATGCCTGCTGCGATTGTGGGGGCGATGTAGGGATGTGAGGCCACGAAAGAGATGCGGTCAACCGAGTTCATGGGCCAGAACTTGGGATTGGCATAGGTCCACCCCGAAGCGGTCTTGGTCAGGATCTCGTTTTCCATAAAGTTGGCGGTGAAGTCCTTGCCTACCGATGTGCCTTCGCTCTGGAAAGCGTTGATACAGATTTTGTCGCCCTCGGAGAATGTGCTCTTTTCCAACGCACGAGACTGCATGTCGACATATGTGCCGAATTCGATTGCGTCGCTGTTGGCGGTAATGGCCGGTTCAAGTTCGGAAGATGTGCATGCGGAGAGCGTTGCTGCAAGTACAGCCACTGTTGAAATGTAATAACGGTTCATTTTTTTGTTGATTGTATTTATTATTGAGTTCGTTTGTCTATCGCAGTTCGATGTTTTCCTCGTCGCCCCAACTGTCGATCACGGCGTCGAATCCGTTGCCCGACACAAGGTCGACAGTGACATCCGTTATGTGGATATGTATGCCTTCGGGGGGTATGTTGCCATTGTTCTCGCGCAGGCGAGATATTATCTGCTCCGACACGTCGTAGCGGAACTTCCCTACGGAAACCGAATTGTTGCGCAGGAGGAATGCCAGCTCGAGACTATACTCGGCATTGAGGGGATCGTTGCCGAGAAACATGGTTGTCGCGGCGCGCAGACCGTTGTCGCTGACAGAGAATGCGAAGATACGCTTGCAGTTGTCGGGCCCTGACGCCGATCCGTCGGCGAGACGCACACCTTCGGCGGCTCCCGTGATGCTCCCGTCGGCTTTCGATACGTACTGTACGCCGGTGATCTCCACATCAACATACAGTTTCAGCGTGCGAAGCACCGGACGCATCCTCAATACCCTTTCACCGTCAAGAGGCTGTATGTGAATTTGCGCGGGGTGGGCGGTGTAGAATATGTCGGGTTCGGCTACGTTGTATGTTATCGGTGCACGGGTGCCGAGCGGTGCACGAGTGAATTCGCCGAGATAGGCTTCGGCCGAGGTGTGGGTGTCCATGCCGCGGAAGAGTATATTATATGTATAGTCGTTGTATACGGCCACATCGTAACGCCCCTGCGGCAGGTATATCTTACCTCCGTCGTATTGTACCTGCTGCAGTATCGGGCTGCCCGTGTAATCATCGTCGTCGGTAAGATGGTCGGTGACCGGATAGAACATGAGGTTCATGCCGGGTGGTATGTCGATGTAACCCTCCCAGTCAAATTCCACGCGGATCGTGCCGGAGCCTGCGGGACGCATATGATGGAAATCGTGGCGGTGACAGCCGGCGAGCGCAACGAGCATGACTATGACGGCTGTAAGACAAATGATATGGCGCTTCATCGTTTCATGCTGTTGAAGTTGTAGATAAGATTTACCCCTATGCGCGGGAATACACTCCATCGGGTGGCCTTTCCTCGGTAGATGAGGGTGTGGTCCATATAGTGGGCGTGGCGGTAGCTGACATATGCGGTTCCTATGCCGGCTTCGGCAGTTAGGGAGAAATGGCTTCCCAGATGCCAACGGTATCCGGCGGCTGGTGCCAGCCCGTAGTATTCGCCTTTTCGGTCGGTAGATGAGAACATCAGTTCGAAGAGTCCGGTATTCAGATAAATGCCTGCATATATGCCTCGGTTGTCATGGGGCGGCTGGTTGCGGAAATAATGCTGCCATCCGATTTCGCCCTTCATCCAGCGGTATACATGCTTGTGGCCGAGATTGCTCCACCACGCGCATGAATATGTCAGCGACAGGTTGTCGTTGACGTCAAGCGGTATTTCCACGCCGCCGTTGGGCGCCAGTGCAAGCCATTGGAGCGGACTTGTTGTGATGCGTAGCGGAAATATCTTTTTCCCTATAGTATCGGCCGGAGAGGCTGGAGGGTAGTACGTGCCGGTAACCGGTGCCGGAGGAGTATTATCGATGTATTCTGCGAAAACCGTGTCAGTGGCAGCTATGTCCGGTTGTGTGGCCACACCCGGTAATGCCGTGAACAGGCGGCATGTCACAAACCTTTCGTCGGAGAGCCATCCGGAGGCGATTTGGTCGTACACCTTTCCGTTGTCGAGCGTTTTTAGCTCCATCTGCATGGCATATGGTGATTTGCCGGTGTCCTCAAGGATGGCGATTACCCGGTCGCGGCACGGAAACGATGTGTCGGCATGTACTTGTTGCAGTACCTTGTTCCAGTCGATAGGCTGAGGAAATGTGCGCAATACAATTGAGTGTCGCGGTACAACACTGTCGATATGGTTGATTATTGATTGCGCGCGTTGTGCGCGGAGGTCGATATTGACAGTCATTCGGCCGTCGGGTGATGCCGAGGGGCATATATGTATGGAGTCGACATTTCCGGCGAGGAGCGATGAGTCGAGACGTTCTATCTGTGAGCGGTTATCGGCAAATGCGGGACTTATTTCCGAACTGTTGAGCGGATAATATATGCTGAGGGTATCGACAGTCTGTGCCGACATAATTGGCGGCAGTAGAAGCAGATATAGCAGATGTATTTGTGTCAGCAACCTGCGGGGGAGCCTTTTGTGTACAATAAGAGTAGCGGTTCCGTGAGTATTTGCAGCGTGTCTTTGCGGGGGTATTGTCATCCGGAGATTTCTTTCCGGCAAAATTAGGGCAAAAGAAGTGGTGGATTTTAATTTAAACGTCGCTGAAAATAGCACATTGTGTAGCAAAAAAATATACATACGCGTTTTGCGCATTTATATTGTAGGGTATATGGCGTCCGGGTTTTTTAATATGTGAATTTATGCGTAAATTTGTCGTGGGAGTACCGTAGGTATTACCCATGACATATGTTTTAAAGCGTTTATGCTTTATCCTTTAATGGAAAATCGCCAAATTTTTTAATCACGAAGGATCGAGCAGCCACAAGCGCTCATGCTGATCGCATATCTACTCCCCGACGGGGACTCCGATATACGGTATGGCGTGGGAGTGGACTGTTTATTTCGTGATTGGCGTTTGGCGATGCCTCCATTAAGATAAGCAGATGCAGTCCTGCGCTTTTTTATTTTAGCCACCTTGTCTATGGGACGCAGACAGGGACCCTGTATTCTCACCGATGATATATATAGGCAAGCTTATCCGCAAGGAATTTGAGCTTCAACCGAAGGCTCATACCGTATTATGGCTGGCCGACAGGCTTAACTGCAACCGCACCAACGTGTACAATATATTCCGTCGGCGCGCTATGGATACACAGTTGCTTGAGAGAATCTGCCTGATTCTCCGATATAATTTTTTCAGGGATCTTGCCGATGAGGTCGACCGTCGCCTCAACGACACCGCCTCCACCGATGAAGTATAAATGATTGCGCTATTGAATATTGCCGTAGAGAATGGCTGCAATCTCTTTTTTTAGCAATGGCATGTGGTTTATCACAATACCCCAAAGTATATCTGGTCGAAGAGAGTCATAGGCATGTATAACAAAATTTCGTGTATCGACGATTTTCCTTGCAGCCGTGACCGGGATGTCCGGATTGATTTTCAATGCCTGATTCATTGCTTCTCCCATTATCTCGATATTTCGTTCTATCCCTCGGCGTAACAGTGTGTCATTACAGAATGTGGCGTATTCTTTGGGCCTGTTTTCTAAAAATGATTCGATCTCCAGTATGGAAGAATAGATGTCAGAGAGATATTTGCGTAATTTTCTATCCATAAATCAGATATTTGGTTTCTTCGAGTTCCTCTTTGAAATATGGATTCTTGACAGCCGATTCGTCAACAAGGTCTACATCTCTGCCAAATAAGTTTTTCAATGCATAGTATAGATCAAAATAGTTGTCGGAGTAATTGTTGTGATCGATTTCTGAATTGAAATCGACGAGAATATCCACATCGCTATTTTCATTGAAGCGTGAGGTAAGTATGGAGCCGAAAGCATACAGTTTCCTGACTTTATGCCTGCGACATAAGGTATATAATTTCTGTAGGTTGTCGGTTATCAGATGCATATGGCCTATGATGTTTACAAAGTTAATGTTTTATATTGAATAATAGTTCATTAAATGAAGAAAATCTTGGTAAGGTGGGTCAATATGTACAGATATGTGTGGATGCCGTGGATGTAAAGAGAAGAGGGTGTACCAAACGGAATTTGTTTTGGTACACCCTCGGTATTTTGGATGGGTACGGGATTGTGGCGGTCTAAGGGGCCGCCGTCTCGTTCGGATCAGGATCAGGCTTTGGGCTCTTCGGCAGGAGCGTCGGCTTTGGCTTTCTTGGAGGCGCGGGGTCTCTTTTCAGCCTTGGGAGCCTTTTCGGCTTTTGGAGCCTTGTCGTCAGCTTTTTTCGCAGCTTTCTTGGGTGCGGCCTTCTTTTTGGCGGGAGTTTCCTCTACGTTGAGGTTTTCGTCGAGCTTCTTGCCCTGGGCTACGGCAGCACGGGTCTCGTGCTCCTCGTTGAGGTGTTCGAGATTGTTGCGCATCGACTGCAGTTCCTTGTTGAGCATCTCGATTTCAGAATTCTGATTGTTGATGGTCGAGAGCAGGGCGTTGAGCTCTTCGTTGTCGATCGACTTGGGATATTGCTCGTCGACGCGCACAAGGAAGTCGGCAAGTACGTTCATGTAGTTGGTAAACGCCTGGTAGGGTGTCTCGTAGGGTGAGAACATCGCATGGGCGGCGCCGTCGTTGAAGTGCTTGGTCGACATGTAGAAGAAGTGGTCGGACGACTGGAGGTGGTTCCAGTCCTGCTTCAGGCGGCGGTCGGTGCAGAGGCGCACGCGTTCTGCCACGGAGTAGAGCTTGTTGAATGCCTCATTCTGGAGCTTGTTGCCGAGCCATGCTGAGGTGTCGCGAGCCTCGTCGGCCCATGATATGGGATGGAGCACGCTCAGTTCGGCCACGGGCTTGAGCTTGCTGATGGCGTCGGTGGGTGTGATGAACTCCACGCCGCGTTCGGCAGCGAAGCGCGGAAGAGCCTCAAGGAACTGGAATATACCGGTCTCGCGCGGCTGGAAGTCGCCGAAAGTCTCCAGATTCATGAAGAGGTTCACTACCTGCTCGTCGGCGGGAGTTGATGCGATCCAGTCGATATACTTGTCGGCGGTAAGGGGATATGCCTCCCACGAGGTGTTGGAGAAGTTGCGTGCTACGTCGTCGGAGAGCTTGTCGTTCTTGAGCAGCAGCTTGAGTTTGGGGCACGATGCGGCCTGGTATACATAGTTGGGCGACTTCCATCCGAGTATATGCTTTGCGCCCTCGGTGATTACACCCTTGTAACCCATGGCATGGATCATCGGGGCCATTTCATCGCAGTAGATAAGCTCGGTGTTGCGCAGTACCTTGGGGTGCTGCCCGAACTTCTCATAGATGAGCCGGTCGTGGGCCTTTACCTGAGCCTGGAACTCCTCGGGGGCGATGAGCGATGCCAGCGAGTGGGAGTAGGTCTCGGCGAGGAACTCCACGCAGCCGGTGTCGGCAAGTTTCTTGAGGAGGTCGAGGAATTCGGGCACGTAGATCTCAAGCTGCTCGATAACTACTCCCGTGAGCGAGATGGCGCAGCGGAACTTGCCTTTGCTCTCCTCGATCATGCGCAGCAGCGACTCTGCGGCGGGAATGTAGCTGCGGTGGGCGATGCGGGTGAGGATATCCTCGTTGGTGAACTCGTCGTCGTAATAATGGTCGTTGCCGATGTCGAAGAAACGGTAGCGCTTTAGACGGAATGGCTGATGGATCTGGAAATAGAAGCAGATAGCTTTCATAGCCTATGATGTATTTTTTTGTTTTATTCGATTGTGTGGTATTGATTTTATTCTCTGATCAGTTGCGGTGGAGCACCTGGTTGTATATGTCGATCACCTTCCGGCCGGCCTTGTCCCATGTAATCTGGTTCACCTCTGCGAGGCCGTCCTCCTTGAGCTGGTCGTGCATGGCGGGATAGCTTACGATCGCGTTGATGGCGTCGGCCATGGCGTCGATATCCCAGTAGTCGGTCTTGATGACGTTGGTAAGGATTTCGGCGCAACCGCTCTGCTTGGAGATGATTGAAGGCACACCCATCTGCATGGCTTCAAGCGGTGAGATACCGAACGGCTCGGATACCGAGGGCATTACATATACATCGCTGGCTTTCAGCATTTCGTAGACCTGCTTACCCTTCTGGAAGCCGGGGAAATGGAAGCGGTCGGCGATACCGCGCGCTGCGGCGAGGTCGATCATCTTGTCCATCATATCGCCGCTTCCGGCCATCACGAAACGTACGTGGGGATTGTTGCGCAGCACTTTTGCGGCGGCCTCGACGAAATATTCGGGGCCTTTCTGCATGGTGATACGGCCCAGGAATGTTACGACCTTCTCCTTGCAACGCGGAGGATCGACGTTGAGCAGCTCCTCGCTCAGGGGTGTCACGGCATTGTGTACGGTGGTCACCTTGGCGGGGTCGATGCCGTACTTGTCGATTACAGTGTTGCGCGTGAGGTTGCTGACCGTGATGATATGGTCGGCGTGGAGCATGCCGTCGCGCTCGATGTTGAACACCGTGGGGTTGACATTGCCGCGAGAGCGGTCGAAGTCGGTGGCGTGGACGTGGATCACCATCGGCTTTCCGGTCACCTGCTTGGCATGGATGCCTGCGGGGTATGTGAGCCAGTCGTGGGAATGTATCACGTCGAACTCCTCGGTGCGGGCGATGACGCCGGCGCATATCGAGTAGTTGTTGATCTCCTCAAGGAGGTTGTCGGGATATCGTCCCGAGAACTCTATGCAGCCCAGATCGTTGAGGCGCATATAGTTGAAGTCGGCGTAGATATGGTCGCGCAGACGGAAGTATTCATCGGGATCCATCACGTTTCCGATGCGGCTCTCGACATATTCACGGCTTACGTCGCGCCAGCCTACAGGCACCTGCGACGCTCCGATTATCTTGGCGAACGAGCGGTCCTCGTCGCCCCAGGGTTTGGGGATGACGAATGTTATGTCCATGTCGCCGCACTCCCACATGCCTTTGGTCAGGCCATAACTGGCAGTGCCCAGACCGCCGAGGATATGAGGGGGAAATTCCCACCCGAACATTAAAGCTTTCATTGGCAGAGGGGGATTACATGTTTAACTTCTTGAGAGTGCGGAGAGTGCGGAGCACTTCGGCCACGTTCGACACCTGCGATATGGCGCCGTGTCCGCTGTAGGGTGGATTGCCGTCGTACATCTGCGATACGGTGCCGATGCAGTTCTGGCTCATTTCGTCCTCGAAGCCGATGAGCATGCGGTCGATGTAGCCCGCGCCCGAGTGGCCGTAGACTTTCAGATATGCGTCGGCATATGCGCCTATAAGCCATGGACGCGCAGGACCGTTGTGATAGGCTTGCTCGCGTTCCTGCGGAGAACCTACGTAGAACGGGCGGTAGCCGTAGCTCTTTGGCGAGAGTGTGCGCAGCCCCTTGGGTGTGAGCAGCTCGCGGGTAACTACGTCGAGCACGCTCTTGCGCTGACGGCGGTCGAGCGGCGAGTAGTCCATGCTGATGGCCACAGCCATGTTGGGACGTACCGAGGGGTCGGCGTATGTGCCGTTGACGTAATCGTAGAGGTAGCCGTGCTCGTTGAGGAATGTATCGATGAATGCGGGTTTGGCCTGGTCGGCGAGTGTTGTCCACTCCTCGCGGCGCTTCTCATAGCCGGGTACATCGGCAGCGAGGGCGCATGCAAACATCAGCGCGTTGTACCACAGTGCGTTGAATTCGACAAGCAGTCCGGTACGCGGTATCAGAGGCCATCCATTAGTTGTGGCGTTCATCCATGATACGGGAGTGTTGGTGCCGGTGGTGCCTACGAGGCCGTTGGTCTCCACGGCGAGATTGGGATGACCGCCGGCGATGATCCAGTCGAGTATGCGTGCTACTTCGGGCAGATACTCCTTGCGTGCGGCCTCGATGCCCTGAGAGCGTGCATACTGCTGTATGGCCCAGATGCACCATAGCGGAATATCAGGGAGGTCAATGCCATGGATGCGCTCGTCGAGCATCTCATTGTCCATGTAATTGTTGAGAGCCTTCAGTATGGTGGCCATTATCGAGTGGAAGGCGTCGTAAGGGTCGATGGCGAGAGTACAGCCGGGGAGCGCCATGAAGGTGTCGCGTGCGCGTATCGACCCCCAGGGATATCCCGAGATGAGGTACATCTCCTTGCCTTCCTTGATGTAGAACTGCTTTGCGGCGTTCTT
>JAHZGZ010000277.1:0-9462 GCA_019420545.1 Bacteroidales bacterium | reverse complement strand
CGTTCTTCAGGCAGTTGTAGAACGATGTGCGGCGTGTGCGGCCTGCGATCTCGGTCTCGTAGAGCTTGCTGAGCGAGCGAGGCTTTGCCTCGCTTGTTCCTGCCGAGAATATTATCGACTCGCCCTTCTTGATGGGTATCTCGAAATATCCGGGCACCCAGAGATCTTCGGTGTAGGGAATGCCGCGTTCGAGATCCTTCACGTATTCAATGCCGTTGTACCAGTTGGGGTTGCTTACCCACTTTGCCTTGTGGTTGAACTGCATGTAGAGGGTGGGGAAGCCCGGATAGAGGCAGAATCCTACGCCGTTGTCGACTTCGGTGAAGTCCTGATTGAGGCGGTTGTTCTGCACTACCAGCTCGTTGGCCTCGCGGAAGGCGAGGAACGGACGGAACTGCAGGGTGGTGTCGGAGTGTGCGTCGACCAAAGTATAGCGTATAAGGATACGGTTTTCCTGCGAGATGAATACCGCCTCTTTCGTGAGGATTACTCCGCCTACACGGTAGGTAGTGCGCGGCACGGTCTCACAGTCATATTCACGGATGTATTTGTGTCCGTTCGGGCTGTATACGCCGCCCTGATAGCGGTGGAGACCCAGATTGAATGGCGCCCCGTGCTGGATTACCGTTTCGTCGAGCGACGACAGCATCACATAGTTCTTGTTGCCGAGCTCGGGAATCGGGATCACCAGCAGTCCGTGCTGCTTGCGGGTGTTGCACCCTACAATCGATGAGCAGTGATAAGCGCCGGCCTGATTTGTACGGAGCATCTCCTTGTTGAGAGACTGCTCCAAGTTAATCATGAGGTTTTTATCAAATTTAAGATAACTCATTTGGTGATATAGTTAGAATTTTAGTTTTAATTTATTGAAAACGATGGTACGAGATACAGAGAATAATACAGTCAAAAACGGTATGTTTATGGATTTTCAGTGTACTCGGAATATATGATTAGACCGCGGGTAAAATATGTTCCCATGGTTTGTATACTACAATTTGATTTGACAATGTTACAATATTTTTGTCGCATATGCAAAAAATCGGATGAAAAAATTTAAAAAGCGCATCTTCCGGATGAAAATGCGCTTTGATGAGGCTTATTTTCTGTTGAAAAGCCGTGTTACAGAACATGCAATGTCTCTGGCTGCATTTTCGATTGGGGTTATCAGCGGCCGGAAAGTCACTTCCTGTTCGGGCGTGAATATCCTCAGCCCGGCAGGGTGGCATTTTATCTCCATCGTATCGTCGATGGTCAGCGGTTCGCCGTCGAGGTGGGCAGGGCCGGGCTGCTGGCGGTAGATTACGGCTGCCGGAGCGCGGAACGAATGTATCAGTGTGTTCTGGTTGATATATCCCGTGAATAGATCCATCCCTACCATAGCCGTGTCGAGCGGATTGCCGGCATGTATTATGGTGATGTCGAGTTCGCCGTCGGTAATCGATGCGCGCGGGGCTATGTAGGCGTTGTTGCCGTACTGCGATGCGTTGCACACGGCTATGAGAAACGCTTTTTCGGTAAGCACATGGCCGTTGGCGCTTACGGTGTAGACCTGCGGATGGTATTTGATATATTCTGCGATAGTACTCCTTATATATGTAAGTGGACCGCGGCGGTGCTGTCGGGCGAAATTGGAACTTACCGCAGCATCGAAGCCTACGCCGAATGTGCAGAAGAACGGGCGCCCGTTGACAGCGCCGAAGTCACTTTCGGTCACATGGCCGTCGGCGATAATCCGTACGGCGGCTACCGGATCGATCGGTATGCCGAGATGGCGTGCCAGACCGTTGCCCGAGCCGCAGGGGATTATGCCGAGGATGGTGGGAGTGTGACACAGTGCGCGGGCTGTTTCGTTGACGGTGCCGTCGCCGCCCGCGGCAAGCACTCCGTAGTACCCTTCTTTTACTGCCTGGCCGGCCAGACGGGTGGCGTCGCCGCGCGCACAGGTGTAGACGGTGGTTATTTCATAGCCCAGAGGCTCAAGGTTTTTGCGCACCAGAGGCTCGAAAGTCTCTTTGCTTCCGAGGCCTGATATAGGGTTGATTATTAGCAGGAGGCGCTTGGTTGCTTCCATCGTATGTCGGGTGGATTTATGGGTGTGTACTTTGCAAATTTAGCGAATTACTTCCAATAATTCTCACTTTTTACCGTAATTTTCCAAGCGTGTCCTGCCTTGCCTGCTTACGTGGAAGATGCAGGTGCAGTCGGCGGTGGGAGTGGATGAACTGCTTGACGAGGCGCGCGGCGGGACGGGCTGCGATGAGCATGGTGACGGAGCCTACCACGAGGACTATGCCTGCACAGGCACTCAGACTGAGATGTTCGCCGAACACGCACACACCGATTACGAGCGCCGTAACAGGTTCGAGTGCACCGAGTATGGCTGTGGGTGTCGAGCCGATGTTGTGTATGGCTATTACCATGGTGATCAGCGATATGATGGTAGGGAAAAGAGCCAGCGAGAGTGCGCATGTCCAACCCAGCGCTCCCCTCACCGGCGTGAAGCCGTTCCATGCCATTCCGGCGAGGAACACCACTATACCGATCCCCACGGAGTAGAACGACAGAGCCATCGACTCTACGTTGCACAGGCTCGTTCGGTTTACCGCCACCATATACACGGCATACGACAGCGCCGCAAGCAGCACGAGGATGGTGCCGGTGACGTTGAGCGTGGCCGTGCCGTCGCCTTGATAGAGCAGCATGATGCCTACCGTGGCCATGGCTATTGCGGAGATGGTGATCGCTGACAGCCGCTCGCGGTAGAAGATGGTGTTGATCACCGCCACCATCACCGGGTAGACGAACAGCAGCGTCGAGGCGATGCCCACATCCATGTAGTTGTAGGCCTCGAACAGCAGCAGCGACGACAGCGCCATCAGTATGGCGGCAATGGCCATCATCGGAATCTGGCGCCGGCGCAGGCGGAACGGCTTGTGGAGCGCATACATCAGTCCCCACAGCATCAGCGTGGCGAATCCGTAGCGGAAGAATAGCACACTGTCGGCATTCATGCCGCGTGCGTAGAGCGGAAGGGCGAGCAGAGGGTTGATGCCGTAGGTACATGCGGCTATCGCTGCGCAGGCATATCCTTTAGTTCGGTTTGAAAGTGTCATAGGTCAGAAGTCGGTCAGTGGTCAGCCAAGCAGCCACTTGGTGCCGGGTATGCAGTAGAGTGCGCGGCTTATCAGGCAGCATGCTGCGAAAGTGACGATGCCTATCGAGAAGATCGCCGCCGGAGTCGGCAGCATCGGCGACAGCCACTGGTAGACGAAACCGAGCACGAATATGTGCATCAGATATATTCCGTAGCTCATGCGCGATATGGATCTCACCGGCGAGTAGAGCCACTTGCCTGTGTAACTGATATGGCGCATCAGCAGGAAGCATCCGGCGGTTATCATCGCCACGTTGGCCGTGCAGAAGTTCCACGACTGCTCGGCGTAGGAGTAATCGTTGGAAATGCCTGTATGCTCGTAGAAGAGTCCGCCCGTCACGGCGTAGCCCACCGCGATGAGCGGAAGGGACACTGCAAGGGTTGTGCGCATGTTCCAGCGCACATGTTCACGTATATAGTGGGCGAGCACCACGTAGCCGATGAAGCCCGAGAAGTAGTAGAGGGCATGGAAATCGTTCCACAGGGCCTTTCCCCAGATGTTGCCGAGAGCGGGCTGGAGGTAGCCCCAGAATGTCGATACAAACCAGACGGCAAGAAACGCCTCTTCGCCGTGGCGCGACACCTGCGCCAGCCATGGCGATATTATGGGCATCGTGAGGTACACGCCGATGAGCATATAGATGAACCACAGGTGGCCGCTGTCGTCGTTGAAGGTGTAGGCAAGGCGTCCCAGACGCTGCGGTATCTCGCCCTCGACCGTACCGAGCACAACAGGGAGCACGGCGTAGAGCACCGACCATATCAGAAACGGCACGAACACTCTGGTGAAGCGCCGCCGGAAGAATTCGCGCACGCTGCCGCTTATCGGCACCAGCAGAAACGACGAGGCCATGACGAACAGAGGCACCGACTCGCGCAGGGCGCCGTCGATCCACGCCACCCAGGCGCGGTCGCCCGGATCGGCGAACACTACGCCTCCGTCGCCGAGATAATAGAACTCGCATGCGTGTACCAGTATCACCATGAAGCAGGCGATCACCCGCAGATAGTCAAGAAATATGATGCGTTCCTTCTGTGCCATCGGTCTGTTTTGTGTGGAGTTGATATGCAAAGTTAGTCAAACTCGGCGGATATTGCGTTGCCACGGCCCGATAACGACATGTATTTTTCCGCAAATTGTCTGAGATACCGTAAATCCCGCGTAGATCTTGGCATTCGGGTCGGTAAAATTAATTTTTTCAGCGAAAAAGAGGGAATTTGGAGATTTCTCATTAACTTTACCCGTGTTTATGTATTATTAATGTGTAGGGCATGATGAAAATCTCCTCACCCTGCATATCCGGAGCGGTTATTATCAACACGCTCTGACTTGATTCTGAAGATAGAAAACCGAATAACCAAGATAGCATGAAACTTAACTTCAACATCGACTATCGCACCAACTGGGGCGAATGGCTCTACATCGTAGGCACATGTCCGGAACTCGGCGGCGGCAACGAGGAGAACGCACGCAAGCTCGAGATGGACGGCATAGGCCGCTGGACTCTCGAAATCGATCTTCCCGACGGTACCGGGGCATTTGATTACCGCTATATCGTGCGCCACGACAACGGCTACGTGCGCCATGAATGGGGTGCTCCCCACCGCTTCGTGCCTGGTCTCGGTGTGCCCGGATATGAGATTTACGACCGCTGGCAGGATCAGCCTGCCGACAAGCCTTACTATTCGTCGGTATTCACCGAGTGTATGAACCGCCGCGACCACCGCGACGAGCCGCTCCCCGTGGTCGGGGGCACTGTCACTATCGATGTGCAGGCGCCAATGGTCGGTACCGATGAGGTTGTGGCCATATGCGGCGACGACGAGGCTCTCGGGGCGTGGGATCCCGCAAAGGCCGTGGTGATGAACGACCATGATTTTCCGCGCTGGACAGCGAGCATCAGTCTGCGCGAGGTATCGCTGCCGTTCCGCTACAAGTTTGTGATACTCGACCGCGACACTCTCGCCCTGAAGGCCTGGGAGGGTGGCGATAACCGTGTGATGAATATCGTTCCGGCCCACAAGCACGGCGCGCTGTTCGTACTCGGCCAGCGCTTTATCAACTCACGCCCGGCATGGCGATGCGCCGGTGTGGCTATACCTACATTCTCCGTGCGCACCGAGGAGGACTTCGGCGTGGGCGATTTCTTCGACCTGATGAAGATGGTCGACTGGGCCGTGGCTACAGGTCAGAAGTTCCTGCAGATTCTCCCCATCAACGATACCACGATGACCCATACGTGGACTGACTCATATCCATACAACGCCTGCTCTACGTTTGCCCTCCACCCGATGTACATGCGTCTGGAGCAGCTCGGTCGGTTGAGCGATCCTGCGCGCATGAAGTATTACGACGATCTGCGCCGTGAGCTCAACGCAAGCCCCACGGTAGAGTATGAGCGTGTCAACAACGCCAAAAACGAGTATATGCGCGAGATATTCGCCGAGCGCGGTCGCGAGACTCTCGACAGCGAGCCGTTCAAGGAGTTCTGCCGCGTCAACGGCGACTGGTTGCGCCCGTATGCCGCGTTCTGCGTGCTCCGCGATATCAACGGCACGCCCGACTTCAGCAAGTGGGGCCGCTACGCCGTGTACGATCCGGCGATGGTCGAGGCTTTCATGGCCGAGCATGTCGACGACATAAACTTCGTGTACTATGTGCAGTATCATCTCGACAGGCAGATGCGCGCCGTCCACGACTATGCGCGCGAGCGCGGCGTGGCGTTCAAGGGCGACATACCTATCGGCATATCGCGCGACAGCGCCGACGCGTGGATCAATCCGCGGCTCTACAACATGGACTGCCAGGCCGGTGCGCCGCCGGATGACTTTTCCGTGCTCGGCCAGAACTGGGGATTCCCTACCTACAACTGGGAGGAGATGGCACGTGACGGTTTCGCCTGGTGGAAGGCCCGCTTCCGCAAGATGGCTGACTACTTCGACGCCTACCGTATCGACCACGTGCTCGGATTCTTCCGCATATGGCAGATCCCGATGGATGCCGTCCACGGTCTGCTTGGCATATTCAATCCCGCTCTGCCGTTCACTCCCGACGAGCTGCGCCACAACTACGATTTCTGGATCAATGTCGATCTGCAGACGAAGCCTTTCATCTGCGACTATTTCCTCTACGATTTCTTCGGCGAGTACACCGACGAGGCAAAAAAGCGCTTCCTGCTCGACGCCGGATATGGCCGCTATCATCTGCGCCCCGAGTTCGACACTCAGCGCAAGGTGGCCGACTACTTTGCCGCCGAGGAACACAACGAGAAGAACAACCGCCTCTGCAACGCCCTGATGGGCCTGATCGACGAGGTGCTCTTCATCGAGGATCCGTATGAGAAAGGAAAATACCATCCGCGCATTTCGGCGCAGCATACCTACGTGTACCGTTCGTTGACCGACTACGAAAAGTGGTGCTACAACCGCCTATACAATGACTTCTACTACCGTCGCCACAACGATTTCTGGTACGGCAAAGCCATGTGGAAACTCCCTCCGCTGCTCGACGCCACGTCGATGCTCACATGTGCCGAGGATCTCGGCATGATACCCGACTGCGTGCCCGCGGTGATGGATCGCCTTCAGATGCTGTCGCTTGAGATTCAGCGTATGCCCAAGGATCCGCAGGCCAAATTCGGCAACACATGGGGGTATCCTTATCTGTCGGTGTGCACCACCTCGACCCACGACATGGGCGGCATACGCCAGTGGTGGGAGGAGGATCGCGACGTCACCCAGCGCTACTTCAACGAAGTGCTCCACGAGCAGGGCCCAGCTCCGCAGTACGCCGAGCCATGGATCTGCGAGAAGATACTGTCGCTCAACCTCAAGTCGCCTTCGATGCTCGCCATATTCCCCCTCCAGGACTGGCTGTCGATGTCGGGCGAGCTGCGCCGTCAGGATCCCCGCGAGGAACTGATCAACATCCCCGCCAACCCCCGCCACTACTGGCGCTACCGCATGCACCTCACCGCCGAGGCCCTGATCGACTCCGCCGACTTCAACCGCCTCGTCCGCGACAAAATCCGCGAGTCCGCCCGCTGATTTCATCCATATCACTTACCATAAGTATGAGGCAGACACGTATTCCGTATCTGCCTCATGCTATTCTAAGGAAATATTTCAAACTCAGATTATTCTACTTTTGAGGATCTTGTCGGTGTATTTAGGTCCGCTATTATATAAATCTAAACAGTTTATTAGAAGTGTTTCATCGCACGAGTACTTCTATTCTGATCTTTAGAGTTATAAAATACATATCCATTTTCATATCCCATGTATCCATACTCAGTCACAGTTGATACGTAGGCCTTATTACTGGTATATTCTGTAGAAGTCCAGTAAAATCCGTTCATTTCCGGGGCATTCACTTTGAGCAAAGATTCATTTACCTTTCTTAGGTTAGATATGGTTATATCTAATTGATATTTGGCAGGCGCAAACCAGTCTTTGCCATGACCTTTAATCCATTTTGCCAACGGTAGATTTGTCCCGATATTGTTTTTTGCTCCATCGTAAGAGTTTGAGGCATTAAAATCAGTACAGAATAACCCCTCGGTATCCCATTGTAAATAGCTTTGATCCAATGATATTATTACCCCATTGGCACCATCGTTAGTCGTTTTATAGACAACCCCTTCGCGAGAATCATAATCAGGATAATAATCTCCAACAGTATAAGTTTTCATTGGTGTTACTGAGGAACTTATGATTTCTCCCTCGTAAACTAAATCATCATATTTAATATATGCTTGGATGTAATAAGTAGTGTTGATTTTTAAATTGGAAATAGTTTTTGAAAAGGTATTTCCTGAAATAGTTGCTGATACATTTTTGGCGTCCTCCATTGATTGGGAAGTAGAGTACTTGAAATAAGCGGAAGGTTTTTGATCGATTCCAGAATACGATGCATTTAATGTCATCGATTTAGTTGTGATCTCGGTCGGTGTTAATGTTGATACTTCGATTGGCTCGGCATATTCTATTTTACCTTGTGCATTGATTGGAGTGAATCCGATCGTTAGGTAAGATATTTCATCAAAAGTACGTGTCATAACCGTAGCCATTGTATTATTGGTATCATTAACATAGACTTTTGCGCCATCGACAATTCCCATATAAATATAAGTGCTAAGATTAAATTTGTTAAGTACATCTGATTGATCAATTTCTGATGCCAACGGTATTATGGCAACAGAACTGATTAACTCGGAGTCTTTAAATCTATATGCGAAATTGATAGATTCGCTATTGTTGCTATACTCAATAAAGTCTGTGGTACTGTTATTATGCTCATGATAGCCTTTCATACATTGTCGGACATTATCGGCAGTTGAAAACCAATCGATACAGATATTCCCTAAGACTTCTTCTGTGGGAATACGATCTTCATTATTAGATGTATCTGTATCAGAGGATTTATCAGAACATCCGGCAAAATATATGGTTGACATCACCAGAATCAATATTGTTATTGATTTTAGTGTAAATGCATTTATTTTATTGTTCATATCAGCCTTATTATTTAGTGATAAACGCTTCATTAGCAAGTTCTTTAATGATACGCACGCGGATAGCGGCATTTCTGTAATCGTGTTCTTGTGTTGGACGAACGACTGTTGCATTGGATTCTCGACTAAGTGATAGTGTGGAATTTTTTGCATTAATAGTTGTAGTACCTTCGGCTTTTCCTTTTATTACGCCGGTCGAAGATATTGATATTATGTCAGAATTTTTGCTTGACCAAACAATCTGTCCTGTTGCTCCGGATGGAAAAAAGTTTATGTCAATGGGATAAGTATATCCTAAATTGACGGTTACATGAGATGGTATTGTGAAATCTGTTAATGTTGGAATAACTTTGATAGTTGTTTGTGCCGTTAGACCGTTTGCTGTCGCGGTTATGGATGCCTCACCTATATTTACTGCTGTTACTTTACCGTATGCGGAAACTTTTGCCACTTCTTCATTTGAACTACTCCATGTAACATCTGCATAAGAATTTTCTGGAGTAAAGACTGGTCTTAATGTTTCAGTATGTTTCAGTTCAATAGAGAGTAAAGATGGCTCAATCTTTAAAGCGGTAGGCTCTATTGTGGTAGTATTCTGAGCACATTTAACAGTAATTGTCTGTGCTGTTGTTTGATCATCGGGAAGCATGCATAAAAGATACGCTGTGCCTTCTTTCAATCCTGTAACATATGCTTCAGATCCATCACTATTGGTCTTTAGTGAGAAACAATAGGGTTTACCGGGTGACATAATCCACCCCCAATCTCGTACTCCATCAGCATTAGATGGGATGG
>JAHZGZ010000276.1:4226-6939 GCA_019420545.1 Bacteroidales bacterium | reverse complement strand
ACCGCCCCCTTCAACCAAGAGAGCCTGATGAATCCAACCGTTCATCAGGCTCTCTTTTTTATTTACATACATCTTCCTCTTCCCCTACCTCTTCCCTTCTATATCTTTGACACTCATGGATCCTCGCAATCCATGTGCTACGCATTGTTTTGATTACATACTTGCAGCACGCTTTTGTGTTATGAGGAAAGTAGTCTTCCACTACTGGGGGTCTGTTTTGACCCCATATTATCTGTGTGAATATGAAAAGGCCCTCACTATGTCATGGCACAGGAGGGCTTGGGCGCTGGAATGAATGTTAGCTTTATTTCTTTGGCTGGTTTAAGGCACGGCGCAGATCATCGAGAGCATCGTCGTGCATATAGCGCATTTTGTTGAGATAGGCGCGGTAGAGGTAGAGCTCATTATCATTTGGATTCTGCTCGAGGCCTCTTGTGATGTCGGCAGATGCGTCGTTGAGTCGTCCGGTCATAAGATAGCATACCGCACGGGCTCCATAAAAATGTGACGATGGATCTTTCCCGAGTACTTTTGTGTAGAATGGTATGGCTTTTTCCCATTGCTCGGTGGCGGAGAGATAGGATGCATTGGCGATGTTGGTCTGAAGACTGTCGGGTGCTATAATCATAAGTCGTGAGCATTGGCGTTGTGCCGTAATAGTGTCGCCTTGACGCAGCGAAAGCATTGCATTCATATATCCGGCATCGATATTTGTTGAATCAAGACGTACGATCTCGGCGTAGTCTTTGTTGGCGAGTGTATCCCGGCCCATGGCAAGAAGGATATCCGCTCTGTTTGATAATACTGTTACGCTGCGTGGAGCCATTTTATGAGCTTCATTGATGGAATGCAGGGCGAGGCTGTCGCGTCCCAGATTGTACTGCACGATTCCGAGATTGGAGAGTATGAGAACATTGGAAGGATTGTCGGGATCGGCAGACAATGCCTGAAGAAGATATTGTTCCGCTTCGTCCCAGTTGCTGTCGGCAATTGCGATATCCGCTTTTCCCATAAGGTCGAAGTATTCAGCGGTGCCGGAAGGGATGGCGGGCGTTTCCGCGATGCATGGTGCGGAGGCGAGCATAAGCATTGCCAGACCAATATATGACAGATTTTTTTTCATTTGAATTATCTCCTTTCGTAGGATTGGTGTATGTTTAACGTTTAGCCATGGAGAAATATTCATTCTCATCCATGGTTACGATACCTTTGCGCATCAGTTCGCGCAGAGCCGAGACGATCTCTTCCCGGCGAAATGCCGATTCATTGAAAAGATAATCGAGGGAACGCGGCTTCTGTCCGATCATGTATTTAAGAGATTCATAAAGTTCGAGATGCTGCTCTTTTGTGAGATCGCGTTTTTTCCTGCGACGGCATTCGTCACATTTGCAGCATACCTCCGTCGGATTCTCCCCAAAGTACCGGAGCATGACATTTACACGGCACTCAACCGAAGAAAAAGCAAATTCTTTCATTGCATCGACGCGATGCTGCATGCGGTTGCGTTGCTCTTCATATACGCTGAGCGGTATAAGTATATGGGCCGGTAACTGACGTGAGGCGGTATAGATAATGTATGGTGTGGTTTTGCGCGGGATATATTGCAGCACATGCATGCGTGAGAGCACAACAAGGGTCTCGCACACCTGCTGTTCGGTAACTTCGGCACGTTGGGCGATGATTGCTTCGTTGATCGGAACAAAGTCGGCAAACAGACCCGTGTAGGAGCGCATGAGCATGTTGAATACCGCTTCATATACCGGGGAGAGCTCAATATGATAAAGTGCTTCTTTCGTTGCTGTAATCATGACACGCGACTGAGTGGACACTTCATCCAAAAACTCTATATGGCCGGCTTGTGTCAGGATCTGTAGTGCGCTATGGGCCGGTCGGGGCTGAAGGGAATACGTCTGTATGAACTTTCCGAAATTGAATTCGAAGATGCGGTCGAACCCTTCGCCAACCGCCAGGTTCAGGAAGTTTCCGGCGAGCTCATAGACACGCCTGATATATTCTTTAGGCGGGAATGCTTCATCGACAGCTTTTGTAAGCCGTCCTTTGTCGTGGGGAGAGACAACGAGTACGGCAAAAGCAGGCTTACCGTCGCGCCCCGCACGTCCGGCCTCCTGATAATACTCTTCAAGGGAAAGCGGACAGTCGATATGCACCACTACACGTACATCGGGCTTGTCGATGCCCATTCCGAATGCATTTGTGGCGACAATCACCCGTATCTCTTCACGCTTCCATTTCTCCTGCTTTTCCGACTTCTCCTGGGCCTGTAGTCCGGCATGATAATAGTCGGCGGAAATACCTTTTGATGACAGCATGTCGGCGATTTCGCGTGTGCGCTTACGCGATCGCACATATACTATGGCGCTTCCCGAAGTGCGCATGAGAATGTTGACAAGCTGCCGCTCCTTATCGTAGTCGTTGCGTACGATATATGATATGTTCGGTCGGGTAAAACTTCGCGAGAACACATTGCGGCCTCTGAATTCCAGCCGGGTCATTATATCGTCGACCACTTCAGGAGTGGCCGATGCCGTAAGTGCGAGTACCGGAGCTTTTGGAAAAAGCTTACGCAGGGATGATATTTTCAGATATGACGGGCGAAAGTCATATCCCCATTGTGATATGCAATGGGCCTCGTCGACCACGATAAGACTAACATGCATATCGTGCAATATCTCGATAAAGCGCTCCGACTGTA
>JAHZGZ010000276.1:1417-4216 GCA_019420545.1 Bacteroidales bacterium | reverse complement strand
CTCCGGCGACAGATACAGCAGTTTCGCTTTGCCGAGACGGCAGCGGTCGAGACCGAGCCGATGCTCCGCACGTGACAGGCCGGAATGGAGACATACCGCGCGTATGCCACGCATACGCAGGTTGTCGACCTGATCCTTCATCAGCGAGATAAGCGGCGTCACGACAACTGTAAGCCCGTCGAGAGCCATGGCGGGAATCTGGAATGTAAGAGACTTACCACCGCCGGTAGGCAGCAACCCCAAGGTGTCGCGGCCGTCAAGAACGGACAGTATTATCTCTTCCTGCGCTGGACGAAACGAATTGTATCCCCAATATTTTTCAAGAATATCATGGATAAGAGGAGAGTTGCCGGTACGATCAGTCATCGCATATGTTTATATCCTTGACGTGGAGCTGAATCGATGTCGTGGAATTTGAATGCTTGTTTTCCTCGATCGTATAGCAGATATCAAACGGTTTGCGCGAATGGATGTAATCGAAATATTCACCTTTGTTGAACGCGATGCCGTTGAGTACCTTGCCTGAAGTATTGTCGACCAGTTCAAGCTTGACATGCTCGAGATGACGGCCGACAAGCTTGCTTGTGCCGAAGTCCATCACACGGCGCGTACAGAATACAGGTTTCTGATTCCCCGGGCCGAACGGATTGAACTTACGCAGGAGACTCAGGAACTGCGGCGTAATTTCGGCAAACGTGAGCAGTGCGTCAATCTCAAGCTGCGGTGTGAGCTGATTGGGGAGAATGTTGTCGGCGACGTATTTTTCGAAACGGCGCGTGAATTCGGGTATATTCTCCTCCTTCATTGACAGACCTACCGCGTAGGTATGGCCTCCGAAGTTCTCAAGAAGATCGCGGCATGAGTCGATAGCGCTGTATATGTCGAAGCCCTGCACGGAGCGTGATGATCCTGTGGCAAGTCCGTTTGACAAGGTGAGCACAACCGAAGGTTTGTAGTAAAGCTCTGTGATGCGTGAGGCCACTATTCCGATGATACCCTTGTGCCAGTCGGAATTGTAGATTACAATCGACTTCTTGTCCTGGAACTTGTCGGTGTGTTTTTCCAGGATGGCATTTGCCTCTTCGGTAATCCGCTTGTCAAGCTCCTTGCGGTCCTTGTTGTATTGGTCGATATTTTTCGCGATATGGTATGCCTCGGCGAAGTCGCGTGCCACAAGCAACTCCACCGCCTCGCGTCCGCTCTGCATGCGTCCCGAGGCATTGATGCGCGGACCGATTTTGAAGATTACATCGGAGATTGTGATCTCGCGGTTGCTCAGCTGGCATATCTTGATGATGGCACGCAGGCCGACATTGGGGTTGGAGTTCAGCCGGCGCAATCCCCAGTATGTCATGATGCGGTTTTCATCGACCATAGGCACTATGTCGGCGGCTATACTTACCGCAACGAGATCAAGCATATTCTCAAGCTCCGTGGCCTGAAGTCCGTTGCTTTGGGCGAACGCCTGCATGAACTTGAATCCGACACCGCATCCCGAAAGATGGGGACACGGATAGGTGCTCCCTTCGAGTTTCGGGTTGAGTATGGCAGCTGCGGGTGGTAGCTCGTCGTCGGGCACATGATGGTCGCATATGATGAAATCAATGCCGAGAGTTTTGGCATATTTGATCTCTTCGATGGCCTTTATTCCGCAGTCAAGGATTATGATAAGGCGTACGCCTGACGCGGCGGCCTCATCTATCGTACGGTATGATATGCCATATCCCTCGTCGTAGCGTGTAGGGATATAGTATTCGATATTGGAGTAATAATTTTGCAGGTATTTATACACGAGGGCCACGGCTGTAGTGCCGTCGACGTCGTAATCGCCATACACCATTATCTTCTCCTTCAACCCCATGGCCTTGTTGAGCCTGTTTACAGCTTTGTCCATGTCGGGCATCAGGAACGGCGAATACATGTCACGCAGCGAGGGGTGGAAAAATTTTTCCGCCTCCTCGACAGTGGATATGCCTCGCTGCACCAGTAGCTCGCTAACAGGTGGGCAATCGGCGTAGCGCGACGCCAATTCCGTCTCTGATTTTTGTTTGTCTGCTGTAAGGGGTAAGTAAATCCATTTACTTATCATTTATGTTGTTTTTATTTTTTGCATTGCAAGGGGCCGTATCCGGGACAACGGCCGCAGAGAAGAGAGGCTGTAGGGGAAGAGAATGCCGTATCATCGCGCAATATATTGGAGGAGAGCCGCGAAAGCATTCGTGATGTATGGTGCAGACGTATACAGAGAGATGCGTCATACACCTACTTTGGGTATATAACGCAAATATAGCCATTTATTTTGTAATGACGGCTATGGAGAATATGATTTAAGTTAATTTAGATTTTCGCACATGCCGTGTGAAAACGTGCGGCAATATGCAGTGATCATTAAGGTTGCCCTACCTGATTGAGATGAACATCGAGTTGCGGGAACGGGAAGTTTATACCGAGTTGCGGAAGTTCTTTATAAAAGCGCTCGTTCATAGTGAAAAATACGCCCCAGTAGTGCTCGGAACGTGTCCATGCCCTGACGGTAAGGTCGACACTTGATGAATTTAGGTTGCCGAGTCCGACAAATGGCGCGCGGTCGACCTTAGGAAGAAGTGCCATCGCCTCTTTGTGAAAATCATCGATCGGACTTGGTAACGTGATTTTCTTTTTGCTCTTTTTGTTTTTCAGTTTTCCGAGCCAAGAGCCTGAGTCGGCCTGTTTGTTTTCGTCCTGCGCCAGTTCTTTGCTTGTCTCAGTGTCGAAATCTGAATTGTCAAGATCCTGCTCCATCATTTCCTCGTCGGGAGA
>JAHZGZ010000276.1:0-1407 GCA_019420545.1 Bacteroidales bacterium | reverse complement strand
CAAAATATTTCTTTACTACTCGCGGATCGCTCAGCAATATGTTGATTATGCCTTTCTTTGCCACATCAAAATCGTCGCCATAGGCTATTGAAACGGTCCAGTCGACGCGTCGGTAGGCTTCTTTCGAATAGTTGTTGACTGAACTGGTCGACAAGCCGCCGTTGGGAATGATGATCTGCTTGTTGTCGGTGGTGTTGATGATTGTAGAGAATATTTGGATTTCCTTTACGGTACCCGCATATCCCTGGGCCTCTATG
Source organism: Bacteroidales bacterium (assembly GCA_019420545.1). Taxonomy (GTDB): domain Bacteria; phylum Bacteroidota; class Bacteroidia; order Bacteroidales; family Muribaculaceae; genus Muribaculum. The sequence continues at coordinate 1,150 of JAHZGZ010000276.1, read as the reverse complement.
TAGTCGCCGATTTTATATGGCTTCAGCAACAGTATCAGCACGCCTCCGGCAAAGTTTTGCAGTGTTCCGCTCAGAGCGAGGCCGACGGCAACGCCTGCGGAGGCGAATAGGGCAAGGAACGAGCTTGTCTCCAGTCCAAGGATACCTATTACAGTAACAACAAGGATGAAGTACAAGGCGATGTTGATAAGGCTCAATATAAAGGTGGCGAGGCTCTGGTCGAGTTTGCGTCGGATGAATATTGAAGTTACCAGACGATGAATCTTGCGGATGATAAATCGTCCGGCATAGAATACGAGTATGGCTATGGCAAGATGGGCCGCGAATTCGAGCAGACTGTTGACAAGTCGGTTGATGATTTCGTCGGCCGACATGCCTTCAAGCATTTTAAGTTCTTTTTCGATCGGCGGTATGGAATCGGATGCAGCGGCTTCCGCAGCTTTGGGGGCGACGGCAGATTCCGCACCTTTCAGTATATCCTCAATCTGAATCATGATTATCGGGTGTTTTATGTTATGCAGCCTTGTCGGCCATTATGTATGGTGCTACTATATGCTGATACCATTGCAGATCATTGTAATGGTATCTTGTCTCGAGACTGGAACTTCCGGGGATAAATGCCGATACACCACAAACATCGATGAGCGGATAATTCCCGGGGCGCTGGTTCTTCCACAATACGTCGGTATGGAGATAAAGTGGAATGAACCGGGCAAGTGCGCTGTCAAGATTGCTTATGAGCAATGCGTTATCGGTCAGTGCCGTCATATAGTGGCGCAGGTCAAAGAAATAGTTGGTCCACGAGCTGAATCCGTACTGCTGTATTGACGAAATATCGATATTCCGGGTTGTGCCTGATGCATAGATCGCCTTTACGGCATCGCTGACGGCGCCTATATATTTCATGTCATACAGAGAAATAGAAATGCCGCATTCGTCGCCGTTGCGCGTTATATTTGATATTGCATTGTAGGTATTGGCAGCCAGTCCCTGGAAGTCGATCTCTTCCTCGAAAAACGCGGGGATGTTGGACTCATAGTCCATGCCGGCATATGGAGTTTCGGTTGAACTGGCGATTATATAATCTGCGGCATCGCGAAGTTCATACAGAGTCTCGATATTGCCCATGAAGCAGCAATCCATGTATATA
>JAHZGZ010000275.1 GCA_019420545.1 Bacteroidales bacterium | reverse complement strand
CAAGGAATGGAACAAGTCATGGATCAGCCATGAGGACGTGATGAACGGCGGCAAGCTTGAACTTGAGATGGGTTCACGCCCCAACAAGTCATGGGCAAGCTCGGCAGAGTCGGTTCCTCCCACACTGATGTAATGCAGATGCTTACGGCATATTTGCCGCAATGATACAAACGGCCGCATCGGAATTTCCGATGCGGCCGTTTTCGTGATGCCGAGAATAAAAAGGAGGGTGAGCCGGACTATAAGCCGGGTTATGTCGGTCGTGCCGGGTATCTCCGCACGAGGCGGAGACGGGGCATGCCGGTCAGCCATTTATCTACGATGTACGTTGCCGTGCCATCTGGTCGGTTTATGATTTGCACAAACGCGGTAGCAGTCTACCCCCCGGCAATGGGCGAGCAACCCTTGAATGCCGGTATACTTGACCTTGCAACCCATGAGGTGTGCGGCGCGCCATGTCGCCATGTCGCCCGGTGAGCTCTTACCTCGCCTTTTCACCCTTACCGTAGCCCGGAGGCCGCGGCGGTTGTTTTCTGTCACACTGCTCTGCCGTCGCCGACAGGTTGCCGTTAACAACCATGGTGCTCTGCGTTGCCCGGACTTTCCTCTTGCCGCTCTCGAGGTCGGCAAGCGACTGACCGCCCGGCTCACATGTTTCTCCTTGATGAATGCAAAGTTAGATAATTATTCCGAGATGGAGGGTGCCTTGACTGTTGAATTTGCGGCAAGGTGGGTGTGGATCGACTTCGGAAGCGACATATAACTGTCGCCGAATAGACGCCTCAGATAGAGGTCGGGTGAGGCGGGAGCGCCAAATGTGTGTCCCTCGAAGGTTATGCGTCCGGTGGGGAGGCATTCGCCTGTTTTGCGTGTGCCCGAGAAATAGCTTGGTATCACATGACGGCATGTGTTGTCGGCCCCTATTGCCGAGAGACGGCGTAGCAGGGGGTAAGCGATATGTTTCAGTGCGAGGCGCAGCGGCGTGAGCAGCGGGCGCATCCACGGGCGTGCGACACGCATCTTCAGTTCGGTGCCTACCAACTTTGAACCGAGGCGATGGAGGCGGCGCGACCCAGACGGAGCAAGCGGGAATATGTCGATGTAGGCTCCGTGGAAAGCCTGCAGGGCGTCGAGGCCGTCAGCCTCTGCGATGGTAGTGTGGGTGTCGCGTAACTTTGCGAACGGGAACAGGAATTCGGGATCGGTGGCAGAGGTCTGAAGGGCATATCCGGCTGCCGGAGCTTCGTCGGCGATGGCTTTTAAGAGCCGCCGGTAGTCGGGCTGCATCAGTTCTACGTCAACATCGTCGTCCCAGGGGATGAATCCTCCGTGGCGCACAGCCCCGAGCATGGTGCCGGAACTCAGCCAGTAGGGTATGTTGTGTCGGCGGCATACTCCGTCGAACCATACCAGCATGTCGAGCATCACGAGCTGATGGCGGCGCAGTTCCGATCCTTCCGGGTTATATGTTGCCCTTAAAGCCTTTTGTGTAGCCTCGTCGATCATTATGAGTGTACATATATGAGTGCAAATTTACCTATTCTTTTTTATTTAGGCAATTTGACTGATTGTCAGAGGAATTTGAAGAGAATATGCCGGATATCTGTATTACGGATGTGTGGCGAGGAATATCTTGGTTTCTTGGTACTTGCCATTTTTTGTCGATCAACGGTCGAGCCATTGTTTCAGGCGCGTGACTTTATCTTTGCCTACGACAATCTCCGCATCGGGGTATTCTGTAAGGATTATCTTGATCTTGCGGTTGAACCAGTTGGAAATTCGCCGGACCGATGATATGTTCACTATCTGCTGGCGGGTCGCCCTGAAAAACTGTAACGGGTCGAGCTGCGTGTCAATATCATCGAGAGCCATATCTATGTGATATTGCCTCTTGTTTTTAAGATACAGGCGTGCAAGTCCTGATTCGGCTGATATATAGCTTATCCCCGATACCGGCACGGTGATATATCCGTCTTTCTCCGCTACAAGGAACCGCTGGCGATATACCTCCGGTTTCCCTTGCAATAGCCGGTAAATCTCGGCTATCTCTTTTGTCGCTGACGGAGCTGTCAACCTTCTGCTTTTCTCGACAGCCTTGACAAGTTCTTCCTTGTCAATCGGTTTCAGAAGATAGGCGATTCCGTTGTAATGAAAGGCTTTAAGAGCATATTCATCGTAAGCGGTGGTGAAAATGACGGGGATGTCGCCGGGAATATCCTTCAGCGCGTCGAAACTCAGTCCGTCGGAAAGGCGTATGTCGGCAAGAATGAGGTCGATTCTTTCCGGTTCATTAAAGAATCGGCGTATATCGGCGATACTTGGAAGAGGCCCGTAAACCGTTATGTCGTCAAAGCCGCTGTTGAGAAGCCTTGTGAGCCTGTCGGCGTTATGTCTCTCGTCTTCTATAATAAGTACATTCATAACCGGATTCTTTATAATAGTGGAACGCTGACAGAATAGAAGTGGTCGCTTTCCTCTATCCTGATTTCCTTTGAGCTTAACAATGAATATCGGCTTGCGATGTTTGACTGGCCTACGCCTATGGATTCAACAGGATACTCCAGCGGCTGTTTCAGATTTCTTATTACAAGATAATCCTTTTCAGCCCTTATGTCAATAATCATAGGCTGTTCCGCAGAAAAGGCATTATGCTTTATCGCGTTCTCGACGAGCAGTTGCAATGATGCCGGAGGGATCTTATAGCCCGAAGTGCGCAAACTGTTGTCAATGTTAACTTTGATGCCATCTCCATGACGCAGTTTCATCAGATAGAAATATGAGTCTATGAATTTCAGCTCATCACGTAGGTCTATGAGGTTGACGTTCAGATTCCGCACGATATGTCGGTAAACCTTTGACAGATGCGACAGGAAGTCGCTTGCCGTTTCCGGTTCGCTTTCTATCAGTTCAGATAAAGTGCTGAAATTATTGAAAAGGAAATGTGGATTTATCTGGAGTTTCAGAGAGTTTAACTGGAACTGTAACGCGCTTTCCTTTTCTTTTATAAGAGCGATCTCCAGTTTTTGTTTCTCATCCTGCGCTTTCAGATATGATTTTAGATAAAAGGAGTTGGCATATACACTCGATATGAAAGTCGCTATCATGGCAAATGTGTAAGCGCCCTTCATGTTCATCAACTCATTATATACGGCGTTACTATTTATATCGCCCCAAATAAGACAGAAAAGCGAGACCATCCCAAAGGCAACGACATTGTTGATTATTAGCAGTCCGGAGGCATAGACAATTGTCCATAAATAAGACGTCCTGAATGGCAGGAATCTAAATAGTAAATAACAAAAAACGAGTGAGATATAGGTGAATAAAACACATAACGAAAAATCAAACACATAGTCAGACCATATCATTTCGGGCAGTTGTTTCGATGTCTCATCATCAAGCATCAGCCAGATTACCATGTATAATGCATAGGAAACGGTAGACAGAAGAATGCCGTTTTTCCAGTTCATTATGCTTGTATCGGAGGTTACCATCTGTCTATGAATTTATTAGAGCAAAGTTACTCATTTTTTTAGAAAGGTATATGATGTCCGCAAAGGTATATAATGTCATTGGAGCTTCATAGGGAAAAGTAGTCGAGCCGGACAAATCAACGGTTGAGGCGGACAAAACGATAAATGAAGCGGACAATGTACACGAGCCGATTCATCTGTCGAATTGTCCGTTTCATCGCCCATTTTGTCCGGCTCATGCAGTTTGTCCTTTTACGCGCACTGCTTCAATACTAACTTTGCGGGCTGAAAAAAACAATAGAACGGATGAATATACATAATACCATAAAAGTAACTGTTCTCTCAGGCGTTTGCCTTCTGCAACTCACAGGCTGCAAGCAATCGTCAGAAGAAACGGAAACAGCGCAGTCATTACCTGTGCTGACAGTATCAGAGCAACCGGTGGAACTCACCGAGACTTTCTCTGCCTCCATCCGCGGTCGGCAGGATGTGGATATTATTCCCCAGGTTTCGGGCCGCATAACTCGCCTGTGTGTGAAAGAGGGCGAGAGGGTGAGATGCGGACAGGTACTTGCCATCATTGACCAGGTACCGTATCAGGCCGCATTGCGCACGGCTGTCGCCAATGTCAGTGCGGCGAAAGCAAGAGTCGAGACATCCCGCATCGAACTGAACGGGAAACAATCCCTGTTTGATGAAAACGTGATTTCCGATTATGAACTTTCAGTCGCACGCAATCAATTGGCTGTGGCACAGGCCGAGTTAGAGCAGGCAAAAGCACATGAAGCAGATGCACGTAACAATCTGTCATATACGGAAATCAAAAGTCCGAGCGACGGTGTGGTAGGAACGCTCCCTTACCGTATTGGCGCACTCGTCAGTCCGACAATAGAGCAACCGTTTACCGTGGTGTCGGACAATTCGGAGATGTATGCCTATTTTTCCATCTCCGAAAATAAATTGCGTCAATTGGTTTCTCGTTATGGTTCGATATACAGAATCATCAACGATATGCCTGCGGTTAAACTTCAGTTAAACGACGGTTCATTCTATGAACGGGAGGGAAAGATTGAGACAATAAGCGGAGTCGTCAATTTCACAACCGGTACCGTACAGATAAAAGCTCTTTTTCCAAATCCGGATAAAGAGCTTTTGAGCGGTACAATCGGCAATGTTGTCATTCAGGGATTAGGCTCGGATGCTATTGTCGTTCCCATGACAGCCACCGTAGAGTTGCAGGACAAGATTATAGCCTATCGACTTAAAAACGGTAAGACAGAAGCTGCGTATCTTACCGTTGACCGCCTGAATGACGGCAACAACTATATAGTGAAGGATGGTCTTGCCGTAGGAGATACTATCATTTCAGAGGGCGTGGGATTGGTAAAGGAAGGAATGTCTGTCACCCCTAAAACCAATAAAAAATGAACCTGCGCTTTTTCATAGACCGCCCGGTGTTTTCCGGGGTGATTTCGGTCGTAATCGTCCTGATGGGAGCGATAGCCATCTTCTCGTTGCCGGTGGAACAATATCCCGACATCGCACCCCCGACCATCAACGTGTGGGCGACTTATCCCGGCGCAAATGCCGAGACCGTGCAGAAGGCTGTCATTGCTCCTTTGGAGGAAGCTATCAACGGTGTGAGGACATGACTTATATGATCTCCACTGCTTCCAATACAGGCGATGCGTCAATCATGATTTACTTCAAGCAGGGAGCCAACGCCGACATGGCAGCCGTCAATGTGCAGAATCGTGTCAACAGCGCCCTGAGTCAACTCCCATCGGAGGCAACCAGAACAGGTAT
>JAHZGZ010000274.1:5902-13612 GCA_019420545.1 Bacteroidales bacterium | reverse complement strand
ATGATGAAGATGAATATAAAGAGGCTCTCGACGCCAAAAAGAAAGCCGATGAAGAGTTTGAGGCTCACAAAGAAGATAGTCTGAATTATCTGCTTGGAGTCATTCATGCCGCAGAGGAAGAGGAGAAAAAACAACGCCTTGGGACTTATGAGTACAAACGTCAGCTCATACAGGCTGAGTTGGAACAGCAGAAAGCAATTGCGGCTACATTGCTTGAACAAGAGAAGATTACACGGCAAGTCTATGAGAATCTTGTTGCATCACTTGACAAGGCTGCACAGATGAAAGTCGATGCTGTCAATGCTGAGGAAACGAAAGAAACTGAACGTACAACGTCCAGGGCGAATAAGAGTGCGGCTGATGACGCAAAAAAGAGGGCCGACGAACTGAAAAAAGCAGTGCAAGCCGGAGAAAATGCACTGCTCAAAATCATTACCGATAGTCTGGAACGTCAGCGGCAAGCCGAGATTCTGTCTTTCAACCGAAAGCGCAAAGAACTCCAGGAACAACTCGCCAAGACCACATCAACACAGGTCGCTATGCGAAAAGCCTTGAGCCAACAAATTGAGGGTTTGACCGCAGAACATAATCAAAAGATGGCTGAATTGCAGATGTCGCAGATTGAAAGAGCAAATAAAGCCGAGTCTGATTTCATAAATTCTCATCTTGCAATTGTTGAGAAAGGTTCGGCTGAAGAACTTGAATGGCGACAAAAGGCTCTTTCAAACCAATATCAAGCAGAATTACTCTCAATCCAAAAATCGGAAACTGCCAAAACTCTTACCGTAGAACAGGCGGAGGAAATGAGAGTCAACCTTGCTATTAAATATGCCGAACTCCGAGAAGATGCAGAGGAAGAACACGCCACGAAGATGGCAGAACTGATTGAAAAACGCTATGCAAGTGAGCAGAGCAATCAGGATAATGCCTACATCTCGGCTGTGAATACTCTGAAACGACGCTATGCCCGGGAACTTGCCGCCGCCAAAGGCAACGTAGCCCAGCAAGAGGCTCTTCGTACCAAATTCGAGCAAGACCAGGCTTGCCTCGCCGAACAGTATGCCCGGCAGACTGCCCGTAGTTCTATTGCCATGCTGGAAGAAATACTCAAGAACGAGCAACTATCAGCTGAGGATCGACTCAAATATGAACAGGCACTCGCCAAGGCAAAAGGTGATTTGGAAACGGCTATGGCAGATGCCTCCATTGCTCAAATTCAAAGGATAACCGAGGCAGACAACAAGGCGAGTGAGCAACGCCGGGCAAATGCCCAGCAGTGGCTCCAAGTGGCCGCAGACTCCCTCAACACCATCACAGAACTTGTCGCCACCGTCTATGATGCCAAGATAGCAAAGATTGAGGAAGAGCAGGAAGCAAATACCGCCGCCGGCGAGGCAGAGGTTGAAAGGATTACCGAACTCGTCGAGAAAAACGTGATCACTGAAGAAGAGGGTGAGGCTCGCAAAAGAGCCGCCGAGGCGCAGACTGCCAAAAAGAATGAGGAGTTGGAAAAGAAAAAACAGCAACTCAAATATAAGCAAGCCGTGTGGGATAAAGCCAACGGCGTTGCCCAGGCTGGTATCGCCACCGCTCTTGCCATCATGAACGCTCTCCAGATGCAACCATTCCCGGTCGGTATCGCTATGGCGGCAATTGCCGGAGCTATGGGTGCCGTACAAATTGCCACAATCCTTGCAACTCCGATACCCAAGTATGCCAAAGGTACCGACCGACACAAAGGCGGTCCTGCAATCGTAGGTGACGGTGGTGTGCCGGAGTTAGTAATCTTTGGTGGCAAGTCATGGATAACACCCGACACCCCGACAGTAGTAGACCTGCCGGCAGGTGCCGTAGTCAAGCCCAACATAGACGGCATTGATGATATGACGCCTGGAATCTTGCCTCTGAATGTAACCGGCGACAGTGGCACACCTGTAATCATCAACAACGATTACAAGCGACTCGAGGAAAAGATGGACGCTTTCATATTCATCATGCGGCGTCATTCCAACCGACAATACCAACACTCTATTGACAAATCACTTAATCGCTACATATCAGACAGAATATGAAAGAGAATCTCGAACAACTTACCCTATCGCAATTCGTTGACCTCGTTTGCGGAGATACAAGCGTGTTGCTCGCCAATCATGAAGTTGGGAATCCGAACAAACTGGCCGTTGCCACGCGCAATATTGTACTTGAATATCGGTCAATAGCGGACCCTGGCGGCACCAGTTCCTATTTCAAGCACGTCGAGGATTGGATAAAGGCAAAGATGAACGTCATCATCTTTACGATGTGTAATAATCTCGCGTCACTCAAACAATACGGCAGAGCGCGTGAGGTTCTTGTTGAGTATGGTATGTCTGCATCTTCATGGGCTGATAGCCGAGTAGAAGCCATTATTCAGGCGAAACTCGCCCAGGCACAACGAGAACTTGAAGATATAGAGGCCGAAAATGAGAAAGTCATCGCTGAACGTGAGAAAATCCGCGCACAGTTTGATGCACAGACTGCGGCGATCATGGTCCATTTCAAGTTCCAGATAGACCCCGCCACCATCAAGGCTACATTGTATGCCAATCTCGTTGCACGGCATAACCGTGAAGTCAAGGCACAGATGGCAGCTTTGAAGAAGAAGTAATCGCACATCATATTACAGTTTTACAGGCGTGTTCAAGATGAATGCGCCTGTTTTCTATTTCAGACTGAATAAATCTCCGGATTGTTAGTAACTCCTTGCAAAACCGCAAGAGTTATGAACAACCGAAAAAACAAAAAACACAAGCAGTCAAGACTTGAACGAGTAGAGAGGAAATGCGACATTATCCTCTCAGAGTTGGCAATCATCAGGAAGAGCCTAAAGAATCGCTCTCGTTCGATAGATGATGCCATAGACCGTATGCACTACAACGCCCGGCGAATGAGAGCAGAGGCCGAGAAAGACGCGCATATATTGCGCAGGGTGTTCCAATTCAAATAAATTGGACAATGAATATAGAACACCTTGTTGTTGACAATATCACGTGGCTCCGCAAAAAAGCACTGCTATTTTGTCCGAATGAATATGACGCAGAAGATCTCGCCAGCGAAACGATTGAGAAGATACTAAGGAGCCGTGATAGGTTTGACTCGCGGAAAGATTTCCGACCGTGGGCCCTAACGGTTATGAGAAACACATTCATTACCCAATACAACCGGCGAAAGTGTGTGCCGTTTACCGGAATGGATGATGATTATTCCTATGCCTCACCGCTGACTGCGGAGCAGGATATGACCATTTCTCACATACTCTCGACTGTCCGGGAGTGTGCGAGAAAGTCTGTTGCCATAGAGTGTGTGATATTGTATGCCAAAGGTTACAACTACGATGAGATTTCAAAGATGCTCGGGATACCCAAAGGCACCGTCATGAGCAGAATCAGCAATGGTCGCAAGATGCTTCGTGAGGCACTTGAGGGGTAAAACGTCAGTAAATGTTAAGGTGGCAAAGTGGTGTAAATCAGACGTTAAATGGTGGCCATTCTGTTTGTGTCTATCGTAAATAATGGCTAACTTTACAACATAATAAAATACTACAAGTCAAACCAATAACCACCACCAATTATGGATAAGAAGAACAATTTCCGCGTGAGAGTGATGAAGTACGCATGGCAACTCTGGAAAGCCACCAAGCAGGCTTGGCGTATCTGCATGATAAAAGCCTGGCAGCTCTACCGCCTCGCTAAAGCCATGCGCGAGGGCGTTGTGACATTTTACTACACCAAAGCCGACGGCTCCATACGCAAGGCTATGGGAACCCTCAAGAATGTGCCTGCCGGTGCCACCCTCGGAGGCAAGAAAGTAACCAAGCCCTCCTACAAGACAATGGCTTACTTTGACATTGAGAAGAACTCCTTCCGCTGTTTCAAAGTCGAGAACCTTATCTGCGCAATCTGATGGAACTTCTACCTGTCAACGCTTACCTCATCACTGAAAAGTGTGAGGTAAGCCAAATCAGCCCCGCGAACGGCAAGGAGTTTAAACTTGCAGAGGTGCAGAAATATGTAGATGGCTATATTGAGATTGTGAAACTCAACGATGAGCAGATTATGATTGTCAATGAGGAGGGGAAATTCTCCAAAGGATGTAACCGGATCGCCTCTGCAATAGCGCATCTGCACCGGGCCATAGGCCAGTATGACTATATCGCTGGAGATGTAGTCATATGTCCCTCAAAAATGCTCCCATGACATTTCGATTTTAAGGCTAATTATGACGCATAATGCGATGGCTCAAAGAGTTAGACGGCATTATGCGCCTTTATGAAAATTCAGTTTTTTTGCCATTTGGCTGAACGTGTGTGGTATTGGCCTACTTTTGCGAAAAAGACCAAAACCATGCTCACAAAATATATTTTAGAAATTGACGGCAAAGATAACGAACTCGGTCCCGATGACATAAGAAATTGGGATGAGATTCTATGTGTATATAAGCGAGTAGATTATAGTGGCATTACACGTTCATTTACTTCTCAGTTTCAGTTTGTAAATCGAGCTTACAAACTAATTATGTCTGCATATCTGCGTGATGGACTCAAGGCTAAGATTATTCTGAAATTTTATACAATTACCGACCGCTGGGAGTGGGAAAAAAGGTTTGAATTTCCGCTTGATATATCATCTTTGTCATGGACTGACTATGTACTTAATGCCAACTGTATTGACGACAGTCTTGCTGCATCAATCAAAGCACGCAAAAGCACAAAATATGAGTTCGTTGTCGGTCACGATTTGCCCGTGTCAGACACCCTGAATTATGACCGTATAGCGATGTCGAATATGGTACAGCACGTTATCGCTGGAGATGGAGCAAATAGCTTAAATGGGCAGTATGTAACCCTCCACAAAAACGAGAATAAATTAGTACCGACATACATAGATGGAGATGGAGAGGTTTACGAGAACAGCCCAATAGTTTACCATGATCAAGACACCGGTGGTAATGATAGCTTCATTGAAGTAAAGCACGATGTAAATAGCCTTGAACTCAGTATTGAAATCAATACTGAGTTCACGTGCTCTCCATTTGCTAAAAATGAAATTGCAGACATATATCTTGTCAGAACAAACAGTTCTGGAGCATCAAGTACAGTCGCAACCGTATTTCACTGCTCTGGCGATGACGATGACGCATATCCTAAATCTAAATTTTTAGGCACCTATACATCTCTTGAAGCATTAAAAAAGAGATATCCCACAGCAACAGGAGGGTCATGGGCTATTGTCGGCAAAAAAGATATAGTAGCCTTGGAATCCGGAACGATATTCGCAGTAATGCCATTTGGCAATGTTGCAAATGATTGGATCATTTCGGATTGTGCTTTATGGGCTTGGTTCTGGAATCAAAAAGATTTTCCTGCGTTATACTTGTACAAAAACAAGTTTAAGTTTAACGATCTCAAGGCAGGTGATAAACTGTCTCTTGTATATACATTTCAGTCCAATATAATCATTACCGATGGTAGCCCCTCATTTTCCGTTAAATCAAAAATCCAAACGAGTTGGGTAAGTAGAGCAAAGACAATCGGTATAGATGCTATTTCTCCAAAATCATTGGCAAAAGCTCTCCTTGACAAAATCTGTGATAACCGAATACGTATAAATCCGCATATTACTGACACTGATGCGCGTATGAGTAAAACTTATATACTCGCGGCAGAGAGTGTCCGAGGACTACCGATGGCAAAACTCTATACAACTTTCAATGATTTTTGCGAATGGATGCAGGCTGTGTTTGGTTATAGCTACCATCTTGGAGAATTAAAGAGGAGCAGATTTGTTGGAACACAGATGTTTTCTGGTACGTGGAATATCACGATGAATCCAATTCTTCACGAGGAGTGCCCGGCTGCAAATATCAGTGATTTAATATTTATGTCAACGCACGGTGTATTTGCGGTTTATAACAACAACAATGGTAATTTTTATACGAGATGGCCTGCAACCAATAACATAGATGATTGGAAAGAATATAATGATGAAACTACCAATAAAGCCAGGAATGATAAAGTTTTTATCGATGAAACATCTGGGCAAGGTTATTTCGTGAACGATGAATGGGAGTTACAAGGTTATGAGGGAGATGTTGCTAACTGCGCGCAGGATGAGCAGGACGTGTTCTTTATGCCTCGCTCATCCATGTATGACGTAGAGCGTATCATCGAAATAGACAATGTTCGGGAGTTACAATATTCGACCAATAACGACTTTATATTTTCGACTGTAATAGCCGGATATGACAAGCAAGAATATGAGGCTGAATGTGGCCGTGACGAATGGAATTTCTCTGCCCAGTTCACTACCGGTATAGATCTTAATGAAAAAAAGATAGAATTAAAGAGTAAATACAGGGCGGACTGTTATGGCCTTGAGTTTATGTCTCAGGAAAGGGCAAAGGATACAACTGACAATAAGAGCGATAATGCAGTATTCTTTGTCCATTGTAAAACTGTTGAAACTCCGATTACCAACGATGGTAGCGGGAACAATGGAGATGCTGCGGGAACAATTAAATCACTTGCTATTGACCGCAGTGTTGCGATTACCGGCGCGTTATCTGATAGTGTCTTTAACGGGGAATATGCCCCTTTCCGTTGTGTGAAAGCCAATGAAGGATACCTCTCGGCGATTCAAAATAATAACATGCTAAAATTCGCTTCGTTTGACGGCAACACAGATGTTGCAGTGGATGGAGTACGTGGTAATACAGATATTCAACTGATGAACCAGTTGTTTACCGTCGGCACTGTGGAGTTCATTACCGGCGATATTGATACACCCATTGATCCGACAGCTCTTTACAAAGTGTCATCTATGGGGATAACGTACTATGGGTATATATCCGAATGTAGGATTCTTTTTGCCCGAGCAGAAGCGATCAAATTCAAATTACTTGTAAAGGATATAGAATTATGATATTGAGTCCATTCACTCCGCTGTTTTTTTCTCATCACAAACGTGATGGGATAGATAGCCGCTATATTCAGACATTTGCGCCCACCGACCAGATTCTGATAGAACTTCTCTGTGCGCCCAATGAGGAAGATGGTGATTGGGAGTTGTATTCAGAACCTAATCATGTTTTGTTAACAGTAATTGAAACTTCTGTTTGGACTATAAATGAATCAATAGAGGTGCGCTTTGCCGTACTCTCTCCGTCTGCGGGATACTATTCCTTAAAAATAAATGGAATGACAAGCAATGTTTTCCGCATAACCGATGACCCAATAATACTCAATAATACTACACTTATTCAATATTCAATGAACAACAACCGACACCGTAAGGATGCCGTGTTCTTCATTGACGGTATGCAGAGATTCTTCGATTTCCGCGTACCAGGTGGGTTTAAGGATAGCAATTGGACTTTTGCTGTGGAGGGTGAGCAGTTCGTTACCGATGAATCAGACATCGTGCAACTCTATGGTCTTGATTCCACTCAAAAGAAATTCACGCTCGGGAACAGCGAGGGGTGTCCGGTATGGTTCGCAGAACTCCTCAATCGTCTTCTCTGCTGTTCCTATGTCTACTTTGACGGAGAGAGATATGCCAGGAAGGACAACTCCGTACCGGAAACGACCGTGCTGCTGGAGGGTGTAAATAGTTTTGTGTTTACGCAGAATCTTCAGAAGGTAGTCAATATAGATCCTGCACTCACTTTGGAACA
>JAHZGZ010000274.1:0-5892 GCA_019420545.1 Bacteroidales bacterium | reverse complement strand
TCAAGCACTCATGCGCCGTGTCGATGACTCCAATTACCGATTAGCAACCACTAATATTAACCGTTTAATAAAATAACAGTATGGCAATCACCCAAGACGAAATGCAAAGCATCGTCAATACGGTACTATCTGCCATCCGTACCAATTCACGGACTATCGAACAACTCACGCCGGTAACATCGTTGAGCGATAACGATAGTTTTGAAATCAACGGAGGCAAGAGAGTGACGTACAAAGTGCTTAGGGATTTGATTGCGTCTTTGTCCTCAACGGAACAAGACTCACTCAAAAACCTCATCGCAAAGTGTGAGCTGAAATCGGCAAGTATTACTGCTGCCGAGAGTTCTGCTACACTCTCTATATCGTCGGTTGGCAAGACCATCACGGCATCAATTCCGATTGCTACAACAAGCAAATCCGGACTGATGACTGCCGCCGACAAAGTTAAATTACAGAGTGCCTATGACACTGCCCAGACCGCCAGAGACACGGCGGCCACAGCCAAAACAAAGGCAGAAACGGCACAAAGTGGGGTAAATACTCTCAACAACAAACTCGGGGTTGCTGGCGGTATTGCCACACTTGACAATAACAGCAAGATTCCCTCTCGCTTTATTCCAGACGCCTACGATGATGTCAAGGAGTTTGGTGCGAAAGTATCCGGTGTATCCATTACGCCGACATCGGTCAGCCACAATTCAACCGATGACAACTGCATGGTAGTGTACAATACCGACACCAATACATTTCTGCTTGCAGTAGCTAATACGGCTATCGCCGATGCTGATTGGCGTTTGGTCAATAAAAAGGCTATGCTTGAAATGGTTTCGCCTCAAATTGAGACGGGACTCCCAGTGTCTGGTCTTACAAAAACTGATATCTGGCAAGTGAATGACAAGCTGGAATTGGCACTTGTCACTCGCTACTTTACCTATTACAACAATTGGTTGGACGGAGACCTATTCGGAACTACATCTGTAAATGGTCGTATTCCAGTAGCCGACAAACAGTATGTTGACACATCTGCCAACTGCAGCTATCGATGGGGTGGCAACACGTTTGTTTCCACCGGTTCTGATCTCACGCTGGGCCATACTGCCAATACTGCGTTCCCTGGAGATGAGGGCTTACAGTTGCAGGAAGATTTACAAGAATTTGCCCAAAAGCATAATTCTCTACAAGACAATTTCAACAGGCTAAACAGCCATGTAACGTTAACAGATATGGCTGGTGTCAATTTCATCAATCTCAATGAGGTTGTTGACAATTCCAATCCGTATAGTTCTCTCCAGGATGCTCTGCCTGGGGTTCCGGCAGAACTACGAAAGTACGGTTCCATAGTTCGCGTATGGATCGAGAAAGAGGATGCTAACGGCAATCTTGTTGAACAATGGGAAACTTATCATTGGCCACGAACGCCCTTTGACGAAGGAAACGATTGGGAAGATGTTACACAGTGGGAGCCTTTCGGCTCTGCTGGTTCTGCCGATGGCAACTGTCTAAACGTTACCGTGGAGATTCCCAAGACCAACACTACCAACCCATATTACGACCTCGGTACTGCCATCGCTGCCGTGTTTTCCAAAGACCGTGCGAAGCTCGGTATTCAGATAACCTTTGCCGCCACTGCGACAACATGGAAACAGTACCAGTACATAGGCTCTACCCTCAGTGTTGAAGATTTTTGCAATGAGAGCAATTGGATTGATATGGCTGGAACCTCTGCCGGTACCGAGCCTGTTCTCAACGTGAACGACCTTTGCGGAGAGGGTGCGCTCCAATACGGAGCATATACCCTTGAAAGTGCTATCAAGGCCATAGCAGACAAGGAAACCGAGACAGGCATTACCTACCGTAAGGCAGGCATGGTCATAACATACAAGATAGGTGACGGCAAATGGGAGTCCAAGCAGCTTGTTCAGTCAGTAGCAAGTTTCAATGTCCCCGGAGCATGGGAGCCTTTCGGTTCGGCAAAAGGCAGTGAGGTCAAGACCTCTGACAAGCCAGTAAAAGACGGTAAGGATGCGTTCTCTACTGGCGGTGCTTGCGACCTTATCCCTGCCGGACACCGTGTGACACAAGAAGATGGCACCGTCTCTATACAGCTCGTGAACGGAGCCGGAGAGGACATTCTGGATCCGATAGAATTTCTTGCCTCGCAAGGCGGTGGCGGCGACTCCTCCGGCACAATCGTGTCGATAGCGTTCCATAAAGCACCCCTATATGCCGCGCTCGGTTCGTCTCTGGCAACCAAAGCTGCAATTCGTTCAGTTACCACTATTGGTAGCGTTGAAACTGACAATTCTATTGAGCGTCTGGAACTCATCGACAAGGATACAAAGGCAGTCGTATGGTCGGCCAATGTCAATAAGGCATCTTCGCCGTCTATGACAAGTTTCACCTTTGACCTCGATTTTACCAAGTTCTTCACAGTCGCCGGACAAAAGACTTTCACCCTTGTTGCCACCGATGATACCGGCCGCACGGGGCGAAAGAACATTACTGTCATAGCCGAAGATTTGACGCTGACATGCACACAGCGGCTTTCTCAGACTATCGCGCCGACAGACACGCAGACATACGTTGAGATGTATGCGTTCTACAATAACCAGTCCGAGGGTGGTATCCGTTGCAAGGTGGATATTCTCATAAACGGAGAGTGGAAGAATATTCATAGCGATGTCGTCACCAATGCGTTCTCTCGCCCGGTGATGTTCAATGCCTCGCAACTTGGCCTTACTCATGGAGCCTACAAAATCCGTATGCAGGGCGAAAGTGTCAATTCCGGTGTTAAAGGCAACATCGTTTACTCCACTATCATGTGCGTTGATCCCTCCAGCGATGAAATGCTTATCGCTTTGCGCTATGACGACTCCAATAACGGTAAAATCCGACTGTTTGACACCGTGAGTCTTGATGTGGCCGCTTATCGAAAGATAGACGGGGTGCCTTCCACAGCCCTCGTTGATATGTATATCGGCAACACGAAAATTAGTCAGGTTAAGATTGACCCCGATAAGGTGTTGAATATGCGTAAGCAGATCAGCGGCTATGCCCAGGGAGATACTCTTGTCTTTGAAGGTCGGTTTGGGGTTGTACACTCTCCGAGCGTTGAGATTGTCGTTGACGGCAGTGCTCTTGACATCGCATTGAAGACGGGTGCTGTTTTCGATCTCGATTTCCGCTCTCGTACCAATGACGAATCAGACCACACTATAAGCGATAACGGCTATACAATGGATGTGGTTGGGTCCAACTGGTCAACCAATGGCTTTGTTGAATTTCTCGGCCAAAACTGTTTGTGTATTGCTGAAAACGTTCAAGCACATCTGCCTTACTCTCCATTCGGATTCTCAACAGTCGAACAGACTGGAGCGGCAGTGCAGATGAAGATCGCCACCCGCAGTATCCGCGACCCGGAAGCTCGCCTCATATCATGCTATAACCCTGACTCTGGAGCTGGCTTCTATGTGTGCGGCAATAAGGCGGCTATCTTCTGTAAGAATGGTATAAATGCCGTCGAGGAGCGGCCGTTGGAAAACAACAAAGACCACACAGTTGCGTTCGTGGTAGAACCTGCATCTGTGTATGTAGAGCGTAACGGCATACGTTACTCAACCATGAAATTATATATTGACGGAGAAGAGGCCGCAACCCTTGGCTACGTTCCCGGACAAGGTAATATATTCTGCCCTGCCACTATGAGTTTCGATGGCACGGATGGTGACCTTTACATCTACTACATTCTTGCGTATCGCTCTTACTATGAGTGGGCGCAAGCCTTTGATAACTATTTGGTCAAGGGTCACGACACGCAGGCAATGGTTGAAGAATACAACAAGGAGAATGTTCTCGTATCGCAGACAGCAGAGGGAACAACCGAGCAGAGGCCGTCGGCTTCCGCGTTGTGGGCCCGTGGCATTTCTTATATGATCAATGTCGATAGTGAGGATGGGTTTAAGGTGTTTGACTGTGGCAATGGTTCAGATGACAACGGCATGACTACCTCGCCGAAATTTAAGAATATTACCCAGTGCTTCAATTGTCCGAAGAAGCCTTGGCGTTCATATAAAGCCATCAATGTTACAAAAAAACGCCAGGGAACCACCTCATCGCAGCGTACATTCAAGAACGAGGACGATGACTATAAGAAGTCTGTTATCACACCTCTCTATCCCGAGTATGCAACTGACCCAGAACTCCGTGCCGGATTGAGCGCCGAAGATCTCGCAGACATCGACGAAACATTCAAGCTGTTCGCACTCGGCTATATCCGAATCGGTGACAACACCATGCCGATTCAGAGAGCGATGAACAAAATTGACTTCTCCGACAGCTCGTGTGCCAACAATGGTGGGGTGTGCGACATGATGAACGCCACGTTCCGCGCTCTTGGCTCATCGTATATGACGCCTGCGCAGAGATTCTATGACGGCACTTGGGACAAGGGTGATGTTCATCTCACGGGCATTCAGATGAACCATTCCATTGCCAACTTCCCCTGTGCTATCTTCCGGTCCACGTCCGACACTCTCCAGAATGTTTATTTCCACTTGCGCGGCTCCTACATGGAGAGCAAGAAAGAACAACGAGCCCTCGGGTTCTGTGATGTTCCCGGATATAACAAAGGCTGTCTGAACTATGGTGACTTCAAAGAGCTGTTCTGCGCCCCCGGCCAAACACTTGATGAATATATCGCCACTGCCGACAAATCAACGTGGGAATATCCAAGCGACATTGAAGATGTTGACAGCCCCAAGCACAATGTCATAGCCATTGCCGAATACTGCGGCCGATCTTTCCGTGTATTCCGTCGCACGCAACCTGGTGCCGAATGGGTAGAAACCACAGGCAGTATGGTTCAGAGCAATGGGAAATGGGTCATAACCGGCGATGTTGTTAACCCTGTAACGGGTTTTGAGTTGTTAAACTACACCGGCCTCTGTTGGTGGATGGGTATCTCCACTGTCGAGGACATGATGAAAATGGAAACGGGTACTTCATCATGGGTGAAGAAACTTGTTGACAAGGGCCTCGTTTCCAACACAACGTACCCCGTGTGGACTCAGTTTTTCGAGTGTATGATTGAAGATGACCAGCTCGCCATTGACTTTGCCATGGGTCGTAAAGTTCCCTATGACCTGTTCAACGTTCTCCGGTTCATGGATTCATGTGACTACTCAAAAGCGGCACTTGCGTCGACGTGGAAAGCTCGCTGGCAGACTGAGGCGTGGAAATTCATGTCTATGGAATCAGTCATGGCATACCACATCTTCACTGACTATCTCGCGGCAATCGACCAGCGTGCGAAGAACATGCAGCCTATGTGGTTCCTGGAAGACGGTTGCAAGATTGTGAATGGTGCCTACCTTGGTGTAGACGGCATGGAGCCGATGAGAATGTATATGAACAAGGTCTATGACTGCGATACGTGCAACGGTCAGGACAACGACGGTGGCAAGACTTGTGACCCCGAAGTAGATCCCGATAAGCCGAGCGATGAGGCCACGGGCTACACTAATCCCTATGCCGGGTGGGGTTCTATTCTGTTCAACAATATCGCAAAGTGTAAGAAAGACCTTATCCGTAGTGGTCGCCCCGATGATAAAGGTATCTATCCCAATATCTCGCTGATGACCGTTGCCGCCGCCATGCGTTCTGCTCAGACAACGCTCCCCGACGGGCGCACTATAGCTCCGTTCTCTCCCGACGGCGCAAAATACTACTTCCTGGAACAGCGTATCAACGTATGGCCGAAAAAGGTCTGCTCATACGACTGTGAGCGCAAATACATCAAGTTCACATCAAGGGCCAACCGTATCTATTTCTACGCCCACCAAGGCAGCGGTCGTTCCGGCATCGTGCGCTTTATTGAGGTGCGCTGGCTTGTGC
>JAHZGZ010000273.1 GCA_019420545.1 Bacteroidales bacterium | reverse complement strand
CATACCTCCGCCGTCTTCATCCCCCGGCATACCCATGAGGTCGTTGCGGAACCACATCTTCAGCAGATCGCGTATGGCGTTCTGAGTCTTCCAGGGCATGCCGGCATAATTATAAAGGTAAGGTATGTGGAGCGAAGGCTCATTGGCCATCGAGAACTGGCCCACATTGCCCGTATGATCAGGAAGCTTCGAGTAAAACTCGGACTTGCCGCGGCCGAGCGGTTCGCGGAAAGTCTGGTCAAGATTGGCCACAAACTTTTCGTTTCCGCCCATAAGCTCGATAAGGTCAGCCACATTGTGGGGGACATCCCAGCGGTAAACCCAGCCGTTGTTCTCACCGTAGAATTCGCGTGCGCCGGGGCCGCCGTCCCACTTGTAGTCAAATGGCTCGATAAACTTGCCGTCCTTGTCCTTCGGATGGAAGAATGCAGTTTCCTTATTGTAGATGTTGCGGTAATTGAGAGCGCAGCTGTCGTAGCGCGCGGCATCATCGGTCTTGCCGAGAGCCTGGGCGATACGTGCCAGACACCACTGGTCGTAGCTTGTGCCGAGGGTTACTGCCACAGGCTGACGCTTTTCCCAGCTGTGTACATTGGGATCGGTCTCCTTCTCTCCGGGGCGGAGAGCCGGAATGTAGCCGTTCTTTGCATAAAATTCATCAATCCATCCGGCAGGCTTGCCGCTCCAGGGAGCAAGAGTCTTTTCCTCGATACCCTTGCGGCATGCGTCATACGCACGAAGTGTGTCGATCTTTATACCCTTTGCCACTGCATCAGCCACCGAAGCCACGCCATGATTGGAATTCATGCGGCGCGAGTCGCCGTTGACTTCGGGGAAAGTAGGCATCCAGCCCGTACCCATCTGATCGGCCATGCGCAGGAAGGAAGCAAGGATTGCCTCCTCACGGTCGCTGTCGAGAAGGATACGCAACGGATGAGCGGCACGATATGTATCCCAGATCCAGTCGTCGGTATAGAAAGGCGTACCCTCGTCCTCATGTACCTGACCGTCGAACGCGCTGAAATAACGTCCGTCCTCGCTCATGCATATGGGACGCTCGAATGTACGGTAGTACGACGAATAGAGTACTGTTTTCTGATCGTCAGTACCCCCCTGCACCTCAATACGTCCGAGCGCGTCATTCCATACCTGGCGGCCATTGGATGCAACTGCGTCAATGTCGAAATCCTTTATCTCGCGTGCCAGATTTTTGGCAGCCTGCTCCTCGGAGATGAACGATACGCCATAGCGGAGACTGACGTCGGTAGTTCCGTCGGCAAACTGCCATACGGCACACGCATTATTACCCTCGGCACTACCTATTCCCGTGTTGACGATACCGTCCTCAAGAATACCGGCAGCAGTAGGAGCTTTGTCGACATCAAGATAAACGTATACCTTGGTATCGTTAGGGAGCTGCTGCCAGCCGCTGATATGGTTGCCATCGACATTAATTTTGCCGTTGCCGGTGCTTATGGCAATATAGGCAGGCTTACCGGGCTCGCTGTTTTCGAAATCTATGTCGTAGATAGCGGCCTGGTTGCTCACCGCATAGCGCACGTGCATCGGATCGTCGCCCTCGGGGGTGGCGATATCAACCGAGAACTCGTAAGGAGTAAGGTGCTCGTTGTCGTAGCTGTACTGCTTTACAGCAGCCATGGCGCCGTCGTGGCCGGGATTGATCTTGAACGCTGAGCGCTCGCGATGGTTTGTCACAATCACCGGGAGCCCGTTGAGCAACTGACTGGTATAGTCGTTGCGCTCGGGATAGACACGCAGCATGCTGTTGGGGAGCTGCACGGTGGGAAAAGTAGGTACAAGGAGATGGCTTATGTTGCCGATATAGGGGTTGACATAATCAACCGGTTCCTTTACGTCGGCTGCATAAGCATTGGCGCATGCGTGGAATACCGAGGTCGCCGCAAGCAACGTCAGGCATCCTGCGCCAAGTCCGAGGATTTTATGGTTTCGATTCATCTGTTGGAACTGAGTTATCAAATATCAGAAGATTGTTGTATCTATAATTATCAACACTTAATGT
Source organism: Bacteroidales bacterium (assembly GCA_019420545.1). Lineage (GTDB taxonomy): Bacteria > Bacteroidota > Bacteroidia > Bacteroidales > Muribaculaceae > Muribaculum. The sequence continues at coordinate 2,979 of JAHZGZ010000273.1, read as the reverse complement.
AAAGTTTACACTTAAAGCGACGGAGTAAAATCCTCGCCGGTGGCAAGAGTCTCTACCATGTTGCGGAGGAGTCGGGCCGCGATGGGATCGGTGTCGGCTTTCTGTGTCGCCATTGTCGACACGAGCGCCGATCCCTTGCCCTCGTTTATACCTACGAGGGTGAAGCCGCGCAGGGAGTTGATGCGGTCAAGGCGTGCCTGCGAGCCGCCGCCGTCGATGTAGGCATGTATCTTGATCTGTCCGGCAAGTTCGGTAAGGGCCGGATTACGGCTTACCTGCATGGTCGTGTTGCATGCGGTAGGTATCTCGCGCTTGTTGTTGTTGAAGTAACGGAGTTCGAGAGGGTCAATTCCGTCAAACACACGGCTGTCGTTACGTTCCATGAAAGTGATGTCGCCTTCGGTGGGCACTTCCCAGCTTAAAATATGCTGGGGGAACACGGCCTTTGCAGCTTCATTGCTGTTGAGGAAAAGCAGATGTCCGCCACGCTCCTCATAATCGCGCAGAGCTTTTGCGTCATAATCGTTGAGGATATGAATGTCGCTGATGATGGCCACATCAGGTTTGGCTGCGAGCATCTGTGCTACGGAAGCATATTGGGAAGCGTCGATGCCAAGAGACGAAAGAGTAGAAGCAGTCGCATCACTGGCGGCACCCTTGAGAAGGGCGAATTTCTGGCGTGCGGTACCTACCTGCTCACCCTTGGCCCACTCGCGTGTAGTCAGAAGCAGTTCATACTCATTTGCCGACACAGGCAACCCGTTTTCAGTAAGTTTCAGATAAAGCTTGGCTTTCACCTTTCCATCAGGAAGATTTTCCGGAATGGTAATCTTCGGATCGACCCACAGACGTCCGTAATGGGGCACGGAGTCGAGATTCATGTCGCCACGGTCAAGCACCTTTCCACGCTCGTCGCGGAGTTCCCAGCGCAACAGAGTGGGCTGGAGGGTACGCCCTTCCTCAAGATCATTTACCACGCAGATGCGTGTGGCGAGAGGTTCACCGGCATACTGGTGGCGTCCCCATAGCTCGGCGCTTACGAGCACAGGCTGAAGAGCACGAGCCAGAGCATAATAGGTAGGCCACGGCTCGATTTTGTCGGCATCGTACACCTGCTTGAACCATGTAAGCAGAGCAAAGTGCATGATACCCGAAGCCTTGTCGTTGCTGCGGCGCAGAGCCTCGGCAAGCTCGCCGGTTATGAACGACTGCGCCCAGAGGAAATTGGCCGGATCGGCATAGTCGTAGCAGTCATAACCAATAAGCGACTCGGGATTCTGGTGGATAATCTGATATGAATGCGTGGGATGGCCGGTCTCGTTGTTGGGATAGCCGGTCGACATCTCCTGGCTGATGAGGGGACGGTCGGGCATCTTGAAACGCTCCTGGAACTCGCCGTTGAAGAAACGGAACAGCGAATAGTCATACCAGTTGTAGTATGCATGCATGTCGTCGATATCGCCGTCGTCGATCGAGTCCATGAATGCCTTTCCATATTTCTGCGCCTTGCCCTTGGCCTGATAGTTGGAGTCGAAACATACAGGACGTGTGGGATCAACCTTGCGCATGTCGCCTACAACGTCGGATATATAGCGGTACTTCTCCTTGGCGCGCTCGAGATCTTCATCGTTGTCGTAGAATTTCATCTCGTTGTTGACGGTCCAGAACAGAAGCGACGGATGGTTGCGGTATTTCTTCAGCAGGCTGAGGAACTCACCGCGCCACATGGCAAGCACCTGCGGGTCGGGAAGCGGAGTGGAGTGGATGAAAAGCCACGGCCATGTACCCTCGAAGCTGATACCTATACCGTTGCGGTCGGCGGCATCAAGCCAGAGTTCGTTCCAGGGTGTGGTATGCGTACGGGTCACATCAATATGTCCGCGCTTCATATGCTGCATGAAGGTGTTGGCGAGACGCTCGTCGTTAGGAGCGAGGGCAAACGGTATATGGTTGCCGCCGCGGAGCCAGTATTTCTTGCCGTTAAGATAGAACAGGCCGTCGCGTACCTCAAATGTGCGGAAACCGGAAGTCTCGGTAAAACGATCGAGTTCGCGTCCCTTTTTATCAGTAAGGGAGAAAGTGAAGTCGTAGAGATCGGGGTGCTGGGGCGACCACAGACGGGGTTTCAGACCGTCAACAGCATATGTAAGAGTGCGTGTCTCGCCGGGAGCGAGAGTAACTTTCTCAATAGAGCCGCTGTAAAGTTCGCTGCCGGTTGAGCAGTCGGTGATAAGTGTGGAGGGAGTAACGGTCTGTTTTGCCTTCGACAGGTTGCTGACGGTAAGTTCAAATGTAGCGCCGCTGAGAGTAGGCTTGATATATACGCCGTCGACTCTCACAGGGTCGGTAACGGTAAGCTTCACGGGCTGCCATATGCCGGCTGGGTCATCGCCATAGAAACCGTGGGGTATCTCCTTTATAACATCTTTGCCGGCATCGACCTTGGCATTCTCCTGCTCGCTCTCGCGTACCGATGAATAGAAGAAGTCGATTGACGGAGAGTTGCCCTCGCCGGTCTTGCCGATTACTTTCAGGGCGATAAGGTTGCGTCCGGGATGGAGAAGACCGGTAGCGTCAATATCAATCTGGCCGTACATGCCGAGATGGCTTGTCGCTTTCTTGCCGTTGACATAGATTTCTGCGGCACGCGACACAGCGTCGAAAGTCAGCTGAAGGTTCTTGCCGTCGATATCCTGAGGCAGGTCGATCCACTGGCGGTACCAGGCGTCGCGTGTACGCTTATAATCGAATGTGTAGCCTTCGCAACGTGCAGTCTCCTGCATGTAGTACGGGTCGGAAACACCCTTGGGCATATGTCCGCGCGGTGTACCCATCGTCTCGCCGTGAAGCCATATGCGGATAGGTGTCCAGAAATCGGGTACGTTCATCACATGCCAGTCGGCATCATCCTTGTCGGGACTTACAGCGTCGGTTTCGGCAATATTGCTGTAGCCCGGCATGAAAAGCCAGTCACCGTCG
>JAHZGZ010000272.1 GCA_019420545.1 Bacteroidales bacterium | reverse complement strand
AAGTGTGAGGGTATTTGATTCGAGTGATACGGGAATACCGGCGTCGGCAGGAAGTGTGGCGTAACCCGGTACAGACATCGTAGGATCAACTTCGAGAGTGACCTGCATGTCTGTAGGTGCATTTTTGGTGCACATTACGTTGATTTCTATATCTCCCGGTTCGGAAGCTACGATCGGTCCTACTGGAGTATGATAAACGGTGTAGGCAAATGAATTCTTGGGCATCCCTTCCGGGAAGTCGCCGGCGATGTTGACGTAGACGAGGTTGTTGGGATTGCCGACAACGTCGTAATTGTCGTCATCGCTACAGGAGGTCATGGCAAACGAACCGATGGCCAATGCGCATATACCTAAAAGATACTTTGTTTTCATGATTGAATTGCGATGAGTGGATTAATTTATTCGGCGCACTTGTTGTTGTCGTCGGCAGTCCAGCGAATGCTGTTGGCTGCGTCGGGAGTGTCGACCATAACACCGTTTTCACTTACATCACGGCTTGTCTTGGACCAGTCCATATCGTAGCCGTGGCCTGTTGCGTCGTGGAATATATGGCCGTTTCCTTCGTTGAATTTCCAGTATGCTACGAGACCTTCAGATGCAGCATCGACACCGCATGTGCCGAGTTTGATCTCACCTGACGAGAGAGGACGGTTCCATACGCGCATCTCGGCGATACGACCGTTGAAACGCTGGCTTGAGGGATATCCGCCACCCCACGACATGCCGAGCTCGATGCGCTGGAATTGGATGGGATCGGAACCGGCATAAGAGCCTTCCGCATCCTTGTTACCGTCGATATACATGCTGAGAGTAGAGCCGTCGAAGGTGAATGAGAGGAGGTACCAGCGGTTGGTATCGAACAGTGTGTTAGATATGATGCTACCACCTGGGCATACCCACTGCAGTGAACGTGCCGGCTTGCCGTTTTCAGAGAAACGGAGCATCGAGGAATTAGCTTCATTTTTAGAAGTAAACGAACATAGACGGGTAGGATTGCCAGTACCGTTCTGGTCATAGTTCAGACCCCATACCTTGAGTTCGTAGGTGAATCCGGCGCTCATGTCGACCATCTTGTCGTCATCGAAAATGAAGTTGGAGTACATCGACGGGTTGGAGATGTCGAGAGCGGTAAACTGCAGGATACGTGAAATCCTGAGATAGGCAGTACGCTGAGCGTTGAGGATATCCACGCCACCGGCGTCAACAATAGTCACAGGAATCAGGTAGGTACGTCCTTCCTCAAATGATTCGGTAGAATTCATGCGTACCTGGAAGGCATCGGAGAATGACTTTCCGGCAGGAATTACGGCTTCAGAATTGACGAGTTCTGCTGCTCCGTCGGGGATGGCGAAGTAGGAGGTCTGGTGCTGACGGTTGTACTCGTCGACTTTTGACGGATCAATGGCAACCTTTACGGTAATGTCGTGATCAAGGGGAGCTACGAGCGAAACCGAAACGTTTTCAGAGGCCGGAGTGTCCTCGATAACGAATTTGCGGATAGGATCGACGTCGGTACCCGACATGAACGCAAGGTTCTTGTCGTAGTCGAACTTGTCGCCCTCGGTGGTGCATGCAGTCAGCGCGAACGCCGCTGCTGCAACCATTATCGAACGATGAAATATTGTAGTTTTCATTTTAGTAATGCACGGATTAATTAGTTAGGAACAGCGGGGTTCATAATCTGGATTGCTTGGCGGAAAGCATTGTAGGGGATGCCTGATACGTCAAGGAAGTTGTCGTCGAGGTAATATACACCGCAACCACCTTTGCGACGTCCGTCGCCGGGCTCCCATTTGGCGTACTCAAGGAGCATGCCATTGTGGCCCGTGGGACCGAAGCCCTTACCGAACTGCTCACAGAAGATCTGTTTCTCGATGGGATAGTTGGAAGAGGGACGCAGACCGCCGGTCTGATCGGAGTAGGCTTGCTGTACAAAATAGTCGCAGTAAGGCTCGCAGTCAGATCCAGGCTGTGATCCGAAATAGTCTACGATAAGAAGCATGTCGGGATTCTCACCCTGAGGTCCCCAGTACTGACCGAGAATCTTTACGAGGCGGAAGATATTGTTTGAGTCCCAGCCTTCATAGTCAATATCCACACCATTGAGGCCGGCGTCGTTTACTCTCTTCATGATCCACTTGGCATATGCCTCCATCATCTCGTCGGAAACGTTGGAGTTCCCCCCCATGTTGTACTCCACTCCGTCGACAGTAAATACATGACGGTAGTGTGACGCGTCGGCGTGCATTACGAAGCGGGTGCCAAGTTTTTCCTGGCAGTATTTCATATCCCTGTAGGCGATGGGATGAGTGTCGGGCATCGGCACGTCCATCCAGAGGTTTACGATATCGATGGAGTCGGGAAGACCGATCAGGCGTTCGCCGAGCGATGCGGGATCCTTGTAGCCGACGGCACCTTCCACAGGAGCCCAGGCGGCATAGTATGCGAAGCTTACCTCGTGGTCGGTCTTCTTGAAGTCGCGGATATTCTGAAAATAGGTTTCGTCGTAGGTGTAGGGCTTCTGAACGTCGATACGCTCTACATCGGTATCGCACGATGTGAGGGCAGCGGCGCCGGCCATCATTGCCACGAGACCATATATTTTGATATTCATAACTATATTACTTTTCTAATGGATTATAGACTAAGGGGAGTAGAAACGGGTATTCTTCTCCCACCATGTGCGGGTGCCGGCATTGTCGGAACCGCCGAGTTTCTGTACACCGAGAGCTACGCCGGCGGCGTTGTTCTGTTTCTCCTGGAGGCAGAAGGGAAGACGGCGCGGTCCGAGATTGGACTTCACTACGTTTCCGGAGCCATTGGTTCTGGTGTCAATGAGGTCGGGATAGCCTGTGCGGCGTACTTCAGCCCAGCCTTCAGCGCCGTTGGGGAAGAGTGCGATCCACTTCTGGGTAGCTATGCGCTCGAGTTTGCCCTCGAATGTTGCGTCGTCGGCCCATGCGGGTGTAAGGCCCTGGGTGGTGAAGGTATAGTTGTAACCCGATACCGGATCGGAATATCCTGCGAGCGTATTTGTGCTCTCGAGATAGTTGCCGATAGAAGCGCCGGTTTCTTCCATTGAAGCTTTCACACCTGCTTCATAGAACGATTTTGGATCGCCGAATTCAGGCCAGCGGAGAGCTGCCTCGGCACGGAGGAAGAAACTCTCGGCAGCAGGCATCCATACAACCGACGAACTGTATTTCGTGAGGTTGAAGTGTGAGCATTTTGTCTGGTAGTCTGACAAACTGCCGGTAATGCCGAGGGGTACACCCTGATAATCGCCGTCGACAGCCGTGAAGTAAGACGAGCAGCGCGGGTCTCCGAGCTGTTTCATGATCTCCACGATAGATGCACCTACACGGGTATCGCCCTCGTTGAACTCTCGGTCGATTACATAGAGAGGATTCTCATACTGCTGAAGTTCCTGACGGAGTTCGGCACGCTGAGCCCTTGCCTCGATAAAACCGGCAGTGCTTTCAATAGATTTTTTAGCCTCGGCCTTTGCCAGAGCGGGATCGGCGTATACTACTCGGAGAGCGAGACGCAGACGCAGTGTGTTGGCGAATCGGATCCAGTTTTCGGTATTACCGCCGTAAACAAGATCGTAGTCGGGAAGAATCTCTGTGCCCCCGCCTACATAATATGCGGTGAGGTCGTCGATAGCATCGCCGAGTTCCTGGAAGAAAAGTTTGTAGACATCTTCCTGAGAGTCGTAGTCGGTTGTGCTGCCGTAATTAACGTAGGGTATGGGGCCGAAAGTATCGGCGATAGGCGACATGCCGGCAACCTTAACGATGTTTGCTATGGCGAGCACCTCGCTGTTGTTCTGCTCTTTGGCAAGTTTGCTGACCTCGAGCCATGGCATCATGATACCGGTATAGGCCTCGTTGAATGTGGAGTTGATCCACTGGTCGTTCATGACATACTGCTGATGAGTCTGGAACGCGCCGAGAGTCGAGCCTGCATATCCTGCAAAGAGATCGTGGGAAAGGTTACGTGAAATCTGATAGTCGGAGCTGAGCTTTCCGCCGAGAGCCACGAGGATTACACGTGTCTGCATCTGCTGGATAAAGGCTCCGGTCTTGAGGTTGTCTACTTTCATCATCTCCTCGGTCACGCCGTTGGGATCGATGTTGTCCTCCATGTCGATACACGACGACGCGAGGAGCGACATGGCGATGGCAACCGGAAATATTTTAGTATATTTCATGAGTTTTCGATTGTTGGAATTAATTAAAACTGTACTTTAACCGAGAAGCCGAGAGTGCGGAGGCTCGGGCTCATAAAGTTGTCGATACCCTGCATGTATGTGCCGGTCGATGCGGTAAGCTCGGGATCGTAGGGCGCTTTCTTATAGAAGAAGAACAGGTTTTTGCCGATGAGCGATACGTTGAGGCCCTTCACGAAGCTGCCCCATTTCTGTACGGGGAAGTCGTAGCCGAAGGTAAGTTCGCCGAGACGTACGTTGGTGGCAGAGTAAACATACCACGATCCGATACCGCCTGACTGCCCTGCGGAGCCTACCTTCTGATAGAAGTCCTGTGCGGGGATAGGACGGCCGTTTACGATCACACCGCCGTTGAGACGAGCATCCTCGGTCTGCTTTGAAGCACCGTAGTAGTCAAGTACGGCCTGTGTCTGCGAAACACCGATACCGCCTACGCGTGCTGTAACGAGGAATCCGAGATTGAAGCCTTTATAACGGAAAT
>JAHZGZ010000271.1:505-6343 GCA_019420545.1 Bacteroidales bacterium | reverse complement strand
CGGGCTGATTGGTAATGTTCTGGATCATACAGACGTGGTCTGTCCGATATCGGACAGACCACGCGTTGTTTATTGTAAGCCGGTGATACCGGAGGGGAATTCAGTCGTTATCCTCTTCGTAGAGGGTAGGGTCGGGGAGACCGGCGAGGCGGAATGCCTCGCGGCGCTCGACGCATGTGCCGCAACGGCCGCAATGGCGTTCGCGGCCTTTGTAGCATGAATAGGTGAGTGAGAAGTCGAGACCGAGTTCGGCGCCACGGCGTGCGATGTAGGTCTTGTCCTTGTCGGTGTATGGAGCCAGGATGGTGATACCGTCGTAGGTGCCGGCATGCATGGCGTCGGACATGGCGTCGATGAATGCCGGACGGCAGTCGGGGTAGATGGCGTGGTCGCCGGAGTGGTTGGCGATAAGCACCTTCTTAAGGCCGCGGCTTTCGGCCATTCCGCAAGCAACCGCGAGCATGATGCCGTTGCGGAACGGGACAACGGTGGCGCGCATGTTTTCGTCGGCATAATGGCCTTCGGGAATGGCGTCGGCGCCGTCGAGCAGTGATGAATGAAAATAGCGGTGCATGAAGTCGAGGGGGATCACGATATGCTCGATGCCGAGGCGACGGCAGTTTTGGCGCGCACATTCTATTTCACGGGCATTGTGGTTGCTGCCGTAATCGAAAGTGAGGGCGAGTGCGATGCGGTCCTTGTAATCGTAGAGCAGGGTAGTGCTGTCCATCCCGCCCGACAAGACTATGATATATTCTTTTTCCATAGGAATTTCATCGGTTTTTGGTTTTGTTATCTTTTAAACGCGCCATTGCCGATTCTATTATAATAAACTGTTTAAAATTCATTATCTTTGGCTTCGCCTTAGATACTTGCGTACGTTAAATATGGAAAAGAAAATATACTATTCGAAGATTGACTGGTGGATATGGGCCATACCTGTGTTTTCACTGGCGGTGGTGATGGTGAGTACGATAGGAGTTTCGCTATCGGTCACCGTGCCTATAGGCGTGGCTTTGCTTGCACTGGAAGGGGTGGCATTTTTCGGGAGCAGCCGTTATGTGATTGATGACGGAGATCTTATCGTATGCCTGTACCTGAGGCCTAAGCGCTATCCGATAAGCAAGATCAAGTCAGTGAAATATATGCATGGTATACTTAGTGCTCCGGCATTGTCGACGGAGCGTCTGGCTATACGTTTCACTGACCGAGGGATATTGAAGAGTTATCTTCCGCTGGAGATATCGCCTAAGGATCGTGATGGTTTTGTCGCTCAACTGCTGGCGATAAATCCGGATATTTCAGTGTGCCATGAGAAACGGTTTGGTGGCGCGGATAATCGGCGATAATGGTAAGAAAAACAGTAATTAATTTATGGGATAATTGCATATCCATTGATAAATTTGCGGTATAAATAAGAATTCATTTGCGATGGAATACAGAATACTGGGACGTACGGGCCTACGGGTAAGTGCCGTCTCGCTTGGCTGCGAGGGTTTTATGCATAAGAGTGCCGATGAGGTGAAGGCGGATTTTGATTTCGCGATTGCCGAAGGAATCAATTTCATAGATATCTATTCGCCGAATCCGGAATTACGAAGGAATATCGGGAAAGCGCTCGAAGGGCGGCGGGAAGAATTTATAATCCAGGGTCATCTCTGTACCGTGTGGGAGGATGGTCAGTATCTGCGTACTCGCGAAATCGATAAGATTCTACCGGCGTTTGAGCTGCAGCTTGAAGAGCTCGGTACGGATTATGTGGATGTAGGCATGATGCATTATGTCGATTCAGAGGAGGATTTCCACAAAGTGTTTGACGGCGGGATAATCGATATCGCGCGTCGGCTGAAAGAGGAGGGTCGCATCCGCCATATCGGTATGAGCAGCCATAACCCTACCGTCGCGCGTATGGCCGTCGAGACCGGACTGATAGAGGTATTGATGTTCTCGATCAATTCGGCGTATGACCTGCAACCGGCTGATGTGGATATCTACTCGATGTTTGAGTCGGCGACATTCAGCGCGTCGCGTAACAATATTGATCCGGAACGTGAACGGCTGTATGAACTGTGCGAACGTATGGGTGTGGGGATAGATGTGATGAAAGTATATGGCGGGGGCGACTTGCTGAGCCGCGACAACTCGCCGTTCGGGCGCCCGATGACATCGGTGCAGGCTATTGAATATGCGCTGACACGTCCGGCCGTGGCGGCTGTGATGATCGGATGCAAGAACCGCGAGGAGATTGCGGCGGCGACGGCCTGGTGTGATGCATCGTCGGAGGAGCGCGACTACACTTGCGTACTTGCCGGTCTCGACAAATTTTCGTGGCAGGGACATTGCATGTACTGCGGGCACTGCGCTCCATGCACGGCCAAGATTGATATTGCGGCTGTAAACAAATTTTACAATCTTACCGAGGCGCAGGGCGAAATTCCGGAAACGGTACGCGAACACTATAAGGCTCTCGCACATCATGCGGGCGAATGTGTGGGTTGCGGGCTTTGCGAGACGCGCTGTCCTTTCGGCGTCAGCATAGTGGACGGCATGGCGCGTGCCGCCTCCCGCTTCGGCTACTGAAAAGAGCGTTCTGATACGCTGTCGTAGGACGGATGAACCGTTATAGGTAATAGATATGTATCGGATTGTCGGTGTGCTTATCCTGCATGATTTTGAATCGCATTTGTCTCGGCTTCATCGATGTACCGCTCCGACGGAATGTAATTGAACATACATAGAAAGACCAGACATTTAGATTAAGAGGGTGTTTTATAACAACCGTTAAGAATCGCCATCTCGTTTTCTTCAAAGGGAATCTCTATGCGCCTCTCTCCAGAAATATCTCTTATGATACCTTCTTGGTGCATAAAGTGTTCAATAACCTGCTGAGGCGTTATGGAATAACGTGAGGCCATATAATCCACAACCTCATCGCTGCATGCGGATTCCGGTATTGTTATCTTGCTGTTCATTGGTGTCGTTTTTTTACACTACAAAATTAGACCGTCTTTGGAAAACGCGGCATCCAATTTCTTGGGCATCCTTATCAAAAACTTGGAAATGCCCCGGAATCTCATGGATTATTAGTATATTTGCGTCTGACAATCAAGGATGTGCCTATGCCTAAAATTCTCAATGTCAACAAAACATCGGATTACAGCGTGTATCACGGCCTCGCAGACCGCCACCCGCTGGTAACCGTCATTGACTTCTCGGAGATATCGCCTATACGCCACAGTCTGAACAAATACGGTGTTTATGGCGTGTTCGTGCAGGATGACAATAACCTTGACCTTACATACGGGTGCGGTAAATACGATTATAAGGACGGCTCGCTGATATGTGTAGCTCCTGGTCAGATCGGTGGGAAAGAGGACAATGGCGAGAGGTCTTCAATAGGCGGATGGGCAATGCTTTTTCATCCCGATCTCATAAGAGGCACTCAGCTTGAAAAGGACATCAAGTCTTACTCTTTCTTCGATTACAGTGTCAACGAGGCACTGCATATGAACGAAAAGGAACATGGCATCGTCGTATCAATATTAAGAAGGATAAAATCAGAGATAGATGACCCTCATGACGATTTCCAAAACGAGATCCTTGTAAGCTATATCTCTCTTTTGCTCAAATACTGTCAGCGTTTCTATAACCGTCAGTTTATTACCCGAAAACTATCCAATAACGACATTCTGTCAAAATTCGACAGTTTCCTGCATGGGTATTTTGCTGATAATATTCAGTTGAAGAATGGTCTGCCGACTGTAAATATTTGTGCGGAGCATCTTTGTATGTCAACCAATTATTTCAGCGACTTGATAAAAAAGATGACCGGAGAGAGTCCGGGACGACATATACGCCAGTTTATCATCCGACAGATCAAGAACGAACTTGTCTCAGGGCTGACAGTAGCCGAAGTTGCCTATAAACTCGGGTTTGAATACCCGGCCCACCTAAGTCGAATGTTCAAGAAAGAGACCGGCGTGACTCCGACCGATTATATCCAGTCGCGCAATGAATAAAAACAGACAGGCTGACATAATTATCAACCTGTCTATCAACATTTATCTTACCATGTAATTTGCAATAGAAGTCCTTTTATATGATGGAATCGGCTCCGCCGCCATCGATTCTTTGGTGCCATTGGATTGTGCCGGAGCCTCCACTGGTTGTGATTGCTCATCTTGCTTGACGCCCTCGCCGTCTTATTCCTTTTTTGGGAGCGAGGGCGCCGGTAATTTTTCGATTTAGTTCGGTCGTCGCCGCAGGCGCTTTGCCCCCGGTAAAGAACTACATAGTGGAGCTGGAGGAAACTGAACCCAATACTCCCAATATGCCTATTTCAGATAGTTGGCTATGGCCGAATTCCTTTTGAAACGATTTGGTGACAAATAACCTTTAGCTCGCTGAAACTTGATTTCAGCAATCCTTTGTCGGATTCTGACTCCGCGACCCTGACTTTTCAGCGCCCCGTCGTGTTAGCAAAATTAGTCAATTTTTGCCGTCAGCGCAAGCCCGATGGTTCGTTTTAGATAATAATAACACTGATTGGGAAAAGGCTGATTGTTAACAGGTCTCTTACATCCTTTCCGGAAAAGAATTCAAAATGTCCAATTCATTCATGTAGTAGCCATTTAGGAATGTCGACAATGGAAATGCCTTCGTAATCGCTGTCCTCATGGCGCGTCCGGGCAAGCAACATCTTTGGATATGCATCCCGAATCTGCAACAGTGGCTCGATCTCTCTGCGGAACGTTCCTTCGTCGGCAATATTGTCGCTGACTTGAACATATATTTTCTCACCACCCTTCATGGCGACAAAATCAATCTCTTTCTGATATAGTTTCCCCACATACACTTCATATCCCCGTCTGAGTAGTTCTATGTAGATTATATTTTCAAGCGTACACCCCCAGTCCATGTTGCGCTTGCCAAGCACTGCAAAACGGATTCCGGTATCGGCAAGATAATATTTGCTCAACGATTGGAGATAAGTCTTCCCTCTCACGTCATATCGCCGGGCTTCATAGAACACGAATGCGTGACAGAGATGCTCTACATAACTTCCGATAGTCTTATAATTGGTTTCTGTACCAGCCGCGACAAGGGCGTTGCTGATATTTCTCGACGATGATATATTGCTTATATTATCCATCAAATATTCTGAAACTTTCTTCAGAACTGTAGAACTTCCAAGTCGATATTTCTCGACAAGATCCCTTATCAAAATGGTGTCATATACATCTCGGATATATTTTTCTTTATCCGAATCATTCTTATACGGATACGAACCGGATAACCCGCCGAGTTTGATATAACGGTCGAAATGTTCGTCAAAGTCCCTTTCAACTTCAAAGTATGAGCAATACTCCTTAAAGCTGAACGGATAGACATGTATTTCCATATATCTGCCAGTGAAAAGTGTCGCAAGGTCACTACTCAATAAAAAAGCATTTGAACCGGTCAAATACATGTCGTACTTTTCCTCCGAATGCAAACTGTTGATTGTTATTTCGAAATTATCACAAAGCTGCACCTCATCAATCATAAGATAATTGTTGACTCCTTCCTTATAATTAGCTTCAATGTAATCATTTAGGGCATGGTATTCTTTAAGGTGTTCAAACTTTATCCTTGTAAGATCTATGCTGATAATATTGGCTGACGCATCCTGTCTATGGATCTGCTTAGAGAATGCACTCAGCAGTTTTGATTTGCCGGCACGTCTTATTCCCGTTATTATTTTGATGTCGGGAGTATTTATCAGGTCCTCCAACTGTCGGAGGTACAATGGTCTATTTATCAATCTCATCAGCTTTTATTTCCCAAACTCTAAAATTA
>JAHZGZ010000271.1:0-495 GCA_019420545.1 Bacteroidales bacterium | reverse complement strand
ACTGATTATTTCCGGAAAGACTTTGATTTTCGTATTAAAAAGCAGAAAACGCACAATCTTATCTTGTATAGTATCTCATGTAGCCACTTTCCGTTTCTTGGCGGCCTTGGATTCGCGCTTTTCCCGTTTGAGTTGCTCGATTTTAGATTTTGGAAGCTGTCCCATACTTAACTCATAAATGGAATGGCGCCGTAGCGACCGTTGATATAGTCCTTTTCGATATTGCGATCGTTGCGTACCTTGTTGCCGGAATCGTCGCGGAATTCTACAAGCGAATAAAGGTCCGTAGAATCGGATTGATCTTTTTCGGTGAATCAGATCTGGTTTCGGCGCAGATATTGAATATTAAGCAGGTGGGTATCGTGTGTCGCAAAAATAAGCTGGGCGCCGGTTTTGTTGAACTCCTTGTTCATAAACAGCCTGATAATTTTTGACTAATAAGTCAATAATTAATGGTTGTTGAGGACATTGTGTCTGACAAGCACTTTAACACCT
>JAHZGZ010000270.1:8292-10535 GCA_019420545.1 Bacteroidales bacterium | reverse complement strand
AAAAAGATTAAGGTCACTAAAGTCATTAGGGTCATTAGGGTCGTTAAAGACCTTAAAGTCCCTAATGACCCTATCGTTTATTATTTGAAAAAGTCTAATTGTTTTAATCCATAATTCGGTTTCCGAATTATGGATTAAAGTTCTCTCTTTAGAATGCAAAAAAAGTAGAATCTTGATAAATAAGCAAATGACTAAAATGTATTAACTCAATTTAACAAAGTGCTTTTTATCAAAACAGCCAATTAAAATTCATCAAAATCAGAAAATAGATTGGTCGATTTGGATAAAATCCCTAATTTCGCAGTCAATTATGAAAGAGATGAAATACTTGAGTAGAATTGCCGACAAGACTCTTGATCTGAGGCTTGAAGCTTTTGGCGCTGTGCAGATTGCCGGACCTAAGTGGTGTGGCAAGACGACTACGGCTGAACGTCGGGCGGCAAGCGTCATAAAGATGCAGGATCCGGACCGTCGGGAAGGCTATCTTGCTACTGCACGTACAAAGCCGTCGCTACTACTTAAAGGTGACACGCCACGCCTTATTGATGAATGGCAGGTAGCTCCGGTTATATGGGATGCAGTACGTCATGCCGTAGATGAACGTAGAGAGAAAGGACAGTTTATTTTGACCGGATCTACCGTAATAGACGATGATGAGATAATGCATACCGGAACCGGTCGCATTTCCAAAATGGCAATGTATCCGATGAGTCTGTTTGAATCTCTTGAGTCGAATGGCTCTATTTCACTGCGTCGTCTATTTGACGAGCATGATTATGATATTGACGGTGAAATGTCGCAACTCTCCATTGAGCAACTAATATTTGCCGCATGTCGTGGTGGATGGCCAGCGTCGCTTGATGAAATGAGCGCAAAAGCAAAATTGCTCATCGCAAAGGATTATGTTGATGAAATCTGCAATAAAGATATTTCAAGGGTGGACAAAACCCGTAGAAATCCAACATTGGCTCGACTGATTCTTCGCTCTTATGCCCGGAATATCTGTACTTTGGCAAAGAAAACTTCAATGGTTGCAGATGTCGCGGAAGAGATGGAGGGAACATCAATGCCAACATTTGATGACTATGTAGGCGCGCTGGAAAAACTTTTTGTAATAGATGACATTGAGGCTTGGTCCCCGGCCATTCGTTCAAAGACGGTAATACGCACAGGAAAGAAGCGGTGTTTCGTGGACCCCTCTATCGCTGTTGCTTCTTTGGGTGCCTCTCCTGAGAGTCTCGAACTTGACCTTAATACATTCGGATTTATTTTTGAGTGTCTCTGCTTCCGAGACCTGCGTGTCTATTCGCAAGCATTGGGTGGACGGTTGTCATATTATCATGATCGCTTTGGCTTAGAGGCTGACGCTGTTTTACACCTTGATGATGGACGATACGCACTTATTGAATGTAAACTCGGAAGTCGAGAGATTGAGGAAGGTGCAAATCACCTTCTTAAAATCAAACGCCTTGTAGTAGAGAAGAACAAAATAGAAAAGCAAATGAGACTTCGAGAACCGGATTTGCTGATTGTCCTTACAGGCGGAGAAATGGCATACACCCGCGAGGACGGAGTGAAAGTAATCCCAATTGGCTGTTTGAGGGATTAACATTAAACCGTGTCAATAACTTGTTTTATAATATGAGAATACATCATTACACCTCGATAGACCCCCTACAGCTCATTCTTAAAAACAGAACGATTTAATCTTCAGATCAGATAGACATTACCTCAAATGTCCAACCTATCGTCTTTCCCGGCTCTCAGTCTTTTTCTCTGTGCTCTACGTGTTCTCTGTGCGCGATATTGCGCGCTTTTTGGTTTCCATCGGGGAAATGTGTCGATTTTCCACCGCCCGTCGAGCGCGGTTTGGCTGAAAATTTGTAACTTTGCGGCCAAATTGAAGAGAAACATTTACAACGACACATGCAGAACATCAGAAACATTGCCATCATTGCCCACGTCGACCACGGCAAGACCACTCTTGTCGACAAGATGCTACTTGCCGGCCATCTTTTCCGCGAAAACCAGAATGCGGGAGAGCTTATACTCGACAACAACGACCTGGAGCGCGAGCGTGGCATCACGATTCTATCAAAGAATGTTTCGATAGACTATAAAGGCACAAAAATCAATATTATAGACACCCCGGGACATGCCGACTTCGGAGGAGAGGTTGAGCGTGTGCTCAACATGGCCGACGGCTGTCTGCTGCTTGTCGACGCGTTCGAAGGCCCCATGCC
>JAHZGZ010000270.1:0-8282 GCA_019420545.1 Bacteroidales bacterium | reverse complement strand
ATGCCCCAGACGCGCTTCGTGCTACAGAAGGCCATTCAGATGGGGCTCAAGCCCGTGGTAGTCGTAAACAAGGTCGACAAGCCCAACTGCCGTCCCGACGAGGTGCAGGAGATGGTGTTCGACCTCATGTTCAACCTCGACGCCACCGAGGATCAGCTCGATTTCCCCACTGTCTACGGTTCTGCCAAGCAGGGCTGGATGTCGACCGACTGGCGCAAGCCTGCCGACGACATTACCGCCGTGCTCGACGCCATAATTGAATACATCCCCGCCCCGACCACTCTTGAGGGCGACGCACAGATGCTTATCACCTCGCTCGACTACTCCAACTATGTAGGGCGTATCGCCGTGGGCCGTGTACACCGCGGCACCCTCCGCGAGGGTATGGAGATCGGCCTATGCAAGAGCGACGGCACCGTTGTGAAGCAGCGCATAAAGGAGCTGCACACATTCGAGGGCATGGGCCGCAAGCGCGTCAGCGAGGTAAGCTCCGGCGACATATGTGCTCTCGTGGGCCTCGAAGGCTTTGAGATCGGCGATACAGTCACCGTCCCCGACAATCCCGAGGCGCTCCCCCGTATCGCCATCGACGAGCCCACAATGTCGATGACCTTCACCATTAACGACTCACCCTTCTTCGGCCGCGACGGCAAGTTTGTCACCTCGCGCCATATCGGCGACCGCCTCACGCGCGAGCTCGACAAAAACCTCGCCCTTCGTGTGAAGAAAGCCGACCACGAGGACGTATGGACCGTGTTCGGCCGCGGTGTGCTCCACCTCTCGGTGCTCATCGAGACCATGCGCCGCGAGGGCTACGAGCTTCAGGTGGGACAGCCCCAGGTTATCATCAAGGAGATCGACGGACGCAAGTGCGAGCCTGTCGAGCTGCTCACGATAAATGTTCCCGAGGAATATTCCAGCAAGATCATCGATATGGTAACCCGCCGCAAGGGCGAGATGGTGAGCATGAGCACACAGAACGACCGTCTGCACATCGAGTTCAACATCCCTTCACGCGGTATCATAGGTCTGCGCAACAATGTGCTTACCGCATCGGCCGGCGAGGCCATCATGGCCCACCGCTTCCTTGAATATCAGCCCTGGAAGGGCGACATCGAGCGCCGTACCAACGGCTCGCTCATCGCCATGGAAGCCGGTACCGCCTACGCCTACGCCATCGACAAGCTGCAGGATCGCGGCCGTTTCTTCATCTTCCCCCAGGAAGAGGTATATGCCGGACAGGTAGTCGGCGAGAACGCCAAGGACAAGGATATCGTGGTCAACGTCACCAAGTCGAAGAAGCTCACCAACATGCGTGCTTCCGGCGCCGACGACAAGGCCAAGATCGTGCCCCCGGTAGTATTCTCGCTTGAGGAAGCCCTCGAATACATCAAGGAAGACGAGTATGTGGAGGTAACCCCCCACCATCTCCGTCTCCGTAAGATCATCCTCGACGAACTCGAGCGCAAACGCGCCAACAAAGAATAATCCCCCTCCGGCCCGGGCATCTGAAATACGTATGCCTGTACGGACGCGGCGTGCCGCGTTACATCAACCTGACCAAGCCCCCTGTCTATGATGTAACGCGGCACGCCGCATTCATATGCATCCTCAACCCTGCCTGGGAGGACGGTGCTTTAGCCCGCCGTGCTGATCCGATAATTCCCCTGCATAAAAAATGGCGGCATGCCCGGGCATGCCGCCATTATAGCGATTGGTAGACGTTCGAAAGGAATTATTCCTGTGTGCGGCCTTCCTCCTCGAAGATCTCCTCCTCTTTGTCGGGGGCGATGTTGGGAAGTTCGAGGCCGTAGTGCTTCTTGGCGTCGAGAGCCTTGAGCCACAGGCCGAAGATGAGGGCCAGTACGCCGAGCGACGCGAAGAGCAGCATCGGGTTGGTGTAGTCATACTTCATCGGGTCGGTCACGCCGGGGTTGGAGGCGGTGAGCACTATGCCGATGAGGATGGGGAAGAGCGACAGGCCGATGTTCTGCACCCAGAATATCAGCGAATAGGCCGAGCCGAGGAAACGCTTGTCCATGATCTTCGGCACCGAGGGCCACAGAGCGGCGGGTACAAGCGAGAACGAGATGCCCAGCAGCACGATGGCGCTGAAAGCGAGCCATTCGGTAGGATACTTCGGAAGCACCAGTGCGAAGGTAAGGTGGCATACGATCATCAGCAGCGCCCCCAGTATGAGCATCGTGGCGCCCTTGCCCTTGCGGTCGAGGAAGTAGCCGAGCGCCGGGGTAAGGATTGCAGCGCCGATGGGGAACCAGCGGAATATGTCGGAGGCGGTGGTGGCGTCGATACCGAGGTTACACTGGAGCATGTTGGCGGCGTAGCGCTGGAAGGGGAAGATCGCCGAGTAATAGAGCACGCATAGCATGGCGATGATCCAGAACAGGCGCGAGCCGAAGATGTTGGCCACGTCCGAGAGCTTGAACTCCTCTTCGGCAGTCTCGTCGGCGGCTTTCTGCGCGCCGAGCTGCGCGTCGAGCTTGCGGTCCATCACGGTGAATACCGAGAATGCTATCAGGCCTATGAAAAGCAGGGCCGTACAGAATGCTACCGGAGGAACAACCGAGGGGTTGTTGGCACCCATCCAGTCGGCCAGACGGGGAGATATCGAGAAGATCGCGAACACACCGATACGTGCGATAGCCATCTCAAGGCCCATTGCCAGAGCCATCTCCTTGCCTTCAAACCATTTTGCTATGGCCTTGCTTACGGTGATGCCTGCCATCTCGCAGCCGCATCCGAAAATCATGAAGCCGAAGGCCGCCAGCTTGGCACTGCCTGGCATGGTGGTCCACCACGAGCTGAGCCACAGGTCGAGAGCCGACCCGGTGAAGAGGTCGCTTATGGCATAGAGCTTGATGCAGGCTCCTACGGCCATTACCGAGGCCGACAGGGTGCCGGTAAAGCGCACGCCCATTTTGTCGAGGATAATTCCCGCAAGAATCAGGAATCCGAACACGTTGAGGATATATTCAGCGCCTGCATAGTAGCCGAATGCGTCGGGCGACCATCCGCGCTGTGTCTCGATAAGCGACTGAAGGGGCGACATTACGTCGACAAACATGTAGGCGAACAGCATCATCGAAGCGATGAGTATCAGCGCCGTCCAGCGGGCCCACGCCTTGTCGTTGAGCGCCCGGGCGGACATGTCCGCCACTTTGGTTAAAACTGCCATTTTGTTATTTGATAATGATTTGGTTTTGAATTTCGGGGAACAAATTTACGCAAAAATGAGCGGATTACGGAAAATTTCTGTAATTTCGTAACATTATTTTGCATTATCAAGCACACATTATTATGAGCGAAAGCCGTCCGTATACTCTCGACCGCGTGGTGCGGTTGATCATTACAACTATCGTGGTATGTGCCGCCATATGGCTTATCTACCGTCTGCGCGGCGTTCTGCTGCCATTCTGTGTGGCCGCGCTGGTGGCGTATATCTTCGAACCGTTCGTGCAGTTCAACCGCGAGCTACTTCGCCTGAAAGGGCGTGTGGCCGCCATATTCATCACTCTTTTCGAGGCCACGTTCGCCTTCGGGCTGCTCTGCTATCTGCTCATACCTATGATTACATCGGAGATGGAGCATATGGCTCACCTGCTGAAGGTGTACTCGCAGTCGCAGGTCAACATACCATTCCTGCCCGAGTCGCTACATGAGTTCATACGCAAATATGTCGATTTCGAGTATCTCTCGGGGCTGCTTACCAAAGAAGATCAGATGAAGCTCCTTGAGAGCACCCTCACTCACACCTGGTCGGTGCTCACCAGCGGTATCAGCATGATTGTGGGGCTGCTGAGCTGGTTTATCGTGTTTCTCTACGTAATATTCATCATGCTCGACTACGAGCGCCTCAACGAGAGCTTCCACCACATGGTGCCCCCCGCATGGCGCAAGACGGTGTTCCGCATTGGCAACGACATACAGCGCTCGATGAACCACTATTTCCGCGGTCAGGCGCTTGTGGCATTCTGCGTGGGTGTGCTGTTCACTATCGGATTCCTTATAATAGGCATGCCGCTCGCCGTGGTGCTCGGCATGTTTATCGGGCTGTTGAATATGGTGCCGTATTTCCAGCTGATATCCATCGTGCCTACCGTGTTCCTCTGTCTGGTATGTTCTGTCGACCAGGGTGTCGATTTCTGGACTATTTTCTGGGAGTGCATGGCCGTATACTGTATCGTGCAGGCGATCCAGGATCTCTTTCTCACTCCGAAAATCATGGGCAAGGCCATGGGGCTCAATCCGGCCATCATCCTTCTGTCGCTCTCTATCTGGGGCACGCTTCTCGGCTTCCTCGGCCTTATAATCGCTCTGCCGCTCACCACATTGCTTCTCGCCTACTACGACGAGTATCTCAACACGCTTCAGCTGCGCCACTCCCGTTCGAAACGATCTTCTTCCGACGATTATGCCGCCGGTGAAGGTGCCGGAGATGATGGGGCGCGGATGTCATGATTTTCTGTCGGAATACCCGGTCGGATAGTGAATAATTGTTAAATATTTTACTTGGCCGGACGCATGGTGTGCCATAATTTTGCACGCGGTGTAAATAAATGAGTAGTTGCGCAAAAGTTTATTAAATAAGTTGTAATGTAAGTTAAAGTTGTATACCTTTGCAACTGTTGATGAAATTGTGAATACAAATTCAAATAGCATTCCTTTCCCGGAAATTTCAGACAATATCTTACAATACTGATAATGTGATATATTGCTGATTAGTGATTGTAGCTTTTTCTTCATACGATAAGGCTTTGTATTTGAACCTGTATAAAACCCTGAAATAAGTTGCGAGATACACTACGTACCATCCTTGTCTGCGCCATAGTCGCACTATGGTGTCTTGCGCCGGGCCGTATTTACGCAGTGCCCGCTGCCGACGAGTCACACGACATCGGCACGTTGCTTCGTGACCTTGACGGGGACATCCTTCAGCGCGACACCTACATGCAGCTGCGTTCTGCCCGCATCGACTCCATGGTGCAGACCCTCCCTGCCGCTCCCGAGCAACGTATCGACGGTTATATTGATATAGCCCGTTCCTATCTGTCGTTCCGCGCCGATTCCTCGATAGTGTATCTGCGTCGTGCCAATGCCGATGCCGACGCCCTGGGCGACAGTGCCCTCATTTTCCGTACCCGTATGGCTCTGGCCACCATTCTCCCCGTCGTTGATCTTGAACGAGAGGCCATACTTATATTTGAGTCGGTCAATGCTGATGCTCTGCCGGGTGAATGGAGACGGGAGTATTACGACGGTGCCGCCGACATGTATTCGCTGATTTCGGAGAAATCCCATCCGCTCCCCGGCCTCAGCGAGAAGTATGCAGGCATGGCCGACGAATACCGGCAGCATGCCATGCGCTATTATCCTCCCGAATCACCGCAGTGGCTCTTTCATGAGGCGTGCCGCTTTATGGTCGACGGCAACTATTCGGCCGCGATGATTTCAGGTAACGATCTGCTGTACCGTACCGCTCCGCAGGATCTGCTTTACGGACGTGCAGCCGAGCTGCTGGCGCGTGTGAGCGCTCTGCGCGGCAATGACGACGACGAGCTGTATTATTCCCTCCACGGAGCGTTGAGCGAGATTATGCGCGGCGACCGCGAGGGGATGGCCCTTCAGCGCGTGGGCCATCTGTTATATAAGGAGGGCGATATCGACCGTGCCCACTCGTATCTTTCGGCTGCATTGTCAAGCGCATCGTTCGGCGTAGGGTATCATTCCGACATGGTTGCAGAGTCGCTGATGATCATCGACAATTCCTACCGCAGCCAGTGGAACCGCCATTTCCTTATTTTTTGGGGGCTGATAGTGGCCCTGGTGGTGCTGCTTTTTGTGATGGGAGCGATGCTGATGCGCTACCGCCGCTACATACGCGACATACGCAAAGAGCATGACCATGTGATGAGGCTTATGGGCGACAGAAACGTATATCTTACAAATTTCCTTAAATCGTGTGCCCTGTCGATGCGCCGCATGTCGGAATTCTCGCGCACAGTGCAGCGCAAGCTCGCCGCCCGGCAGTTTGAAGAGCTCTTTAATATCGTGAAGTCAGGCAGTATTGTCGACGAGCACCGGCGTGACTTGTTCGCGATGTTCGACCGCACTTTCCTGAAGATATATCCAGACTTTGTCGACGAGCTCAACACTATCCTGCGTCCTGAAGAGCGTTACGCCACGCCCACCGAAGACCGTCTTATGCCCGAATTGCGTATAGCCGCGCTCATGCGCCTCGGACTTACCGATACGGCCCGTATGGCCGAGTTCCTCGGATATTCACCTAATACCATCTATGCCTACCGTGCTAAAGTCAGAGCCAAGGCCCTCGACAGCACCACCTTCGATCGCGACTTCTATGCTCTCGGCAGCCGGGAGTAAGTGCTATACGACTTTCACACTCCTTTCGTCATCCTTTCTGCATCTCCCTGCATGGATTAATTTTATGAAATGTGGGCAAGATGTGTTATCTTTGCATTGAGCATACGCGGCCCGCAGCCCTGCGGATTCCCGGTATGCGGCAGTGCAACATATGTTTTACGACGAAATAAAAAAATACGATTGGGTCGAAACTACCCGCTGTATTGCTTCGAAACGTGCTGCCGACGTAGAGATTGCGCTTGGGAAAGCGCATCCCGATGTCGACGATTTCATGGCTATGATATCACCTGCGGCCACCCCCTATCTCGAGGACATGGCACGGATTAGCCGGCGTATCACACAGGAGCGTTTCGGCAAGACAATCAGCATGTACATACCCCTCTACATCACCAACTCGTGTGCCAACGGGTGTGTCTATTGCGGCTTCAACCACAACAATCCCTTCGCCCGTACCATCCTTACCATGGACGAGATACGCCGCGAGTGCGAGGCCATACGCCGACTCGGCCCGTTTGAGAATCTGCTTATTGTCACCGGCGAGAATCCCGCCAAGGCCGGTGTGGATTACCTTGAGGAGGCGCTGCGCACATGTCGCCCCTACTTCAACAATCTCACTATCGAGGTGATGCCTCTAAAAGCCGAGGACTACGAGCGCCTTACCCATTCGGGGCTCAACGGGGTGGTATGCTTCCAGGAGACATACAATGAGGCGAAGTACAAGACCTATCATCCCGTGGGTATGAAGTCGATCTACCACTGGCGCCTCAACGGCTACGACCGCATGGGCCAGGCCGGCGTACACAAAATCGGCATGGGCGTTCTTATCGGCCTCGAGGACTGGCGTACCGACGTCACCATGATGGCTCGCCATCTACGCTATCTGCGCAAGAACTATTGGCAGACAAAGTATTCCGTCAACTTCCCGCGTATGCGTCCGTCAAAGGGCGGTTTCCAGCCCAATGTAGTGATGAGCGACCGTGAGCTTGCGCAGCTTACATTTGCCTTCCGCATCTTCGACAACGATGTGGATATCAGCTACTCGACACGCGAGAATCAGACCTTCCGCAACAATATGATGCAGCTGGGTGTGACCTCCATGAGCGCCGGTAGCAAGACCGATCCGGGAGGTTATGCCGTCAATCCGCAGAGCCTCGAGCAGTTCTCCGTGAGCGACGAGCGCACACCCGCCGACGTGGCCGACGATATCCGCTCGCTCGGTTACGAGGTCGTATGGAAGGACTGGGACAAAATCTTCGACTGAGCGACAGGTATTTTGACAGATATAATCCCCTTTCGATTGATATACGCTTTTCTCCACTGACGTACAATACTTTCCACTGATGGACGCCACCGGCACTACCAATCCCACCATTCAGGCGATCAAGCATCGCTTCTATGCCATGCGCAACGGTATCGTTGCCGACACGCTGCGGCGTGCCGGCGCGCCCTACCGCATGATTTTCGGCGTAAATCTCCCGCATCTCAAGGAGATTGCCGCCGACATCACTCCCGACGCAGCCCTCGCCCGTGAGCTTTGGGCCGACACCTCCACCCGCGAGAGCCTACTCCTCGCGCCCATGGTCATGCCACCCGCCGAGTTCACCATCGACGAAGCGCGCCGCTGGCTCGCCACCGCCCCCTCCACCGAGGCCATCGACATTCTTTGCCTCCGCCTCCTTGGCCGTATGCCCTACGCCCCCGCCCTTGCCGCCGAACTCGCCGCTGAACTTACCGGCGAATCCCCCCGCGCCCTCACCGGCGAATCCACTCCCGAACTCGCCTCTTCTTCCACCACCTCCCCCCTCCTTCAGTACGCCGCCACGCGCCTCCGCAGCTACCTTTAGCCCCATTATATATTAAGGTGTAATATATAATGTATG
>JAHZGZ010000027.1 GCA_019420545.1 Bacteroidales bacterium | reverse complement strand
GTACGGCGTACCATTGGAGAGGGATTTGAAATTCCCTGTCCGCTTGCCGACATTACTTTTACCTGCGGCGCCATTGCGATTCTGATCGACTCGTTTTCTTCTGAGGCCCAGGCATACCCGAGCCGCATGGTTCCCTCGGCGGCATCGGTTATCGGGAAACGGTATGAGAGGGGGCTATGCTCGTCGAGCATGTTGTCAAACCAGCGTTCTCCAAGATAGTTGTAGCTCTGTTTTTCGCGGTTTATGGTGAAGGCCGCGATATGTGTATCCGAGGTCTCGTCAGCCCTCTGAAAGGCTATTTCCTTAATCGTGCCTACATCCTCCCGGGTATCTGTAAGGAAGTAATATCCATAGAAAGAGTATGGGCTGCACGAGAGGTTGACCGTCATTCCCGACAGTTCGATATTTTCGGCGGCCTGTCCGTAAAACAATAGTTTGCCGGCTTTGTGTACCGACATCTGCCGCGGCAGATCGTCGGGGAGCGCTGTCGAGAAGCGATCGTCAAGAAGCATAGCTCCGCCATATCCGTATACTGCCACTTTATCCGGATTATTGAATCCGGCGGAGCGCAGAGTCGCATCGTCGATCTGCTGTATGCCGGTATGGCTTACTTTCAGTTTCACCCATTTCCCTGATGCAAGGCGCGAAGATGCCGCATAATATGATGTATCATGCGCTGTGGCCACGGAGGTCGACAATCCGAGGGCGGCTAAAAATATGATTATAGTGTTTTGTCTCATGGATATGACCGGTCGAAATAAAAACAGAGTCGGATATTTGAAGTCGGAGATAAGAAGGACGAGGAGATCTATTTGATATTGAACGACAAGAGAGTATGTCCGTTGATCCCGCCCTCCCAATGCGTGTCGACAGGTGGATCGGGAATCGGCATGAAAGTACACAGCCCTATTATGTCGCCCATTTTCATTGTGGCATATTCACTGAATCGTTCTATGATCTCCGGAGCCGTTTCGAGCTGAGTGCCCAGAGATATTGTGCCGCAAGGTGTGAATACGTCGATTGTGCCGTCGGGGGGTAGCGGTATCCAGTCGCCTGTTATCATCGCGCCGTCAAATGCGTCAAGCAGGCCGTTGGCCCGATCGTGCGGCAACGGCCGGGGCATCACTCCAAGACTGACAGCATCAAAATACCGGTGGGCGTACTTTCTCCCGATACAGTGCCCGAGACGGGATATACGCAGTGAAAGCACGGTTTCAAGTGTCCAGTTCGGAGCAAAGGGTGGAATAAACCACGGGCGCCCGGTACGCAGAATGGCCGAATCGGGGACTACCGTCACCGGAATTTCCGGCCCGAACGCCACATCGGGACGACGCATGCTCACTATCGCCTTCATGACTTCAGTGAATTTTTCAGCCCGAGACGATTGTACATCACAGCCAGATGTGCGTAGATGGATGTATTGGTGATTACAATCCCTTCAGGAGCCGTAATACGGAATGGCGTGAAGTTCCACAATGCTTTTATACCGGCTTCAACCAGAGTGTCGCTTACCTGCTGGGCTACATGTATGGGCACGGCTATTATGCCGATCTCGGCATTCAAGGAGGGTATCAGATCGCTGAAATGCTCCATATCGTAGATAGGTACTCCGCATATGGTGGTGTTGACGATATCGGGGTTGATGTCGAATCCCGCCACGATACGCAATCCGTAGTTCACAAGACCCGAGTCCTGGATAAGTGAGGCCCCCAGGCTGCCTACCCCTATCATTACTGCGTTGTGTCCGCGTTTGAAGCCGAGAAAATCCTGAAGTTCATGCTCAAGTACGGCTACCTCGTATCCTATGCGGGTTTTCCCTCGGATGTTAAGGAACGACAGGTCTTGGGCAATCATCGATGCGTCGACATTGATCTCCTTGGAAATCTGTGTCGATGACACATAATCCACGCCACGCTCCTTCAGCAGGCCTACATAGGCAAGATACCATGGCAACCGGCGCAGGGTAGGCTCCGGCAGCTCACGTATCGGTGTTGATGATGGGATATGTATATTTTGGCTCACGATGAAGTGTCTGTTTTAGGTATGCAAAGTTACTACAAAAAAGTGAAATGCGGAAAGATATAGTGATA
>JAHZGZ010000269.1 GCA_019420545.1 Bacteroidales bacterium | reverse complement strand
AGGAAGCATCTATATCGTTTATCAGCTTCCGGAAACGGTCGTTTTTAGCAAGCCCCGGGCCACAAGCGACAAGCAAAAAGGCCCATACAGAAGCAAAGGCCAGAACACACATATGATAGATTGATTTAGACATGACCGAAAGTTTTCCAATGGGCGAATATACATAAATATAATCATTCCAACAACAATGAACGGCCGTTTCTCACGAAATGGCCGTTCATTGTTGCCTTATTAAAGGCTTCCAAACCTAACATAAAACACATTTACTTTTATGCACTATTTACATTCGTCGCATTAATTGATTCTAACAATCTATACTAACCCTAAAATAATTATTAATACCAATTTTTCTACACGAATCAAAGATAATTCGTTCTTGTACCACAAAGATATATTATCTTTTGATTGCCTTCCAGACGACAGACATATATATCTAAATAAATTCACAAATAATATAAATAATATAGACTGATTATCAGAATTATAATTTATAAAAATATAAGTATTGAATCGAGAGTAAAATATCGACTTTATAACCGAAATATTTGTTGCAAAGGCCATATTTTAAGTGTCGTAAAATTTTCCTCCACGCAAACGATTATTTTTCCACCACACCTCTTCGCGACATCCTTCCCAAAAAATCCGGCAGTCTGAAATAAGCATTTGTTTTTAAAATAGCTCCAAACATTTATTTCACCACGAGGCCCCGATTACGCACTAAAAATAGCTACCTTTGCATAATATTTTGTATAACGACAAAAATAGCATGAACTTTGCAAATTTCAGACAGATCATAAAACCCTGGATGCTTCCGATAGCCATGCTTATCGGAATTATATTTCATGACAGCATCCATTATCTGGCATTTCTTTCCCCATATCTTATATTTATAATGTTGTTGGTGACCTTTTGCCGTATCCGACCGGAAGAATTCCATATCGGGCGTTTCATCTGGATTCTGCTGGCACTACAGATATTAGGAGCTATCGCCATATACCTTGCAATCGCTCCAGCTAATAAGGATATAGCGCAAGGAGCATTCATATGTGTATTTTGTCCGACAGCCACGGCAGCACCGGTTATTACCGGAATGCTGGGAGGATCAGTAACACTGCTGGCAACATACTCCCTTGTCAGCAATATATCGGTAGCGATACTGGCGCCAGTACTGTTTTCCCTCATAGGAAGTAATGCCGACATATCATTTTTAGACTCCACCCTCCTGATAAGCCGGCGTGTGTTGCCCCTCATACTTGCGCCATTAGCTCTTGCGCTACTATTTAAAGCATGGATGCCGCGTGTACACGCATCAATTGCCTCGCGCCAGTCACTGTCATTCTATCTGTGGGCATGCGCGCTGATTATCGTCGTAGGGAATGCCGTGAGTTTTGTGATGCACGAACCTGCCGACCGGATTCCTGAAATGATCATCATCGCCATAGCCTCACTGGCCGTATGCTGCATACAGTTCGGTATCGGACGCGTGATAGGCCGCAGATATGGTGACAAAATATCAGGAGCACAGGGCCTTGGACAGAAGAATACGGTATTGGCCATATGGATGGCACTTACCTATCTCAACCCCATAGCTTCAGTGGGGCCGGCTGCATATGTCGCATGGCAAAACACAATCAACTCACTGCAACTATATTATAAAGGACGTGCCGACATACGATCCAACCACGCCAACAACTGATGTCACCCCGCTCCCGGCGCCCATACATATGGAACTTTTATGCCTCACGGGTGTTAAGATTATATAAATGAAGTGCACTATGGACAGCATGTATGAAATATTGATGGGACTTCCGCTATTCAAGGGCGTAAGCGACGAAAAGATATCGGAAATTGTGGAAAAGACCAAATTCCACTTTCTCAAATATACCGAAGGAAGCGTAATGATAAACGCCCATGATCCCTGTACCCACATCAAATTTGTGATAAGTGGAAGTGTACGCTCCACAATCGCCAATTCCGACGGTAGGTTCAAGATGTCACAGACATTGCGTGCGCCAAGCGTTATTGCCCCGGAATTTCTGTTCGGCAAAGCGCCGTTCTATCCCAACTCAGTAGTCGCTCTCGAACCGACAGGACTGCTCCAGATTTCAAAAAACGACTACATGAAGATACTCAACACCAACGAGATATTCATGTATAATTTCCTAAATACCCTGTCAATGAACGCCCAGAAAGCCGTCGAAGGGATCCTTTCAATTACATCAGGCTCTCTTGAGGAACGAATCGCATTCTGGATCATCTCGCTTACACAGCGTGGAGGACGGGACATTGCCCTTACCTGCAAGGCCCGCGACCTGTATGCGCTGTTCGGAGTACAACGCACATCGTTCATAGCCACCCTCGAAGGTATGAAGCAACGTGGCATCATCGAATATGACAATCAGGAGATACGCATAAACTCACGCGATGCGCTGCTCGAAATCCTCAACACATCGGCAGAATAGCGCTCATACCCGTTGCTCTTGACCGGCCGGAAGCGATGCTCAACGATACCACTTCCGGCAATTACGGCTATCGCTATCAATCGACAAGGTCACACAGAAGGGTAGCCGACGAAGAGCCTGTGACACGCACTTTCACAAAGTCGCCGATTCGAGCATTACCACGAGGAAACACACAGGCCTTGTTCTGACTCGAACGGCCCACCATCTGTTCTTTCGAGCGCTTCGACACCCCCTCGACAAGCACATCGAGCACTTTACCCTCATCCCTGCGATTGGATTCAGCCGACAGCCGGTTTTGCAATGCTATCATGCGGTTGAGGCGCTCTATCTTTACGTTTTCAGCCACGTTGTCGGGCATAGTCTTTGCCGCGACAGTACCGGGTCTTTCCGAATACTTGAACATAAACGCCGAATCGAAACCCACCTCCTCCATCAGCGAAAGAGTCTGCTCGAAGTCAGCTTCGGTCTCGTCATGAAAGCCGGTAAAAAGATCCGTCGAGATACCACAATCAGGTATCATACGTCGTATCGCGGCTATACGGTCGAGATACCACTCACGGGTATACTTGCGATTCATGCTTTTAAGCACTGAATTCGACCCGGACTGAACCGGAAGATGTATATGACGACATACGTTGGGATATCGTGCAATAGTAGCGATAATCTCGTCTGTCATATCCTTGGGATGGCTCGTAGTAAAACGTATACGCATGTCAGGAGCAGCCTCGGCCACAATAGCCAGCAGAGAGGCGAAGTCTACAATACGGCCGTCCTCAGCATTCCAGCTGTAGGAATTCACATTCTGGCCCAGCAAAGTCACCTCCTTGAATCCACGACGACGCAGGTCGTCAACCTCGGCAAGAATACTGCGCGGCTCGCGGCTGCGTTCACGTCCACGAGTGTAGGGCACGATACAATAGGTGCAGAAATTATTGCACCCGCGCATTATGCTCACGAAACCGCTCACCTTATTTCCCGTTATCTTCATGGGGATAATATCGCGGTACGTCTCGGTGGTCGACAGCTCGACGTTGATAGCCTTTTCCCCGGCTTCTACCGAGGCAAAGAGTTCAGGCAGCGAGAGATATGAGTCAGGCCCCGCGACAAGATCGACACCGTGGTTTGCTATCAGATCATCTTTAACACGCTCGGCCATACATCCGATGACACCTATGATAAGTTTCCCGCCACGTTTACGTTTGGCGGAGGCCAAAGCCTGCAGGCGTCCTACGATCTTCTGCTCCGCATTATCACGTATCGAACACGTATTAAGGAGTATGGCATCGGCTTCATCAGGATTGTCAACAACAGAGTATCCCGCCATCCCCAGCACGGAAGCCACGACTTCCGAGTCGGCCACATTCATCTGGCAGCCATAAGTTTCTATATATAAGTGGCGGCAGTCATCGGCAGAAAGCGCCTCTATAGTAATATCTGATTGTTTATTGCTCATTTGAGAGAACTTTGTGCAACGAAAATTTGCTTTGTGGAGGGTTATTTCCTAATTTTGTGCAAAATTACAAAAAACAGTCCACTTTCCCGAAAGCGGTCTTTCAATTATTATAACAAAAATATCATCTCAAACATATCCAATCTATGGCATTCCCCGTTCTCACCCCGCAGGAAGTTGCCGATCTGATTAAAGATCAAGATACCTTAGGTCTGTCAGGTTTTACGGCATCCGGAACACCCAAGCTTGTCACTGAGGCAGTGGCAGCAAAAGCCGAAAGCGAACATGCAGCCGGCCGCCCGTTCAAAGTGAATGTTTATACAGGCGCATCTACCCAGGAGCATGCCGACGGTGCTCTGGCACGTGCAAATGCCCTAAACCGCCGCTCGCCGTACCAGAACACTCCCGACCTGCGCAAACGAATCAATTCCCATGATGCACATTACTTCGACATGCATATCTCGGAACTTGCCCAGACTCTCCGCTACGGTGAACTCGGTGGGATCGACTATGCCATAATCGATGCGGCAAGCGTCGATGACAAGGGAAACATCGTGCTCGGTACAGGAGTCGGCAATATACCCACCATCGCCAGGATGGCAAAAAAAATCGTCGTAGAGCTCAACGAGACCATTTCTCCCGAAATCGAAGGATTTCATGACATATATGTACCGCTGGATCCTCCTTACCGTCGTGAGATACCCATCTATAAACCCAGCGACCGCATTGGTGACACTCTGCTACATGTCGATCCTTCAAAAATTATCGGCGTAGTCAAAAGCAATGTCACCGACGGTGTAAAGAAGTTTGCCGAACTCGACGACATCAGCAAACGCATTGGCGCCAATGTTGCCGGATTCCTCATCAGTGAATACCGCAAAGGCGGCATACCCAAGGAATTCCTGCCCCTTCAGAGCGGTGTAGGCAATGTAGCCAACGCAGTGCTTTTCGGTCTTGCCGATGCTACGGAAATCCCGCCCTTCGAAATGTACACCGAAGTCATCCAGGACGCCGTTATCCACCTTATGGAACGCGAGCGTTGCAAGTTTGCCTCGACCTGCGCAATGACCATTACCGACGATGTAATCCGTCACGTATACGACAATATAGAATTCTTCCGCAGCAAGATACTACTGCGTCCGAGCGAGATCTCCAATAATCCCGAGGTAATACGCCGTCTTGGTGTAATCGCCATGAATACAGCCCTGGAGGCCGATATATTCGGCAAT
>JAHZGZ010000268.1 GCA_019420545.1 Bacteroidales bacterium | reverse complement strand
ACTAACGCCCTCACCGACGGCGACACTAAAACTGAGGCATTGTCTGACATCGAGACTCCCTCTACATTTAAATACGACGTCTGGGCTGTGGTTGATGCCGGAAAGGCATTGAATCTTTCCAAACTGAAGATCCATATCCCCGACAATAACTATGGTGTCAACAATAATGATGCGGAAGGATATGTAAACAATGACGTCTGCTTCAAGGTCAGCGACAACGGGACCGACTGGACCGATGTAGCTACTTTCGAAGAGATTGAGGGTGTATCAGAACTCCAGTATATTTTCCCCGAATTCTGCAAGGCAAGATATATCGCTATAGCATGTAATCTTAATGTGTTCTTCTATGCATCATTGGCCGAGATTGAGGCATATGAGCAGATAGAAGAAGCTATTCTCCGAACACTGCCATTGACCGTCACAGCGGGTTTCAACTACGACGTCATTGCAGAGACAGCTGATTTGGAAGCGTCTACATCTGCCGACATCAATGACGCAGGCGATGTATTCTATACTAAGAATGTAAGAGAACAAGGTGCAATAGCCGGAGATGACCGTATTGTAAAAACGAAATCAGGCATCGAGTATGTGTTAGGTGATTATGCTAAAAGCAACTGTCTGAAAATTCAAAACGGGGAAGCAACTATTGAATTTGAAGAATCCTTTAATGCGGAGCAAATTCATCTGCTTGTATGCAGTGATAGCAACCGCTCCTCGGTATCAGCAACCATAATTTACGCTCACAGGGTATACCAACCAAAAACTATTCGTATCCGGTAGATACGGATTACGCGGCAGTATATGGTATCGGCATCGGAAGCAGATGGTTTAATTCTATTGAGAATTGCAACAATCTGCTGACAGAAACAACCCTCACAGCCGATATGTCAAAAACAGTTAAATCAATTCGTATCAAAAACGACAGCTGGGCCAATGTTTGTATTCTTGGCATATCCATGACGGGACGTATGGCATCAACATCAGGTATCGACAACGTTGAAGCTGAAGGTGTGAACGGTGCCGAGATCGAGGCTGTATACAATCTTCAGGGTGTACGCCTGGAAGCTCCCGTCAAGGGGATCAACATCATCCGCTACACCGACGGCACCACCCGCAAGGTGATCGTACTCTGATACAAGCCCCGTTCCACAAAACTGATACAATAGATATGAATTAAAGGGAAAATCAATACATATTTATTGTATTTCGCGCCCCGGCGTTGAGTAGATCTCATCGCCGGGGCGCATTGTATCCTGCCCATCCGACTCCGATATATATGGATGCAGCGTGTCGCGTTACACTTTGTGCCCTGTAGGAGATGCGCTTTCCAAGCGCATTGTCACTCATATTTACTCCTGCCAGGGGGAGGTGTCGGCATTGGGATTGACCATAAGCTCCGGAACGGCGGGAGCGTCGGGGCAGTTGTAGATCATCACGGTAAGAGCGAGAGGACCCTGCGCGCCGGTTATGTGCACCGCCTCGATGTCGGCGGTGGCCGACGGGCCGGTGAAGAACGACCCGTACTGGTGGTCGGCAAGGTGCAGCCACGCATATGCTTCGTGCAGGCCGCCCACGATGGTGTTGCTGTCGAGGAATATGAAGAGTTGCCGGGAGAGCAGGGCGCATGCGGCATGGCCCAGAGATTTATCGGTCACCCATACCGAACCCATTTCGCCTACGCCCATCGCGCTGTCGGTGACACACGTCTCGATCCGGTGGGCGTTGTGGAGGTCGGCAAGCTGATCTTCGCCGAAATTGCCTTCGACCCCCTTTGCCGACGAATAGATGGTATGCTTTGCGGCGTCCATTTCCGGCTGCTTTTTCAGCCATTCAATGGCCTCGCGGCGTGTCCTGAACTTTACGGCCCTGCCGTCGAACGACAGCAGATGGCTGATGAAGCCGTCAAGCGGAGTGCCTTTCCACCGGTACATCGGCACTTCGGGAAGCGGGGTTTCCTCTGGTCGGCCGACACGGATGCGGTCGAGTATTTCGTTTTTTATATCCTGTTGGTTCATTGCCGGTTATTCTTTTGTGCTGTTGTCTGAAGAATCATCCTTGCGCGGCTTGATGTTGCGCTTGTAATACTGGCGGAATGTCTCTTTCGGCGGCTCGGGATTGGTATGGTCCTTTGCCCAGGGGTTCAGTGCCGACTCCATGATCGCACCCGGCACGTGGCGAAGCGCCCAGAGCCCCATCTTCTCCGCGATAGCCAGATTGGTGCTGCTTTTAAGTATGGGTTCCGCCAGGGCCATCTCGGCGTTGTGGGTAAACTGTCCGTAGCCGTGGCTCACTACCTCCGCCCTCCAGTAGAACACCAGCTTGGGGATAGGCACCTTGACGGGACATATGTCGCCGCACGATCCGCAATGGGTGCACGAATAGGGGAGGCGCGCGTATTTGTAGAGATCATAGCTCGGTTCGAGCACAATTCCGATCGGGCCCATATAGATGGCGTCGTAGCTTATGCCCGACGTGCGGCGGAATACCGGGCAGGTGTTCATGCACGCTCCGCAGCGTACGCATTTCAGCACTTCCCAGTAGTCTGGCGAGGTAAGACGCTCGCTGCGCCCGTTGTCAAGGATAACGACATGCATCTCCTGGCCCTTGCGCGGCCCGTGGTAGTGGGAGGTATACTGCGTGATGTCGAGGCCGAGCGCGCTGCGCGAGAGCAGGCGTATGAAGAGCGGCAGGTCGCTCTGCCGGGGAATGAGTTTCTCGAGTCCCATGGTGGCCACATAGAGCGGGGGCACGGCGGCGCTGATGTCGGCGTTGCCCTCGTTGCTGCACACCACGATTCCACCGGTTTCGGCTATGCCGAAGTTCACGCCCGACATGCCTGCATCTACTTTTTCATACTTTTTGCGCATGTCGGCGCGCATCACGCTGTTGAGATAGTGTGGATCGTCGATATCGGGGTCGGAGCCGAGTGTGCGCGCAAACAGTTCAGCCACGTCGCTGCGCAGTTTGTGGATGGCGGGCATGCGAGGGCCGTTGCCGGTCGAGCTGCTGTATGCGCTCGCCGAGGTCGGCTTCGTAGATTTCTATGCCGTGCCGCTCCAGATACTCGCGCATGTTGCACTCGTCCATCGTCATGGATTTGCCTTTGGTGACGGTCTTTACGTTGTGGCTGCGGAATATGTC
Organism: Bacteroidales bacterium; assembly: GCA_019420545.1. GTDB lineage: Bacteria > Bacteroidota > Bacteroidia > Bacteroidales > Muribaculaceae > Muribaculum. Next base: position 4,719 of record JAHZGZ010000268.1, on the reverse strand, counting down.
GAGGATTATCCTGTTGTGTTCCTCGGCGTTGCGCGCCCAGTGCACGTGTATGCCGTTGGCCTCGGCGTTGGCGGCGAACTGCTCGAGATATTCGTCGAGATGCGACAGTGTGTGCTTCTTGATCTGTGAGGCCAGTTCGCGCATCTCCTCCCATTCGGGGATCGTCGAGGCCACTTTGTCCCTTCTCATGCGCGCCGCCCACAGGCAGTTGTCGTGCATCTCGCGATGGGCGCGTCTGTTTATAAACTCGGCGCCGAGTTTTACCTGGTTTACCTGTTTCATGGCTTTGCGTCTCCGTTAAGAATTTCTGTGATATAGAACATTTTAAGATCGAGTCCGATTTTCCGCGCTATCGTCTGCTGATGTATCATGCACGACATGTCCTGCGAGGTCACGTACCGGAATCCGTTGCGGTCGTAGTCGCTCACCTTGTCGCGCCCCTGCTGGCCCGAGCACGATGTGTCCCAGATGGCGAATGTGCCTCCGAATCCGCAGCATTCGTCGCGGCGTGTGGCATAGCCCACCTCCAGCCCGTCGACAAGCCGCAGCAGGTCGGCGCATTTGTCGAACGGCTTGATCATCAGCTCGGTTGGCCGCGCCTCCCTGAGCGAGCGGAGCGAGTGGCATCCGTTGTGCAGCGCCACACGGTGGGGGAAACTCGGGTGTCCCGGCAGTTCGGTGATTTTCAGCACGTCGTGCAGGAATTCCACCGGGTCGTAGACGGTGGCGCGGAAGTGTTTTACCTCCGGCGTCTGTTCCACTTCGTTGAAGTGCTCCCTGAACTGATCGGTGCATATACCCGACGGCACCACCACATAGTCGTAGCCCTTGTCGGCGACCATCGGCGCTACCCCGCTTTCGAGAGTGCAGGAGTGCTTTATATATCCCATGTCGAGTTCCGGCAGGCCGCAGCATGCTCCGCGTTCGATAAACTCTAAGTCGCGTCCCAGCTTCTGCAGCAGCCCGTAGGTCGAGATGGCGGCTTGCGGATATATGGCGTCGATATAGCATGGGACAAAGAAACCGATCTTCATAATCTAAATTGCATCAAAAAGTTAGACGATCTATGTATGAGCGATAATATGGGTAGAGTTGTAAGTAATTTTATGTATTTTAAACACTTGTTGCATCCTTTTTGTTTCCATTTGCCGCCAAGCATTGCAATGATGATGAAAATTCATTAATTTTGTAGGAAATACAGTTAACGAAACAATTATTATGAGAACCTTAAAGACCATTGCACTGGCAGCCGTCGCCATGCTGTTGGCTTCCGACGGCATGGCCGCCAAGAAGATTGTGTCGGCACAGATTGCGAATCCTCGGCATACGATCTCGCTCAACGGCCCTCAGTGGCACATGATGCGCGACACTGCGGCTATGTGGGAGAACGACCGCCTGTATCTCCCCGACGAAATAACCGACCTCAGTCAGCTCCCCGTCAACCCGCCCACAGGCGGCTGGGAAGCCCTTTCTCCCGCCAAATCCATAAAGGTAAGCGTCCCCGGCACCGTTGAGGAATACATGACCACCTCAAAGCGTCCCTCGCCCGACGACTTCAAGGGCGTAAGCTGGTGGTACACGACTGTCACCGTGCCCGAGTCGATGAAAGGGCGGCGTGCGTTGCTCCACTTCGAATCGGTAAGAATGCGCGCCGAGGTATATCTCGACGGCAAGCTTGTAGGCTACGACATTGTCGGCGAGTCGCCTTTCGATGTCGACATAACCGATGCGGTTACCCCCGGCAAGCCGCAGACACTCGCCGTGCGCGTAACCAATCCCGGCGGCAACTTCCACTGGCAGGACTTCACCCAGATGCGCTGGGGCGACTATATCATACCCCCGGGCCGCTCGTTCAGCGGACTTATCGGCCGCGTGCGCCTCGATGTTGTCGATCCCGTATATATTGAGGATGTGTACATGCAGAACCAGCCGGTGGCCACGACGGCCAAGGCCATTGTCAATGTGCGCAACACCTCCTCCAAGGCTGTTGAGCGCACTGTGGCCTATACCGTGTCGCCCAAGGATGCTACCGTTGCTGTGCCTGTTGCCAAAGGCTCGAAGAAAGTGAAGCTGCAGCCGGGCGACAATACCGTGACGCTTGATATCGACGTGCCCGACGCACGCCTATGGGATCTCTCCGATCCGTTCCTCTATCGCTGCGACGTCACCGTGGCCGACGGCAAACGCCTCACCGACAACGACAGCCGCACCTTCGGCTTCCGTTGGTTTGCCCCCGAAGGTATCGGCGACGAGGCCGTGCTCCGTCTCAACGGTCGCCGTGTGATGCTCCGCTCGGCAATCAGCTGGGGCTACTGGCCCGCTACCGGCCTGCATGCAACTCCCGAAATGGCACGCAAGCAGATCTCTACCGCGCAGTCGATGGGCCTCAACATGCTCAACTTCCATCGCTCGATAGGCTCTCCGGTAGTGCTTGAGCAGGCCGACTCGATGGGTATACTCTACTACGAGGAACCGGGCGCATTCCACTCGGCCGACCATGACCCCTTCATCCGCACGATTGTCAACACGAAGCTTCAGCGCATGGTGAAGCGCGACCGCTCGCACCCCTCGCTGGTTATCTACAACCTTATCAATGAGCTTGGCGGCGTGCGTGCTGCCGATACGGCCCTCATGGCCAAGCGCCGCGCTGATCTGGTGAAGGCCCATGCAATCGATCCCTCGCGTGTGATGACACTCACTTCGGGGTGGGCTTCCAACGAGCAAAACGAGGAAGATTCGAAATACCATATGCGTCCGTTCGACCCCGTTCCATATTTCCGCGGGTGGTTCGACAACCACCGTGCCGGAGGCCCCGCCACCTGGAACGACGCTTACTACCGCCACCTTCGCGACCAGATCATGTACTGTGACAACCATACCGAAGTGTACATGCGCGGCGAGGAGGGAGCCATATCCACACCTCCGCGTATCGCGCTGATAGAGCGTGCGCTCGATTCTACCGGCGTCGACGGCTGGGACGGCGCTTTCTGGCGCGATCAGGCTGCCGCATGGCACAGCTATTTCGACAGGAAAGGCCTTGCCGCCAATTTCGGCAACCTCGACTCGCTCACCCGCGCTCTCGGCGACATACAGCTCTACCACCAGGGGCGCCGCATACAGGGCATGCGCATGGGTAATCTTGGCGACGCCTACGTGATCAACGGTTGGGAATCAATGCCTTACGATAACCATTCGGGCGTTGTCGACAACTACCGCAACTGCAAGGGCAATCTCAACACCTTCGCCCGCTTCACCGCGCCGCTATATGTGGCTGTGTCGCCACGCACTCAGTTTGTGCGCCTCCCGGGAAGCGTCGATGTCGACTTCCACGTTGTCAACGAGGCCGATCTCAAGGGCGGTTACAAGCTTTTGGTGGAGCTTCTTGCCCCCGACGGCGGCAAGAAGCGCCTCTATACCCGTGATGTCACCGTAGAGGGCGGCGACCGCTTCGGGCAGCTCCTTGCCGAAGCCGTTCCCCTCGATATCGACGGTGGCGACGGCCTCTACACCATCTCAGCCACTCTCACCGACGCTTCGGGCAAAACCGTGGCATCGGGCTACGAGCAGGTGCTCGGTATCGTGCCCGACTACACCGACCTGCCGGGCCGGGGCGCCATCTACGGCGAGCCCGACGATCCCGTGGCACAGTACTACAAGAGCGTGACCGGCAAGGAACTCCACGCCTACGATCCGTCGATGGGCAAGCTTGACTGGCTTATTGTGACCCGTCCGGCCCTCGACGAGGCTTCTCCCATACCCGTTAAATATTTCGACAATACCGACACCCCGGCGTTCAAGGTCACATGGTTCAGGGACAATGACATATCGGCCCCCGCAGGCACCGCCACCGACAACTGTCTCGACCGCCGCTTCGTGGGTGGCGCCCAGCCCGACCCGCTGATCCCCGCCAACCAGGAATTCTCCGCCATATGGGAAGGTACGCTCGTGGCACCCGTCTCGGGCAACTACCTCCTGGGTGTGCACAGCGACCGCGGCGTGCGCATGGAGGTAAACGGCCAACGCATCGCCGACGACTGGGGCAACAAGAAGGATGTTACATTCACCTCACCGTTCTACTTCGAGCAGGGTGAGAAGGTCAACATAATGGTACAGTACCGCCAGACAACTCCCGACGGCATGGTACAGCTCATGTGGACCATGCCCGGCACCTCGGCCATCGCTCCCGAGTCGATCGTCGACCGTGCCGTCAGCGACGGAACAACCCTGCTGCTGCTCAAGTCGCCCGAATCGTGGATGGAATTCCTCAACCCCACGGCCAACATCGGCTACACCGAAAATTTCACTGTCGGCACCGACTGGGTGGGCGGCGTGCACTTCGTGACCGACCATCCCGTGCTCCACGGCCTCCCCGTCAATACAGCAATGAACTGGCCCTATCAGGAACTGGTGAAGAATGGCAACCAGCGCCTCGGCTTCAAGATCGCCGACGAGAATTTCATTGCCGGTGCCTACCGCTCGTGGCCATTCCACCTCGGCACGGCAATGGGTGAGGCTCCATGCGGCAAGGGCCGTGTGCTCTATTCCACACTCCGCCTTACCGAGCCGCTGTCATCGCCGGGACCTGCCGCCGAACCTGCCCGCAAGCTTTTTGGCAACATAATCCGCTGGGCAACCCCTGAGGGCAAGTAACCTTCGGGAAAGTAATCATATAACGATACACCTTAAAAACGACACAGCTGCTCCCGGGCATGCATGGAG
>JAHZGZ010000267.1 GCA_019420545.1 Bacteroidales bacterium | reverse complement strand
AAAGTAAGCGAGAAACGCAGTGTCTGGTCGAGGGGTGAGTTCTGTGAGGCTGCGCTCATGTAGCTTGCGTCGAGACGCAGCACGTTGAGCGCGAATCCGGCACCGAGACCGTAATATTTGCGGCCCCCCTTATACTCGTTCTCATAATAGTACCCCGCACGCAGGAAGAACTGCTGGTTATAGTTATACTCTGCGCCAAGGCTCCAGGTAATCTCCTGCAACTCCTCCTTGAATCCGCCGGGAGCATCGCTGAACGACTTGAAAATACCCGATATCGACGACGTGTTTTCCCAGTCGATGGTAGCACGCTGCCATGCCTCGTCACCTTCGATACCATCCTCATAGTCGACGCGGCGCGGCTTTGTGGGTACGAGCAGCTTGTTAAGGTCGAGGCCGATCGACAGCGTATGGTAGTCGGCCAGAGGAAATGCGAAGTTGGTACCGATACGCAGATTCGTAGGCAGGAATGCCGGCGAGGTTCCGTTATCGAAATTGAGTTTCGAGCCGATGTTGCTGATGTTCCAGCCCAGCGACCACTGACACTCGCTCTGCCCTATGATGGGATACTTGGTCAGATAACCCGATATGTCGGCCGAGAACGCCGAGGCCCCGCTTACCGGATCGCCTGCATCGGAGCCGCCGTCGCTGTTGTAGCCCAAGGCCGAGTATATATATCGGAACACGATACCCATCGAGTAGCTTTCCGAAAGCTTGCGCGAATAGCCTATGTCGAATGCCATCTCATACGGATTGAATGTCTGTCCCGTACCACCTTCGGGACCGTTGTAGGTCGACACCTCGCCAAGCGAGAAGTAGCGCAGCGAGGCACTTACGGCCTGATTGTCGCCGCCGCCGAATTTCCAGTAGCCGGAAACGTCGGCCAGGAAGATATCGTTGACGATCTTGCGCAACCAGGGGGTATAGCTGAGCGACACAGCCGCATTGCTGTAGGCAAACGCATATTTCGACGGGTTCCAGAACTGGCTGTATGCGTCGGGATCGGTAGCCGCGCCGAGATCGCCCATACCCGCAGCACGGGCATCGGGAGCTATCCCGAGCGATACCACACCCGTCTCAACGGGGTTAAACTGATTCTTCTGGGCCCATGCACACTGCGGGAGCGTTACGGCGAGAGCCACAAGGAGTAATATGGATGCTTGTATTCTTTTCATGCGATAATGATATTGTAGGGAGGGACGACGCTCGCAAGGCGTTCCTTGTGTATTAACCTCCCCGCCACCGCTTTTATTGTATCGCCGCGGGCTAATCTGTGTGAAAAAATCAGAAAATCAGCCCCGCGCATGTCGACTTCGCGGATTATTCGTTAACTTTGCCAAGTTTTCACGGCGCCACAGTGTCGCCATTTCTTGCAAGAATGAAACAATATCGCATACTCAACGACATCCTGGGCTGGGTGGTTTTCGCCATCGCTGCCGTCACATATCTGTGCACACTTGAGCCCACGGCAAGTTTCTGGGACTGCCCGGAATTCATCTCTCAAGGTTATAAACTTGAAATCGGGCACCCGCCGGGCAACCCGATCTTCATGCTTACGGCGCGCTTCTTCGTCAATTTCGTAAGCGACCCCTCCAAGGTGGCCCTCGCCGTCAACACGATGTCGGGCCTCCTCAGCGCCGCCACCATACTGCTCCTGTTCTGGACGATAACCCATCTGGTAAAGCGCCTGATCGTAAAGGACGACGCCACGACAGTCACTCCGCTTCAGATGCTCGTTATCTTCGGGTCCGCAATATGCGGCTCACTGGTATACACCTGGAGCGACACATTCTGGTTCTCTGCCGTCGAGGGCGAGGTATATGCCTTCTCATCGTTCTGCACCGCTCTGGTATTCTGGCTTATCCTGAAATGGGAAAACCGTGCCGACGAGCCCCACAGCGACCGTTATCTCGTGCTTATCGCCTATGTGATAGGTATCTCCATCGCCGTCCACCTGCTCAACCTCCTCTGCATTCCGGCGATTGTGCTCGTATTCTACTACAAGAAATTCAAGAACCCCGACGGCCGCGGATCCATCGCCGCCCTGCTTGTGTCGTTCGTGATTGTGGCGCTGATCCTCTACGGACTCGTGCCTGGATTCATCGAAATGGCACAGTATTGCGAGCTATTCTGCGTCAACACCCTCGGGATGGGCTACAATTCCGGCGCTCTGCTCTACACTATCATTACATTTGCCGTAATGATATGGGCCGTAGCCGAACTCTATGCCCAGAAAAGCCCCGCACGCATCCGCGCATCGTTCTTCCTCACCGTATTCTTTTCCGGTATTCCGTTTATCGGCGACAGCTGGATGATATCGCTCGTGATATTCTGCGCCCTGCTTTGGTATCTGTGCATATACCTGAAGAAAATTCCGGTACGCATATTCAACGTAGTGGTGCTCAGCATCCTCGTGATATTCATCGGCTACAGCTCCTACGCCCTGCTGCTCATCCGCTCCAGCGCCTATACCCCGATGAACCAGAACTCGCCCGACAACGTGTTTGCTCTCTCCTCCTACCTCAACCGCGAGCAGTACGGCGAGCGTCCCCTGATCTATGGCCAGACGTTCAACTCCGGCATCGTCTATGAAGTAGGTGCCGACGGCGTGCCAAAAGCGCTGAAAAAAGAGGGTAAGAAGCTATGGGGCAAGACGGTAAAGACATCGCCCGACCACCCCGACCGCTATGAAGTGACCGGTACAAAGACCGATTACGAAATGACTCCCGAGCTCAACATGCTTTTCCCGCGCATGTACGACAGCAAATACGCCGACGCCTACCGCGAGTGGACGGGCATGACAGGCACTCCCGTAGCCGCCACCAGCTATGTCGATGCCCAGGGCAATCCCTTTGGAGAGAAACCGATGCGCGTCAAGCCCACATTCGCCGAAAATCTCAGCTACTTCCTCAACTACCAGCTCAACCACATGTACTGGCGCTACTTCATGTGGAACTTTGCCGGTCGTCAGAACGACATACAGGGTAACGGCGAGGTGACACACGGAAACTGGATTTCGGGCATACCCTTTATTGACAATGCGCGCCTTGGCGACCAGTCGCTCCTGCCTGAGGATCTCGGCAGCGGCAACAAGGGCCACAACGTGTTCTACATGCTTCCGCTCCTGCTCGGTATCATCGGGCTGCTCTGGCAGGCGTTTACCTCAAAGCGCGGTATCGAGCAATTCTGGGTGATATTCTTCCTCTTCTTCATGACGGGCATCGCCATCGTCATCTACCTCAACCAGGTACCCAACCAGCCCCGTGAGCGCGACTATGCGTTCGCCGGATCGTTCTATGCCTTCGCCATATGGGTAGGTATGGGAGTAGCCGGAATCTGGCGCCTCATTGCCGGACTTGCCGACGCCAAGGCTCCGCAGACCAAGCAGACGCGCCTCAACTGGATCGGAGCCGGAGTGGCAACATTCTTCGCCCTGTTCGTGCCGCTCCAGATGGTGTCGCAGACATGGGACGACCACGACCGCTCCGACCGCTATGCCGCTCGCGATTTCGGCATGAACTACCTCAGTTCGCTCGAACCGAATGCAATCATATTCACCAACGGCGACAACGACACCTTCCCGCTCTGGTATGCTCAGGAGGTGGAAGGCTACCGTACCGACGTGCGCGTGGTCAACCTCTCCTACCTCACTACCGACTGGTATGTCGACCAGCTCCGCCACCCCTCGTACGATGCCCCCGCCATACCTATGATGGCCACACCCGAGGTCTACGCCCACGACAAGCGCCAGTTCACCTACTTCATCGATCCCGACACAACGCGTGTCAACGCTCTTGCCGCCCTCAAAGAGGCGTACCGTGAGGATGCGAAAAACCATACTTACGGCCTTTATGAGTTCCGCCATCCCAACATGTACATACCCGTCAACGCCGACGACATGGTGGCTGCCGGGCGTATCGACTCCACAGAGCGCGCGGCCCTCTCGCCGGCGATCGATCTTGACCAGCGCGACAACTCCGAGAGCGGCCTGCGGCTTAGCTCGATGATCGCCATCGACATGCTTGCCACCAACGCCAAGGACGGATGGAAACGCCCGTTCTACTTCGCCATGACCGTGCCCGACGAATATTACATGGGCCTCAATCCCTTCATGCGCTCGACAGGCATGGCATATGAAGTGGGAGGAATCAAGGACGCCGAAGGCCACGGACAGATCGGCGTCAACACCGACAAGGCCTACGACAACGTTGTCAACAAATTCCGTTGGGGCGGCCTCGACAACGCAAAGAGCGCCGACGACATCTATCTCGACGAAACAGTGCGCCGCATGGTCACCACCACCCGTAGCGCAATGCTTGATCTCGCTACTGCTCTCTTCAACGAGGGAATGAATGCCCAGATCCAATACTCCAAGGATTCCGCCGAGATAACTCCGGAAAAGCGTCTCGAGACTGAAGCATACATCCAACAGCGCTATGCACGTGCCGCCGAGGTAATGAACCTTATGGTCGAGAAGATGCCCGAATATACCGCCCCCTACGGCATACAGATCGGCTACCAGACGGCCGATCTCTTCGGACGTCTTGGCGCAGTCACCGGCAATGAAGAGCTTGTCAACAAGGGACTCGCCATCGCCAAGCGTGAGGTCGACCTTTACAAGCAGTACATGCTGTATATCCAGAGCCTGTCGCCGCAGAAGTTCCAGTCGCTCACGCGCGTCGACCGCTATATATTCGACACCTACTTCATGCAGCTCGTCCAGCTGTATGTGTCGCTCGGTGCCGATCCCGAGCAGACCATAAAGGATCTCGCCGCACAGGGTGTCGACTTCAACCGGTTCTACCGCAATCACAATCAGGGATAACCGCGTCCGTCTGCAATGAAAGCCAGCAAGTATTTCCGCTTCAAGCCCTCGCGCTTTATCGAGCAGCCGCCGCTGCTCTACCGTATCCTCTTCCCCGAGGCAATATGGCGTATAAAGCGCAAGAAGAGGCGCACGGTGTATCTGACTTTCGACGACGGACCGATCCCCGAAGTGACCCCATGGATTCTCGATCTGCTTGACCACTACGGCATCAAGGCGACATTCTTCCTCGTGGGCGACAACGTGCGCCGCCATCCCGAACTGCTCGAAGAGATAAAGCGGCGCGGACATAGCTGGGGCAACCATACGATGAACCACCTCCAGGGCTTCAAGGAGACCTCGCGCAATTATCTGCGCAATATAAAGGAGGCCGACAACCTCATCGACAGCCCGCTCTACCGTCCGCCCCACGGCATCATGCGATGGGGGCAGGCAAAGACTATCAAGGAGCATTTCAACATCGTCATGTACGATGTGGTCACCCGCGACTACTCCCGCAAGCTCAACGGAGAGAAAGTGCTCAAGAATGTGCGGCGGTATGCCCGCAACGGCTCCATCATCGTGTTCCACGACTCCCTCAAAGCCGAAGCCAATCTCCGCTACGCCCTTCCGCGTGCCATAGAGTGGCTTCGCGACCAGGGCTTCGAGTTCGCCCCGATACCCATGTAATCCCCGGCCTCGCCATGCTACCCGACACCTTTCCGCAGCTCGACGGTATCATGCGCTCCGCCGGTGCCATAGCGTGGGGTGTCGCCGCCGCTGTGCCTGTCGACGACGAGGCGTGGGAGCGACGCAACCGCTGGATCGCCGGAGGATGCAATGCCGGAATGGATTACCTCGACCGCTACCCCGACGTGCGCCGCGACCCGCGCAACCTCCTCGAAGGAGCGCGCAGCATCATCGTGGCCGCCTTCAGCTACTACCCCTCGCAACGCCAGCATCCCACCGCACCGCAGTTTGCCTGGTACGCCTATGGCCGCGACTCCCACGAGGTGTTGCGCACGCGCCTTCAGCAGGCCGCCGACACCATTGCCGCCATGAGCCCC
>JAHZGZ010000266.1 GCA_019420545.1 Bacteroidales bacterium | reverse complement strand
ACCAGTACAAGGGGGATTACTCCCACCAGTGCCTTGTGTGTCTCAACAAGCTGCTTGCCGTGCAGACGGCCAGTCCCGACGATTCCGACACCACCTACCGTATTGCCGAGACAATCCTGCGTCACGACACCCTGTCGGAAGAAGCGCTCCGCGTACAGTGCCGCCTGCTCCACCGCCGCCACATGACAGGCCTCGCCAAGGCGCTCTACAACAATTTCTGCAAAGAATACCGCCACGTGATGGGCGACGACTTCCCCACCCCGTTCCAGAGCCTCATCGACTGAAGCCAGGGATTGCCTCCAACCCACATATAAAAAGATTTAAGTCCATATAAGCACAGATCCCGCCAAGGTTCTGTGCTTTATTGTATGTGCCCGTCTGTCCTGTCCACAAAATGTGTAGGACAAAGCGGACAGTGTCCGCGCTTGTCCGGATTGTCCGCAGTATCCTCAACGGCTTTAGAGACTTTAAGGGCCCTAAAGTCCTTAATGTCTTTAAGGTCGTTAGAGTCTTTAGGGACATCAGCTCTGCCCGGGAGGGCGGCGCTTTAGGGCGCCGGATTAAAGCCAAGTAATAATCAGAAGGGGTGATAATCAGAACGGGTAGCCGATGGCGAGGTGGAAAGCGAGGCTGTTGCCGAAGCTCTTCATGTTGTAGTAGCCGCCATATCCCGTGTAGTAGGGAGCGTGGATGCCGATGCCGAGGTCACCGCGGATGACCATCATGCCTATGTCGAAGCGCAGACCGAAGCCGGTGCCTACGGCCACCTCCTTGAGGAAGGTGGAGGCTTCGAGCTTGCCGCCCGGGCGCTGCGGATCGGCCTTGAGCAGCCACACGTTGCCCGTGTCGATGAAGAGGGCGCCATGGAGCGGCCCGTATATCGGGAAACGGTACTCCACGTTGAACTCAAGCTTGAACGTACCCGTCTGGTCGAAGTTGGAGTTGACCGATCCCTCCTCGGGATGGTACGAGCCGGGGCCGAGGCTGCGCACGGTGAACGCGCGGATAGAGTTGGCGCCACCCACATAGAACTGCTCGCTGTAAGGCACCTCCTTGCCGTTGGCATAGGCATGGGCGGCACCCACGAGGAAGCGCGACACGAGCCAGCTGTCGCCGGTGCCGAGACGCCGGCTGTAGACTACCTGAGCCGTGCCCTTGACGAATTGCGAGAAGGGCATCCCGAACAGCTTCTTCTCACCCTTTATTCCCGCTGCGCGCCACAGAAGCCACGATATGTTACCGGCCTCCTGGAGGGTGGTGCTCACGTTGATCACGTTGTCGCGGTCCATTATGTGCTCGTAGTTCATGCTCCACATCATCTGCGGGATAAACTGATCGCGGAAGCTCAGCGCCACGGCACGGTTGCGCGCCATTATCGAGTCGAACACCGAGGTGGTATGTATCAGCTTCACATAAGTGAGCTTCAGCGGTGTAAACGAGTATGAGAAGTATTTGCGCGTCTGCCAGTCGTAGGTCATCGAGGCGGTAAGTTGCGCCATGTTGAAGTAGTGCGGACGGTTGAGCAGGTCGGCGTTGAGCTGGAAGCGCGTCCAGTTGATCTCCTTGCGCGAGAGGGGCACGAAATGCGGCATCAGCAGGCGCGGTATGGCCAGGGAGGTGTTCAGGCCTATCTCGTAGCTGTTGAATATCGAGCTGCGGTCGTGGCCTGTCTGCCACTCGTAGCTTCCTGTAAGGCCCACGCGCAGCTGCTCGCCTCCGCCCCACAGGTTGCGGTTGGTCACCGAAAATGTGGCGCCCGGCCCGAGATAGCTGTTGGACTTGGAGGAGACGTTGGCCTCGATGCTCGCCTCCAGCGGGGCGTCGAACGTACAGTCGATGGCCACGTCGAGGGTCGGTTCGGCGGCGGTAGTGTCAGGAAACGCCTCGATGTTGATACTGTTGAATATGCCCAGGCGCGACAGATAGGTCTGCGTTCGGTTCATGTCGCGCACGGAGAATGTGCGGCCTTTGCGGAACGTCACGCACTCGGGTATGAGGGCGCGCCGCAGCTTGGAGGGCATCATCTGTATTATCGTGCCGCGCGAAGTGGGTATCGTGTCGGGTGTTCCCCCGCCCTCGTTGCGGTTGACGTAGACAGTGACGTCGCCCGTGCGGAAACGCATCAGGGCGAACTTCGGCACGTTGCGCGCGATAGTAAGGCGCAGGGCTATGCGCTGCGGAGTGATGGTGCTGTCGGCAAGATACTCGATATACTCCGGGCGGAAAAAGTAGTAGCCCGTGTTGCGCAGGGCGTTGGCTATACGTATGCGCTCGGCCGAAAGGGAGTCGGTGGAATAGCGCTGTCCGGGCACCATATATGTGCTCCGTGCGGCCAGCGAGTCGATCTTATGGCAGAGGAGCGTCGAATCGGGGAGCAGTTCTATGGTGTCGAGCAGATAGGCCGGCCCTGTCTCCACAGAATACAGTATCTTGGCCTTGCGGCTGTTGCGCTTCGAGGGGATAAGCTCGTAGGACGCCTTGCCGCGGAAGTAGCCCGAGTTGTCGAGCACCGACTCGATCATGGTGGTGCGAAGGTTGGGGCGCACGTCGCTCACCGTCACCGGTTCCTGCACGAGCTTGCGGTACATCCACCCTTTCAGCCCCCTGCTGTCGGGATTCCAGTTGTTGTAGACCCACAGCCCCACGGGGATCGGCACGGCAAAGCCCATTACCTTGAACTCGTTGGGCTTGACGTCGACGGCAGTCTTCACCTTGTCGGCCACACCGTCGGGCACTTTGGCACCGTCGGGAGCTGTGATCTCCACCTTTTTCACACCGGTGTAGAGTGTCTCCCCCTTGGGGAGGCGGCGTGTGGTCGAGCATGACGACAGCCCTGCCGCCATTACGGCCAGGAGCGCCATTACGGCCAGCCACGGCAGACGCAGACGCAGCGGGTTATTTCTGTTCGGTTTCTGAGTCATTTGACGATGGAGTTATGGCGGTTACAGGAACTGTTTGCGGCTCGGGCGCCGGCTTGCGGCGGCGGAACGGGAAGAGATCGCGCAGCGAACGGAGCTTACGCTTGTAGACGAAGCCTACGCCGGTCTGCGTCACCTCCCCTTCAAGAATATCCTCATATCCCACATGGCGGAAGAGGCGCAGATACATGGTGCCGGTACGGTTGAGCATGTATTCGAACGATATGTCGTTGATCAGGTTCTGCGAGAAGTTCTCGTCGGTGTTGGCGTCGGTAGAGTAGTTTCCGCCCACCACTATCTTCACGCGGTCGTTGAAGAGGGTCTTGCTCACCTTGTAGCTGTAGCTTGTGGTGGTGGATGTGGCGCCGTCGTAGGTGCGGTCGTACTGGTCGATGCCGAACGATATGTCCACACCGTGGATCGTGTTGGCGGCCCATGTGTTGAGTCGTGCCGTCAGGAAGGAGAACAGCGGGTTGCCGGCAAGGTTTGAATTGGCCTTGGTACCGGGACCCGTGTATACGTTGTAGAGCAGCATGTTCATCGCCTGGTTGGCGCGCTGGCTCTGGCTCATCGACTGCAGCTCGTTGGATATGGTGATGTCATCGTCGGTCGAGAGGTCGAACGCCACGTCCATGTCCTGCAGCGTGCCCGTCACGGCGAGGCCCACGATGAAGTTGACCAGGCGCGAGTTCTGCCCCTCCTCGGTCACGTTGGCCTTCACCACGTCGTCGGCATGGATGTTGAGTATGGGGTTCATCATGTCGCCGTTGAAGGCCACGTAACTGCCGCTGCGGAAGTCGAACAGCTTCTCGGTCATCAGCGGTGGCGTGTAGCGCACGAATCCTTTCTCTATCGTATAGCGACCCGAGAGACGCATGTCGCTGAAGGGATTCATGGTGAAGTTGAGCGATCCCGAGCCCTGTATCTGGGCGCGGTTGGAGCCGTCGGGCGATATGTCGACCCCGATGGTGGTGCCGTCGTCGATCACCACCCTGGCCTCGAGCATCATGCTCATGCCGGTGTTGGCTATCGTATCGGCATTGGCCACGGCCGCCGTGTCGCTGAACTGCACGAAGCGCACCATATCGTCGTCGGTAGGACCGAGCGCCGATATGTCGTTGCCCGCAAGGCCCATCACGTAGGTGACGTTGCTTCCCGGGAGGAGAGTCAGAGTGGTGTTGACGCGCATGAAGTCGAGATTGCCGCGCACGGTTGCGTCGACGTCGACAAACGCCTTGCCGTAGACGTCGCTCCCCTTTGAGCGCTGCGAGCCTATGGCCTGCATGTTGCGCGCGGTGAGGGTAAGGTCTATGGCGGGGGATGTGAGCGAGCGCATGTCGACCGTTCCGTCGACGTAGAGCGGGTTGTCGTTCTTACCCCTGATGCTGTAGCGGTTGAAGCGCACCACGTTGCTGTCGACAGGTATTTTCTCCTCCGAGAATGTGAACTTCGTGCCGATCATGTCGACCATCACAGCGGTGGAGTCGAAATCGAGGTAGCCGTCGAACACGGGGGCGGCCAGCGTGCCCGTCACGCTCATGTTGCCGTTGAGCATCCCTTCGAGCGAGGCTACGCCCGGGGGTAGGAACGGATTGACGATGCGCAGCGGCAGATGTATCATCGAGAAGTCGAGGTCGAAGGGGTTGAGGCGCGTGCTGTCGTTGAGCGCACCCACGGCGGTGATCACCTTCACGCTGTCGATCATGAGCGATGTGGAGGCATGGATCACGCCCGAGGTGCTGGTGGTGACACCCACGTCGAGCAGGAACGAGCCTACATGCTCCCCGCCGTAGGTAAGCGAGTCGAGCGACACGTTGCCGTTGCCCGTAAGCGAGCGTGTGGCGGCATCCCAGTCGATGGCTATATCGGCTCCGGCCACACCCTTTACCGGGGGCGCGAAGGGCGAGAGCGACAGCCAGTCGGCCAGCTCTATTCCGGATGCGTTGAGTATCACCTTCTCCTGCGTATGGTCGGCCGAGAGCGAGTCGTGGCGCGTGTATATGTCGAGATGGCTTCCGCCCTGACCCGAGAGGCGCAGATTGGCGTCGAGATGCTTCTGCGGGAAGTTGAACGAGATGAAATTGTCGGCGTTGAGCGTCCAGTCCTTGTAGCTGATGACGGGGTTGAGCGGCGTGAGGCGCAGGGTCATGGTGGTGTCGGTCTGGCTTACGGTGGCACCGATCTTGAATCCGGTCTCGCCGCGTATGTTCTTCTGGTCGAAGAAAGCCGACAGACCGTTGTAGCCGAGATAACCGGTGAGATCGACATGGGCGAAGTCGTCGAAGGTGCCGGGACGGTTGTTCATCGTGGCGCGGTATATCAGGAACGGCCCGTGCTGCATGGCGCTGAACGCCACCGAGTCGATACGGGTACTGCCGGCGGCTATGCCCGAGGCCGAGGCGCTGACGGTGATTATCGAGTCGTTTACGACGCCAAGGTTCAGGGCGCGTATGCGCGTGTCTGACGAGGAGAGCACGCTTGTCAGCAGATTCTCGCCCCCTGCCGAGCTGATGTCGAGCATGAAGGGAGGAAGTGCGCGCTGCAGGGTGTCAACGGCTATGCGGTGCGTGGTCATCATGCCCGATGCAATGGTGGCTGCCTCGGAGAAGCGGGCGATGAGGGTGTCGAGACCGCAGCGGGCGTCGAGGTCGGCGCGCAGGTCCATGTTGCGCACCGACAGCGATGTGGTCGAGTCGTCGGCCAGGAGGGTGAGGTCGATGGCCGGGGTGTAGAGATCCATGTCGGGCATCGACCATTCGAAGCCGTTTATCCCCACGCGGGCATCGTATACGGCGCTGTCGGGCACTATGCGTGCGGTGCCGTCGATGGCAAACGCTCCGCGGCACTTGTCGGGGGTCATCCCCAGAGCCATGAGGTCGATATTGTGCACGTCGCCGTCGAAAGTCACGTCGTAGGCCGTGGGCGATACGGTGCCGCTGAATGTCAGGTCGAAGGCGGCGTCGTGGTTGAGCGAGAGCAGCCCTCCGCCGACGGTACCGTTGTCGAGCGAGGCCCACATCTTCATGTCGGTGTATTCCTTTTTGTTGAACACCACCGAGGTTACGTCGGCCTCAGCCTTGAGGGTTGTGCGCGGCGATGTGAAGTCAAGGCCGTGGCCCGTGGCCGTGACTGTGGCGGTGACATCCCCCACCCCGAGCGCGGGCATGATGGAGGCTACCGGGAAGCGGTCGAGGCGCAGGTCGACATCGTAGTCGGTGGCGCGGCCGTTCCACATGGCTTTGAGCAGCATGTCGCCCGTGGCATCAACCGTGGCGGCAAGGTCGCCGCTGATCACTCCGCGCTTCATGTCGACCGATCCGTCGAGGGTCAGCGGAGGGATATTTATGTCTTTGGCTGTGGCGGGAGTAAGAGCTATCGCCTTAGCGAACTGCACATTGGGGAGTGAGCCGTCGATATCGACATGCCCCGACATATTGTCGGGATCCATCACTCCGGCCAGACGCCCGGAGGCCTCGATATTGAAATAGTCGCGCATCGCGGCGGCTATACGGCCGATGGTAAGATTGCCGACAGTACCGCTGATATCGGCGTCGAGCGTGATGTCGCGCGACTGCGGCAGGGCTTTCAGCACCGGTTCCATGGCGGGCATCGCCATGGCTATGTCGGGGGTGCCTATCTCGGCCTTTGCTCGCAGGCTCAGCGGCAGCGCGGGGTCGGAAGCCATGTCGCCCATCCCCATCATTGCGTCGAAGGCGATGGTGGAGAATATGGTGGAGATATTGAATGCGGTGGCGCGCATGGCGGCGCTGTCCATGGCGAATGTGCCCGAGGCGTCGAGCTTGAGGCCGCAGCGCTCGGTGGCGCTCAGGCGGCGCAGAGGCACGGTTATAGAGGTGCCGCGGTTGTAGAATGAGTCGACGCGTATGTCGATACCGCTTGCCTGAAGATAGTTCATGTCGAGGCCCGGCTGCGGCTCTGCCCCGCGCATGGCATAGGTGGCTTCGCGTCCGGTAAGGCGCAGGGAGTCGCCGGTTATTGTCCACATTAGCGAGTCGGGTGTAGCAGCAGTGTCGGTGGCCGCAGCGAGCGAGTCGGCGGGATGCGATTTCAGATACTCGGCCGAGGGGGTGAGATAGAGGGCGCTCACCGAGTCGATACGCAGCGACGTGGCGTGGATCGTGCGCGAGAGCATGTCGAGATGCCCTTGTGTGAGTTCGGCCTCGGGTACCGTGACGTCGAGGCTGTCGATGGTCGGGAGCATGGCCATGTGGTAGCGTATGTCGCGCAGCAGCAGGCGGTCGGCCTCGATGGTCAGAGGCGATGGAGCGGCTGTGTCGGTGGGTGTGGATGTGGTGTCGGTGCCGTTGAAAAGCAGGAGCACGTCGCCTCCGTCAAGCTCGGCACGGCTTATGCCGATACGCTGCTTCTTGAGATCGTAGTTCGAGGGGAGGAGGCGGAAGCGGTCGACCACGGCCTGCAGATACATCAGGCTGTCGGGCGTGCCGAGGCGGTAGCGCACACCCTCAAGGTCGCCGTCGACCACCACATCGAGGCACGCCCGACAGCCTGATGTATCTGCAGGCCGT
>JAHZGZ010000265.1:848-10059 GCA_019420545.1 Bacteroidales bacterium | reverse complement strand
ATCCGTTGGAGAAAGTGGCATCCAGCTACCAAATAAAAAAACAATACCTTAAAAATCAACTTTTACCCACCCATCAAATGTTACGACATCTAACTGAAATGCCCCACAGGCTCCACAGTGCAGTGATCGCTCCGATGCTGGCGATGATGATTCTGGCCTCTCCCGCATCGGCACAGAATCCAGACGCCCGCATCAGCATCACCGGAAACAATATCGGTGTTGTTGACGCTCTGAAAGAAGTACAGAAACAATCGGGATTCTCGATCGGTTTCAATCAGTCCCAGCTCGTCAACAAAGCTCCCGTAAGTCTTGACCTTGACAACGCTGATCTCTCGGTCACACTGAGCACCATCCTGAAAGACACCGGATACACTTATGAAATCGCAGGCAAGTACATCAAAATAATACCTTTATCTTCCGGAAAAGATACGGTCACCGCTACCGGCGAGATGCAGACCATCACAGGCCATGTGCTGGATGCGGATGGAGAACCCATGATAGGAGTAAGTGTACTCGTAAAAGGCACACATACCGGTGTCTCCACCGGTCTTGACGGAGAATATTCGATAAAAGCGCCTAAAGGATCGGTAATAACCTTCTCATACCTCGGATGCGCCCCAAAAGAAGTGAAAGTAGGCAACGCTACCGACATCAACATCGAAATGCAGGAAAACGCCACAGCTCTCGACGAAGTTGTGGTAACAGCTCTCGGTATAAAACGCGAGCAAAAGTCGCTCAGCTATAACGTACAGAAAATCAACGGCGATCTTCTTACCGAGAACAAGGATGCCAATTTCGTAAATTCTCTTGCCGGTAAAGTCGCCGGGGTCAATATCAATGCATCATCATCAGGCGTAGGAGGCATATCGAAAGTGGTAATGCGCGGTACCAAGTCGATTATGCAGTCATCAAATGCCCTGTATGTAATCGACGGCATGCCGATGCGCAGCTCGTCGTCGACAGGCGATACCGAATTCGGTTCACAGGGCACTTCCGAACCTATCGCAGATATCAATCCTGACGACATCGAATCAATGTCGGTACTGACGGGAGCCGCCGCCGCGGCACTCTACGGCAGCGAGGCTGCCAACGGAGCAATCGTCATCACTACAAAGAAAGGCGAGAAAGGCAAAACCAAAGTCACCGTAAACAGTACGATGGATTTCACCCGCGCATTCGTGTTGCCCAAATTTCAGAACCGCTACGGTACCGGACTCGGCGGAGCA
The DNA here is from genome assembly GCA_019420545.1 of Bacteroidales bacterium. Lineage (GTDB taxonomy): Bacteria > Bacteroidota > Bacteroidia > Bacteroidales > Muribaculaceae > Muribaculum. The sequence goes on along the minus strand of JAHZGZ010000265.1, from coordinate 8,833 downwards.
TTCATACCCGGCTCATCCTACAGCTGGGGAGCGCCGCTGACATCGGCCAATTCCTATGGATACGATATCGCCGACGATTACCTTAAAACCGGCTTTGTAAGTACTCAATCAGTCACATTCTCAACCGGTAACGATAAGAACCAGACCTATGCCTCGGCGGCGGCACTCAACTCAAAAGGCATCGTACCGAATAACGGATACAACAGGTACAATTTCACAATACGCAACACAACGTCTTTTCTGAACGACCGCATGACACTTGATCTCAACGCAAGTTTCATACATCAGACCGACCGCAACATGGTCAACCAGGGAGAATATGCCAACCCTATCGTAGGCGCCTACCTCTTCCCCCGTGGAAATGACTGGAAAGACATCCGCATGTATGAGCGCTATGATCCCGCACGAAAAATAAGCACCCAGTACTGGCCGTTGAGCGATGCATTCACCATGCAGAATCCATATTGGGTAAATTACCGCAACCTGCGTGAAACATCAAAGGACCGTTACATGCTTGGCGCAAACCTTTCTTACCGGATGTTTGAGTTCCTTACCATCTCCGGACGCGTGCGCATCGACAACTCAAACGCCGATCTTACCACCAAGTACTACGCGTCGACCAACAACCAGCTAACCGACATGTCGGAACGCGGGTATTACGGTGAAAACAGATATAAGGACAAGCAGGTTTTCGCCGACTTTCTTGTAAGTTTCAACAAGAACTTCGGCAACGACTGGTCGGTACAGGCCAACTTCGGAGGTTCTATATCCGACATGCGCTACGATGCCTCAGGCATTCAGGGACCTATTGCCGACGGATCCGACACCTTCAAAGGCGAACCAGTAGGGCTCACCAACTTTTTCGCCACCCACAACCTCTCGAGAAGTCATCTCAAACCCCTCCAGACAGGATGGCGCGAGCAGACACAGTCGCTTTACGCATCAGCCGACATAGGGTACCGGTCGACATATTATCTCACCCTTACGGGACGCAACGACTGGCCCTCCCAGCTTGCAGGGCCAAATTCACAGAACTCCTCGTTCTTCTACCCCTCGGTAGGCGTGTCGGTACTGATGACCGAGCTGCTTCCGGGTCTGAACCGCGAAATTCTGTCATTCTGGAAGGTACGCGGCTCATGGGCATCGGTAGGCACACCATTCAACCGCTATCTTGCCAATCCACGCTTCCAATGGGACGAAGGAACGGGATCATGGAGTATCTTAACACAATATCCCATGTATAACCTTAAACCCGAGCGCACCGATTCATGGGAAGCAGGCATGAACTTCCGTTTTCTCAACGATTTCTCGTTTGACGCCACATATTACTATGCCGAAACCAGGAACCAGACATTCAACCCCAACCTTCCTGTCAATAAATATTCAAAAATCTATATCCAGACCGGATCGGTACGCAACCAGGGTGTGGAACTCGCGCTCAACTACAGCCACACCTGGGGTGATTTCTCCTGGAGTACAGGTCTGACCTACTCGATGAACCGCAACAAAATCACCGAACTGGCCGACAACGCCATCAATCCTGAAACAGGTGAAATATTCTCAGCCGACATGCTTGACATGGGAGGCTACGGCAACGCCCATTTCATCCTGCGTCAGGGTGGAAGCATGGGCGACCTCTACTCAACGATAGGTCTGTTGCGCGACTCCGACGGAGCCATATACGTCGACGAGAACAACCGCGTACAGACAAACGCTATCAACGACAAGAACCGTTACATCAAGCTCGGCAGCGTGCTTCCTAAGGGCAATATGGCATGGAGCAACACTTTCCGATGGAAAAACCTCTCGGCAAGCGCCATGATTACAGCCCGTTTCGGCGGCATCGTATACTCACGCACGCAGGCGATTCTCGACCGGTACGGGGTATCGGAAGCGTCGGCCGACATACGTGACTGCGGATTCATATCCCTTAACGGAGGCGACCGCGTATCACCGGAAAACTGGTACGAAACAATTCTCAACGTACCGCAGTACAATACCTACTCCGCAACCAACGTACGCCTTCAGGAAGCATCGGTGACTTATGCCATACCTCGCAGATGGATCGCCGGCATATGCGACATAAAATTATCTCTTGTAGGGCGCAATCTGCTGATGATCTACAATAAGGCTCCGTTCGATCCCGAATCGGTTGCATCGACCGACAATTTCTACCAAGGCATCGACAACTTTATCATGCCCTCGCAGCGCTCACTCGGTTTCAATGTCAATTTCACTTTCTAAAGAATGCCTCAGATGAAAATATTACTCTATAAATCCCTCATGGCCACAGCGCTCCTCGCCATGTCAGCATGTACCGGTGCTTATGAGGATATCAACTCAGAGCCTTATACTCCCGATGATCTGACTCCCGACGATTATGCCCTCGGATCGGCGCTCAACAATATCGCAGGTTCGGTAGTATCGGCCGATGTCAACAAAGCTCAGTTTACCGACTGTCTGCTCGGTGGACCTTTGGGAGGATACTTCTCTCCGGCCAAACAGGCCTGGAACAATTCGATACAGACTTACGACCCCACCGACGACTGGACAAAAGTATTCATGATCGACGTGCCACCTACTCTCTACTCCAACCTCACCATGATCAAGAACTTCTGCGAAGTCAACGCCACCCCCGTTCCCGAGGCGATCGCCACAATAGTGAAGGTAGCAGCCATGCACCGCGTCACCGACACCTACGGACCGATACCTTACAGCGCTATCGAGAACGGAGGCAACCTCAACACCTACTACGATCCCGTTGAAAAAATCTACGACCTCTTCTTCAAAGATCTCAGCGATGCGGTAAAAGTGCTCAACGACAACCGCGGATACGCACTCTCCCCTACGGCCGATTTCGTATACGGTGGCGACGTGAACAAATGGATACGCTTTGCCAACTCGCTCAAACTGCGTCTGGCCATTCGCATCGCCTATGCGGCACCTGACAAAGCGCGTGCCATGGCCGAAGATGCTGTAAATCCAGTCAACGGCGGCGTTATAGAAACAAATGCCGACAATGCAGCCTGGAACTATTTTTCCACCTCCGAAAGTCCGCTATACACTGCTGTAAACTACAATTCCAATGGCAGTACCACCGGCGGCGATACTCATGCGGCAGCCGATATAATCTGCTATATGAACGGCTACAAGGATCCGCGCCGCAGTGCATACTTCTCCGAGTCGCTCTGGAAAGACACCGACAACAAGCCCGTTCCGTTTATCGGCCAGCGTCGCGGCATCCGCAACCCCACCTACAATACCGAATGGGGATTCAACTTCTCCGGCGTGAAAATTTCAGCCAACGACCCCATCAAATGGTTCAACGCCGCAGAGACCGCGTTCCTCCGGGCCGAGGGCATTGCCATATTCGGTTTTGACCTCGGCGGAACAGCCGAACAGTTCTACAACGACGGCATACGCCTCTCCTTCGAACAATACGGAGCATCCGGTGCCGAGGAATATCTCGCCGACAACTCCTCACGCCCCGAGGCCTACGTGGACCCTTCAGGTATGAATCCCTGGAACGGCTCGCTGTCGACTATCACCATAAAATGGGACGACAATGCCACAAAAGAGGAGAAGCAGGAACGCATCATAACCCAGAAGTGGATCGCCAACTGGATGATAGGCAATGAGGCATGGGCCGACTTGCGCCGCACGGGATATCCCAGACTCATGCCCGTAGCATACAACGGCAGCGGAGGCATACTCGCCGACGACCAGACCCCGGCCCGCATGAAATACCCCGAACAGGAATATACCAACAATGCCTCCAATATCAACTATGCAGTGGCAAACTATCTCAACGGACCCGACAACATGGCCACACGTATATGGTGGGACTGCAAAGACAAGTGATAATAATAAATTTTCTAATCATTTCAGAAATCATACCACATGAACAAACTATTTAAGTACGGAATTCCCGTCATACTTTCGGCTGTCGCCTTTACGTCATGCGACGACTGGACAGATACCGAAAGTGTCGACATAAAATATCCGGCCGTCGAGGATACATCCCCCGAACTCTATGCCAGATACCTTGAAAATCTGCGCGCCTACAAAGAACGCAGTCACAAACAGGTATATGCCTGGTTCCGCAACAACGCTACTCCCGACAACCGGTCGACACATGTAACCGTGCTCCCCGACAGTATCGATGCCGTTGTAATCCTCAATCCGGAAAGTGTGGCCGACTTCGTATATGCCGACATGGCGGAGACACGCCGGAAAAAAGCCACTAAATTTCTCTACACAGTGGATTTCGACGCGATAAAAAACGCTTACAACCTCATGGTCGAGTCTGCTCCGGCCGAAGAGCCTGTCACCACCGCATTCCGCGACTTCCTCGTCGACTCGATGCAGACGGCTCTCTCCTATGCGAAGCATTACGACGGCCTCTGCATAGCCTACACCGGCAAATCCAAGGGCGGAATGAAGCCTGCCGAACTCGCCGACTACGAGGCCAACGAGCGCCTGTTTACAGGAGTGCTTGCCGACTGGCACCGCCGCCACGAGGCTAAGCGCATCGACTTCGTAGGCAATCCGCAGAACCTTGCCGACAAGACGCTGCTCGAAGAGTGCAACATGATATTCCTCTCCGCGTCGCTCGATGTCACCGAGTCCTACGCATTCAACACCGTGCTCTCCGACGCACGTGCCGAAGGTGTTCCCCTCGACCGTCTCGGCATGATAGCCGCCACGACATCGCTCGACAAGGATGACACCAAGACCGGCATCCTCAACGACGGCACACCCTCGCTCACCGCTCTTGCCGCCTGGGCGCCGTATGCCGAGGTAGGCGGCGTGGGTATCTACAATGTTGAGCGCGACTACTTCAACCCCGCTTTCGTGTTCCCGCGTACCCGCACCCTGATTCATTCAGTCAACCCCAACGTAAAATAACCTCGCTATTTCCGACATGAAAAATATAGCATATATCGCGACTCTCCTTCTCGCCGCAGGCGCGCTCACTGCCTGCCAGGAGGATATGGAGAATTACGACAACAAGGTGTTTGACTCCGCATCGCCTTCGGAAAAGGTCAACACCATGTTTATCAAGGCAGACACCCCCGACCAGATAAAGACACTGACGGCATCGGTGGCTCAGCCTCTCGACCACGACCTTACGGTAATCTACCGTGCCGCGCCGGAGCTTGTGCCGCACTACAACTCGCTCTATGGCGAGAGCGCCGAGGCTCTCCCCGCCGAAAACTATGCGATCGAGAATCCCGAGGCGGTCATCGTGCACGGTGCGGTGGTATCGTCGCCCGTAGAGGTCAAGTTCCTCAACTTCGCCGATCTCGACGTGGAAAAGGTCTACGTGCTTCCCGTCACCATCGCTTCCAGCGAGATTCCGGTGCTTGAGAGCAACCGCACCTCCTATTTCGTCATCAAGGGAGCAGCCCTCATCAACGTCGTCGCCGACATGGCCCGCAACTATACGCAGCTCTCCGGACCGGGCAACTGTCCCGGGCTGAAGGGTATCGAACAGCTCACGGTGGAGATGCTCGTGTATCCGCGCAGCTTCGAGCGCGACGGCATGGAAGCCGGCATATCCACACTACTGGGCGAAGAAGGCGAGTTCCTGCTCCGTACCGGTGACGGCAACCCCAACAACCAGCTTCAGCTCGCCACCTCAAACGGCAACATCACCGACTCCGAATGGCAGCTCGACACAAACAAGTGGACATTCCTGACTTTTATTTTCGACGGAACCGCAGGTACGGTAGAAGTCTATTTCAATGGCGAAAAGAAGGGCGAGACGCATACCACCAAGTATAAGACAGTCAATTGGAATACGAACGATTTCTACATCGGCTACTCCTACTCGGCCAAGCGCTGGTTTGACGGCGATTTCTCGGAGGTGCGTGTATGGAACCGCATACTTACCCGCGAGGAGATGCTTGCCAAGAACCACTTCTATTCGGTCAGCCCGCAGTCGGAAGGACTCGTGGCCTACTGGAAGTTTAATGAAGGTGCCGGACGCATCGTCAAGGACTATGCCAACGGCTACGACATGGTGGCCAACGCCGACATAAAGTGGGACAGCGTGGAACTCCCCGCCAAGAATTAATCACAAAAACAATACCATCAGAAAATGAAATTGAGCAATATATTCAGCACACTCCTCTGCCCCGCCGCCGTGGCCTTTGCCGCGATAGCTGCCACCGGATGCTCCGAGGAGATTACGGTGAGCGCTCCCGACACCGGCAACTATGAAGTGCCTTCCGAGAACAAGGAGGTAATCTATGTCGCCGACAAGGATGGCAAGCGTGAATTCTCCAACGTGGAGTTCCGCAGTAACGGCTCGACCTCCCTGCGCCTGTTCACACCGGGCAATGTAAGCGCCGACTGTCAGGTTAAGTTCACCTACGATCCCACAGCCCTCGAAGAGTACAATGCCGCCAACGGCAGCGACTACAAGATCTATCCCGAGGAGCTTGTCACCATCGGCGACAACAACGGTGTGGTGACCATACCCGCAGGCACAAGCCGCTCGTCGGAGATAGCCGTGACCATCGTGTCAAACGGCGAGATGGACCATGAGACTTCCTATGTGATTCCTCTCCGCGCATCCGTGATCAGCGCCGGCGACTATGTACTCGGAAACCTCGACAACACCCGTCTGATTTTCGTCAAAGACCGTACCGCAGCGCCCGACGCCACCAAGCTCGGTCCCGACGGCCTTCCGGGCGTGCGCATGGTCAGCATCATCGAGTCGAACGACACCAATCCGCTCAACCACCTTTCGTTCACGCTCGGCGACACCGGCATACCATTCTTTGACGTGGTGGTACTCTTCTCCGGCAATATCCGCTTCAACCGCGACACCCAGAAGATCTACGTCCATCTTAACGAGAATCTGACTCCCCAGCTCGCCAACGCCGACAAATACATACGTCCCCTCCAGCGCAAAGGTATCAAGGTTGTGCTCAGTATTCTCGGAGATCATGACGGTTCCGGACTCGCCAACCTCACCGAGCAGGGCGCCAAGCAGTTTGCACAGGCATTACGCGAGACCTGCGACCGCTACGGGCTCGACGGCGTGATGTTCGATGATGAATATTCCGAATATACCAAATACAATCTTCAGGATGATTATCCGGATATTTTCTGCAAAGAGTCAAACTTAGCCGGCGCGCGTCTATGCTATTACACCAAGAAAGCCATGCCCGACAAACTCATGACGCTTTATCGCCTCGGCAATCTCAATAGATTCGATAAGGAAGATCTGATGATTGACGGTACTAAGGTGCTTCCGGGAGAATATCTTGATATGGTATTCGAGGATTACGGCAGAGGAATGCGACAGGAATATTTCGAAGGTGTATCCAAAGCCGATTGGGCAATATATTCCCAGGAATTCGCACAAGGACGCTATGCATCGACATCCGATCTTAATGAATTAGTCAATAACGGCCATAAACTACATATGGTATTCGCCCTCGACCCACACCGCGACACATTCAAAGGTAACCTTACAGCTCTTGGCCGATGCGCCTCCTCTTTCTACGGCAGCACATGCAACTACAGTGGCGTAATATACGACAAGGACTGGAAATAATCATCATTAACCACAGGAACAACGATGAAAACCAAATATAAACTACTACCCCTGCTGCTTTGCGGAGTGATGGCGTTAAGCGCCGTCACCGCATGCAGCGACGACAAGGATGAAATCATAATCCTCGAAGAACCGGAATATCCGGCACTGTCGGTCAACACCGAGTCGATGCGCGTAAAGATAGGTGCCGACAGCCGTATGGCGATCCCCGTCAGCGACGGTGCCGGCGAATATGCCGCATTCTCGCTCAACCCTGACATAGCCGACGTGACCGATGAGAACGGCGTTTTAATGGTAGAGGGCTTCCGCAACGGATCCACAGAAATCATCATATCCGACAAAGGAGGTTCGTTGAAGAAACTTCCGGTATCGGTCTACACTACCGATGTGCTCACCGTAGAGACCACCGACTTCA
>JAHZGZ010000265.1:0-838 GCA_019420545.1 Bacteroidales bacterium | reverse complement strand
TCCTGCAGGGCAACGACGGTTACAGTGCAGTATCCGATAATGATGCAGTGAAAGCATCTGTCGATGAAGAGGGCGTGATATCTATTACCGCCACATCGAAGCGACAGGATTTTACGGCCAAAGTCACCGTCTCCGACATCTCAGGTCTTACCGCTGACATCATGGTTACTGTCAAGTACACTCTCGACGCATTCACGCCGCAGGACATAGCAACCCTTTGTGCACAGACCGAAGAAAGCATGGCCGATTTCAACGGAGATAAGCCGTATCGCTTCAGCTCTTACAGAGAATACTTCGATACATCAGTCAAGGACGGTATAGAGACTTTCGGATGGATCCGCCGTTCGGGACGCTACGAACTGTTTGTCACCTATCCCGAAGGCACCGCGCTCAACACACCTGTACAGGGCACCGTAACTTTCACCGACAACTACGACGAGAAAGCCGCCGAACAGCCTGTTACGGTGACTCTCGTTAAAAACGACGAAATCAGCAAAGTCGCGATATTCTCCTACATTGACGAGCAGCAAGACAAACTCTGCCGTGGCTACCTCGTACATGTTTTGGCCGACAGCGGATGGTAAACATAAGATTGGTTAGTACCTACAGATTCGGTTACTGGTATAAACCTCGGAGACCACACCGACATCGTCTCCAAATCTGATACTATCGATAAAACAACATATATACAGATGAGTGAGCCCTATGGACGACGAACATCGTGCCAAGGGCTCACTTATATTATACCGCATGAGAGTCATCGCAGGCACACGGCAATTGATGATAAGAGCTTGTTTAATAATAAATGTTGCCGACAGGGTCGTATAGGTTGAGACGA
>JAHZGZ010000264.1:219-4368 GCA_019420545.1 Bacteroidales bacterium | reverse complement strand
TGCTCTCAGTGTAATACTCGGCGTGCTCCTCGTGTGGGGCGGCCGCGCTCTTATCCGCTAATCGGGTTTTATACTTTTTTTCTTTGCCGCCGCTGCCGGTGCCATGTGTGCCCGGCAGCGGCATTTTTCATTTTTTCTAACTAATTGTGTACCTTTGTCGATATATTCAAACCAATCAATCATTCTAACAATGAACCGACTAATTCTCTTTCTCGCAACTGCCGTGCTGAGCGCGGCATCGCTCCTTGCCAAGGATGTCAACATCGTTTACGTAGGCAACAGTATCACCTATGGTGCCCGCCTTGAAGACAAAGCCAACGACGCACCTCCGGTAAAGGCGTCAAAATACATCAGCGAACAGCGCTCCGACATCAATCTCAGTTTCCGCAACTGCGGAGTGAGCGGCATGACCACAGTCAACTATCTTCCAGCGACTGATACCCAGTTCCCGCGCGTCGTAGAGGCGGCCCGTGAACTCAGCGCCAATGGCGGACAGCTGATATTCTCCATCGCGCTCGGCACCAACGACAGCGCCGAATCGCGTCCGATGGGTGCTCCTGTGCTTCCTCAGCAATACTATACCAACATGCAGGTTATAATCAGCGAACTGCTGCGCCTTTTCCCCGACTGCCGCGTGGTAGTGCAAAGTCCCATATGGTACAGTCCGAACACCTACAACAAGGCCATGTATCTCAAGGCCGGACTCGACCGCCTAAACACCTACCGCCCGCTTATCCCGAAACTCGTTGAATATTACGCCGAAGTCAATCCCGGCCACGTGTTCCTCGGCGACACCCTCGCCTACGACGCTTTCGAGAACCATCCCGAACTATTCGATCCCGAAAACGGCAACGCCGGAACCTTCTACCTCCACCCCAACAAAGAGGGCGCCGCCCTGCTCGCCCGCTACTGGGCCGACGCCATCCTCAAAGCCCTCTGATTCCAATTTACGCACGTCCACAACACCAAGGATGTGTTTAATAATTCCAAGAATAAAACTTCTTAAATACCGAATTATAGCCACAAGTTGGTGATTTTACCTATTTGTGGCTATAATTCATGTCAATTCCTGACATAACAAAGGTGTGCACTCAGGTACATTAAAACCCATGCATGCACACCTTTAGATTTATCGTTCAGGCTACTGCGGATCAATAGCTGTGGGAGTCGGAGTCCATCTCGGCGGGAGTGAGGGGACGGGCATTCATCTTGTACCAGACGTAGGCTATGTAGGCCACTACAAAGGGGACAAGAATACTGACAACACTCATTACCTTGAGGGTGAACTGCGTCGAGGAGCTGTTGGCAATGGTAAGCGACGATGCCGGATCAGACAAAGAGGGATAATACGGAGTGTTGTTGTAGCCTGCAACCCAGAAGAGTGTCAGCACCACGAGTACGGTACCTATTCCCGACCACCATATACCTTGGGTATAATGCTTTGCAAACACCGATTTACCTACGGCATACAGCACCATCACCACGCCGAGCAGGAAGAGCACCAGGCACCACCACATCTCCACATAATTGTGGAAATATTTGAAGGGCACCGGCTCGAAGCTATGCAGACCGGTAGTCTGAAGGCCGGTATGAGTAAGGAGCAGAGCTACAAATGCAAGGAAGAACACAACGAAAATCACGCCGTTGACCAGCACGCGGCGGCGGCAACGGTCAAAGAAGCAGTCGCCTGCGCTGATATTATTCATGTAGTAGAGCGCACACTGCGTGCGTGCCAGGAAAAGCACGGCAAAGCCGAGAATCCAGTTACGCCAGCAGAATATCGCCTCCCAGCCATGTCCGGCACCCCACTGCGAGATTACCGGAGCACCCGGATCGAGGATATTACCCATCGAAACCTTGAAATCGGCGCCGAAAAAGAACATCGACACGGCCACACCGAGCAGGAAACATCCTACCGTACCGCTTATTACAAGCAGAATGTCGAAGAAACGGGTGCCGTAGACGTTCCCTTTCTTGCGGCGGTACTGATAGCTCACCGCCTGGGCTATGAACGTAAACAATATGAGCACCCAGAGCCAGTAGGCGCCGCCGAAACTTGTACTGTAGAACAGCGGAAACGAAGCGAAGAATGCGCCGCCAAACACCACCAGAGTAGTAAACGTGAGTTCCCACTTGGTGCCTATGGAATTGACCATAAGATTGCGATCCTCCTCACTGCGGGTACACATCAGCATCGACTGTCCGCCCTGCACAAAAAGCAGGAACACCAGAAGAGCGCCGAGCACCGAAATCAGAAACCACCAGTACTCCTGAAGTAAAAATGTCATATGATCTGCTTCCATGATTGTCAAGATTTAGCGATTTCGTTAATATCCTCCTTCGAGTATTTGTTGATCTGGGTAGCCATGATACTCATTTCCGCAACAAGCAGCACGGTGAACACCACGGCAAACATAAAGAACGTAGTGATTACCGACGAAGCGGCTATATCGCTGATAGCGGCACGCGTGGGCATGATATCCTGGATCACCCACGGCTGACGGCCTACCTCGGCGGTAACCCATCCCGCCTGCGAGCAGATCCACACCACAACAATCGAAAGCATACCCACTATGCATGCCCACTTATGTTGCAGCCATTTCGGACGCCAATAGCAGCCTACGAACACGAATATAAAGAACAACATCAGATAGCCTCCGGCTATCGCCATGATATGGAACGAATAGAACGTCATGGCCACAGGGGGCACAGCCTCTTCGGGCGAGTCAAGATATCCGTAGCCGAAGTAGGGATAATTTACTTTCAGATCGGCCAGAGCTGCATCGCGGGCATCGTTGTCGCGGGCCACAATTGCTGCATCGTATGCACGCAGGGCCTCATGTGCCTGACGGCCGCGCTCGATACGCTCGGCATAGCTTACGGTACGCACCGTATCGCCCGACTCGGTAAGCTCTATTCCGTCGATAAGATCGTTGATGCCCGGTACGAAGCTGTGAGGATTGTGGGTTGCGAGGAACGACAGGCCGTAAGGTATGCTGATGTCAAACAGATATGGATCGGTAGTGTCGTCGCCGGCTTTCTTGTCGGGGTTAAGAATACCGACGGCCACGATCTCCTGACCGCATGAACCGCGGTACAGGCCCTCCATGGCAGCCAGTTTCATAGGCTGATGCCGGGCAACATTTACAGCCGACATGTCGCCGGTAGCGAGGGTAACGAGAATGCCTGCGCCACCCACCCAGGCTGCCACCTTGATGGAGTCGAGTGCCATCTGTACATTGCGCTTGCGCAGAATCCACCATGAACTTACACCGATCACAAACACACCCGCCAGAGTCCATGCGCTTGCCACGGTATGGGTAAACTTGGCCACAGCGGTGTCGGAGAACACTACTTCGCCGAAGTTCGACATTACGTTTCGCATCTGTGCCGGGTCAAACTCCATGCCCACCGGCTGCTGCATCCAGGCATTGGCCACGAGGATCCATAGCGCCGACAGGCATGTACCGGCAGCTGTAAGCCATGTGGCGGCAAGATGGAAGCCGGGGCTGAACTTCTTCCAGCCGAAGAACATCACGGCGATAAACGTCGATTCCATAAAGAAAGCCACGATCCCTTCGATAGCCAGCGGAGCGCCGAAGATATCGCCTACAAACCAGCTGTAGTTCGACCAGTTGGTGCCGAATTCAAACTCGAGAATGATGCCTGTGGCCACGCCTATGGCAAAGTTGATACCAAACAGGAGCATCCAGAATTTGGTCATTGCGAGCCACTTGTCAGAGCGGGTCTTTACATAGATGCTCTCCATGATAGCCACAATCAGCGCCAGTCCGATCGTGAGCGGCACGAACAGCCAATGGTACATGGCCGTAAGGGCAAACTGCCACCGCGACCAGTCAACTACGGTAATTAAGTCGTCCATGTGTATTGAATAGAGATGAGTTAGATTGATTCAGAGAATATTATGGGAAGAGAGAAATATTTCCCATGGTAAGGAGGATAGAGAATACGAGAGAAGAGAATATTCGCTTAAACGGGATGCGTAGCCTAATCAGGAAGAGCCGATAAGATGGGTACGTACAGCCTGTGCGCGCTCAGTGTCATTACTATAGTCACGCTTCAGCACATCGGGGAAGAAAAACAGTTTGAATACAAAAAACAGTATGAACAGTTTCACCAGTATAAGTA
>JAHZGZ010000264.1:0-209 GCA_019420545.1 Bacteroidales bacterium | reverse complement strand
TCCACAGATACCGTCCTACGGTCATGCTGCGGAATCCATCGCGATAAAAGCGATATACCCTACATGGAAATGCGGCTATCCGACGTGGTGTGATCATGCTTCATATATTGGTGTGGATGGTATACATATATAATATATGTAACATACGTGGCATTTATAAAGTTTCGGGCTTATATGTCAATCGTTGAGCCTAACAAATATGTGTTGCC
>JAHZGZ010000263.1 GCA_019420545.1 Bacteroidales bacterium | reverse complement strand
CTGAGAGCAAGATATATGGCGAACGTACCCCAGTCGCCTTTGGAGCCGAGTACCCACAGGTCGTCGGCAAACGACGAGAAAGTGGGGAAGCCACCGCAGAAACCGGTGATCAGAAGTACGTTTTCGCCCGGAGTCATTACATGGGCTTTTTCCAGAAGCCCGAAGAAGAGGCCTATTATGAAACATCCGATGATGTTGACCAGGAAAGTGCCCATAGGGAACGATCCGTGCCACATTCCGGCACACCATTTTCCGACAAGATATCGTCCGCAGGTTCCGACAAATCCGCCACAGCCTGCAAGTAGCATTGCCTTAATCATAATTATTCGTTTTAGAAGTTGTAATATTGACTGCAAAGATACGCTTTAAGTAAGTCACAAAAATTTAGAACAGTTACTTATTCATATGAGTAAGTCACAGATAGTACTCTTTTATTACCGACAGTTTGTCGTCGAGTTCGAATATCCATGGCTGCCCCGTCGGGATCTCTACGCCCACGATCTCCTTGTCATCGAGGTGAAGAAGCATCTTGGCCAAAGCGCGGAGGCTGTTGCCATGGGCGGCCACAAGTACCGTGTCGTACAGATTGAGCTTCGGCTCGATCAGTTCCGCCCAGCATGGTCTCACGCGTTTGATAGTGTCGGCAAGCGATTCGGTAAGCGGAAGTTCCTCGAAAGCGAGTCCTTCGTAGCGTGGATCGTTGCCGGGATAGCGTGGATCCTCTATGTCAAGAGCCGGAGGGGCCACATCATAGCTCCTACGCCATATGTGCACCTGTTCGTCGCCGTATTTTTTTGCTGTATCGGCTTTGTTGAGGCCTTGCAGAGCGCCGTAATGGCGCTCGTTGAGATGCCAGTCCTTGATCACCGGCATCCAGCAGCGGTCCATGGCGGTGGCGGCGAGTTCGAGGGTATGTATGGCGCGTTTGAGATACGACGTGAAGTAGAAGTTGGGTTCGATGCTCGCGTCAAGCAGTTTCTCGCCTGCCTGCCGCGCCTCTTCTCGCCCTTTGTCGGTAAGTTCCACGTCGGTCCAGCCTGTGAATCTGTTTTCCAGATTCCACTGGCTTTGGCCGTGACGCAGTAGGATAAGACGTTTCATTAGTTTTTGATAGGTTTGGTGGTAAGAAGATTATTTGCGTAGTTTTTTATCCTGCAGCTTGTACATGGGGAGCATGAACAGCCATGTTGCCACACAGAACGGTGCGGTAAGCGTGGCCAGACCGACAGGCGATAACAATGCATCCATGCCAAACTGTACGAAAACGGTAAATATAACCGCCGACAGAGCGTAGAAGAACGATTTTACATCAGGCTTGTAGAATGTGCATCCCATGGCTATGCCTGTAAGTACCGGTGAGTATCCGAACAGACCTTCGGTGATGTCGGGGTGGGCGGCACCGAAGAATATCGACATGAACAGGGCCACGGCCGAACTTATCATGGCCCACATTGCTGCCCAACGGCTGCACAGTGCAAGACCTATGATGAAGAATATGCCGGTTATCCATGAATTCACCAGAAATACCTGGGAAATGCCTTTGAGCCAGTATACTACAAGTTCCTGAAAAGTGTAGTGGAATGTATCGGTGGTGATTTCTGTCGGAAATGCGGCATAGGCTTCTCCTACGGGCGACAGATGGGCCATGTTGCGCGCCGCAAGAAGTATGAACCACGACACGAGGATAAACGGGAATGTGTAGGATGTGGTCTTGAATGGGGCGAACACATTGTTGAGCCCTCGGCGTGCCACTACGGTGGCGGCCGACCCGATAATCATTACGAGCCACGACCATACGGAGTTGTCGAGGAAGGTGAATACCGCACAACCTACCAGTATGCCGTTGAAGCCCCAGAGACCCTGGTCGCCGTCGCTCTTTGATTCGAACAGGTAGCCGGTGGCCGTCGACACGACAAGCCCGGCCAACGCTCCCCATGCCACCATCGGCATACGTTCGCCCAACGGAGCGTCGAAATAGCATCCCACAAAGATGCCGATAAGAATAAACAGTCCTGACCAGGCGCTCCCTTGGAACATTACCTGTCCGGCTCCGCGCAGCGTACCTGTGACGTACGTCGCAAGGGTTCGTTTGTTAGTTTGTGCAGACATATTTCAAGTGTTTGGAATTTATCAGTTATCGCCATGGGAAATCCGGAAGGAGCGGATGCCCTTTTACAGCCATACGTACCGTTGAGGCAAATGCCCGTACCGCTTTCTTTACAGGCTCGGTCTCCATGCCCATTACCTTGAATAGCAGCCCCGCTTTGTTGGGCAGGCGGGTGATGCCTGTAGCGAGATCGCCGTCGGCGCTGAAGCCTGCCTCCGTGGCGTTGTATATCTCCTCGGCCTTGTCAGGTGGAGTGAGCACGATCACGTTGGCAAACATCTGATATTTGCCCATGATGCCGAGCATGGAAGGGGATTCTGTTTTCGGCTCGATTACAAACTTCTCGCGGAACAGGCGCTGGCCGTCGGGACGTCGTGCGTCGCATGTTACCGACAGTATGTCGTAATCGAATATCTCGGGCTGGTCGCGGTGCTTGCGGCCGCATGCGAACAGCTCGCTGTAAAACAGTGTGGCCGTAGGGTCGCATACGATGTCGGTGCGGGTTACGTACCGTGCCGTGCGGCACGGTATGGTAGGCTCCGGCATGAATTCAAGGTATGCGTCCTCTTCGAGAGTTATCTGCTGGCAGAGTGCCGAGAAATTGTCGTTCATCTCGGCGATCTTGGTTGCGGCGCCGGTGGTCACGTGGGCTATCGCCCCGCGGTGCACGGTTATCTCCTGCTCGTAGCGGTCGCCGTCGACATTGGGGCCGCCCGACGACAGAATATACACCACAGGCATGGCCGGCATCCCCTCGTCGCAGTAGAGTTCCTGCTGCACGATGAGCGGAGCCATGCGCTGTAGGTCGCGCAGAATGCTTTTGCCCGACTTGTCGAGCTCGAAGCCCAGACGCAGATACCCCACCTTGCCGGGCGCGCCGATGTACATGGCGCGTGTCGGGTGGTTGTAGGACTGCATCTCGCGTGTGGCTGTCACGCGCTGCATCTCTTTGCTGTTGACTACATCTTTCATAGGGGGATGCTGGGGTGAAGTTACTTATTCTGTGCCGGATGGTCAAAGAGGGCCATTGCCTTGATGAGGCCTACGAGTTCGTCGATACCCTCGCCGGTCATGCAGTTGGTGAACACAAAGGGCTTGCCGGGGCGCATCAGCTTCGAGTCGTGATCCATCACCTCGAGCGAGGCATGCACGTAGGGGGCGAGGTCGGTCTTGTTGATTACCAATATGTCGCTCTGCGATATGCCCGGGCCGTCCTTACGCGGTATCTTGTCGCCGGCGGCCACGTCGATCACATAGATGAAAAAGTCGACAAGGGCGGGCGAGAATGTAAGGGTAAGGTTGTCGCCCCCGCTCTCGATAAACACGATGTCGGTGTCGGGGAACTTTGCCTCCATCTCCTCGACGGCGGCTATGTTCATCGACGGATCCTCGCGCACGGCGGTGTGGGGGCATGCGCCTGTCTCCACGCCTATGATGCGGTCCTCTACGAGCACACCTTTGAGCATGCGGCGCACGTGTTTGGCATCTTCGGTGGTTACGATGTCGTTGGTGATGATGAGTACTTTGAAGCCCTCTTTTACAAGAGTCGGAGTTATGGCTTCGATGAGGGCGGTCTTGCCGGATCCTACCGGTCCGCCCACTCCTATGCGGCAAGTTGACATATTATACTTGAATTCTGGAGAATTGAAAAATAGGGTTATATACTTCTATACGAGTGGCGGAGGCGTTTAGTTCATGAACATACGCATCTGCCCTTTTTCGTGGAGCGACGCCATGAGGTCGATTCCCGGCACGAAAGCGCGCATGTCGTCGTAACCGAGGTCGCGTATGGCCTCGTAGTCCTGCTCCAGCACCGGGGCGAGGTCGTAGAGTATCTTCTGGGTCTCGTAGTGCGACACTCTTACGCAGCGCAGGGCCGCGCCGAGTATCATGTTGGCGACTCCGAAAGCCTGCGATGTAAACATGTCGGCTTCGGGTATGCCGGCCCCGTGCATCACCACAGCCTGCACTACCGGATATGTGCCCGGTGTGGCTCCTGAGTTGATGTCGGCAAGAATCCTTTCCACCACAGGCGACGGCGCGATATGTACGGCCAGCTCGGCCAGCTTCTTGCCCATGCGCAGCACCATCTGGCGCGCCTCGTCGTTCATCTTGCAGAGTATCACCTCGGAGTCGGCGCGGAGTATGTCGGCGTAGTCGCCTCGCGCGGCTGCACGGTATGCGTGGAGCGATGCGATACCGTCGGAGTAGATGCTCTGTATGGTGGCGGCGCGCACGTAGGCGGCGAGAGTGGGAGCGTCGTGCACGACATGTTCGTAGCTCGCGGTTTCAAGACCGTTGGAAAAAGAGAAGTTGCCCACCGGAAACTGTGAGTCGCTCATCTCAAGCAGGCGCATGACAGCTGTGATCATAGTCGTGAGGTGTATCAGGGTTATTCGTGGGTATGGAATGTGTGGCCGCCGTCGTGGCTGTGGGGCACTGCATGGCCGTCGTGACCGTGGGCGTCGGCTGTGATGCCGGGTGTGTGGTCATGCACATGGGCATGGCTCTCCCGGGCGGTGCCTCCGAAGAGGTTGCGTATCTCGTGTGGGGCCAGGTAGGGTATCACTGCCGATCCCTCCTCGAAACTGTAGGTGATGCCGGGAATGGCATGGGTGTCCATTACCGACTGCATCACCTTGCGGTCGACAGTCAGCGGCACGTATACTTTGGTTCCTTTGATCACTGCCGGCCAGTGCTGGTTGCCGATGGCATGGCCGAGCTCGATACAGGTCTGGATTATCTGGAGTTTGTCGAGTTTCTCGATTTCGGAGAGATCGATCACGAATACCGGATTGAGCTCGATGGCGGCCACGAGAGCGCGGCGGTTGACGGGGTCGATCTCGAGTACGTCGCCCTCGATAAGCTGATGGTTGCGCTTGAGCGCCACGGCACACTGTGTGCCTTTGTCGCCGGTGACGATGAAGCGGCTTTTCTGTGCGGTCCACTGGTCGAGGTGAAGTCGCTCGATGTCGTAGCCGTCGATCTTTGCAAGAAGATCCTTATCGGCATGTATGTTGCCTATTACTTCGCTGAAAATCTTCATAGTGTGAGGGATAATCGGGTATAAATAAGAGGCGGTGCCGGAAACCCCGGGGTACGGAGCCCGGCACCGTCAGTGTCAGTTAGCGTTAAGAGCTTGTTTAATAATAAATGTTACCGTCAGGGCGGTCAGTCGTCGAGCAGATTTTCGTTTGTGATGAGGAAGTTATGGGGTTCCATAACGACCGAAGAGCAGACGGAAAGATGCCGGCGAATGACCGACTGTGGGTATTATTTTTCATATCATTGATATATTTTTGTATTTGTTTCAAAAAACGGCAA
>JAHZGZ010000262.1:9610-19009 GCA_019420545.1 Bacteroidales bacterium | reverse complement strand
ACGCCTCGTTACCCTCGCCACCATCAACGGCGGCTATCTCAACTTCATGGGCAATGAGTTCGGACATCCCGAATGGATCGACTTCCCGCGCGAAGGCAACGGCTGGAGCTACAAGTATGCGCGCCGCCAGTGGGATCTTGTCGACCGCAAGGAACTGCGCTATTGCGAACTCAACGCCTTCGACAACGCCATGATACAGCTCGTGGGCGACGTCTACGACTTCCAGGCCCTCCCTGTAGAGAAACTCTGGGACAAGGACGACGACCAGGTGCTTGCCTTCAAGCGCGGCGACCTTGTGTTCGTGTTCAACTGGGCACCGTTCAAGTCGTATGAGGGTTATGGCTTCCTCGCTCCCGAGGGTGAATACGAGGTAGTGCTTTCATCCGACAATCGCGACTTCGGCGGCTTCGGCAATATCGACGAGGGCGTGCACCACTTCACGCAGCCCGATCCGCTCTATGCACCCGACCACAAGGGCTGGCTCAAACTTTACCTGCCGGCACGTACGTGTCAGGTGCTCCGTTTCCACCATCCGCACAAAGATTGATTTCTCCGGGAAGGAATCGCGATATGTGATTACCTGATGACACCTTATGTAAGAGAGTGTAGCAATGCTATACTCTCTTTTTTTGTTTGTCTTGTAGGCAAAAGAAAACTTTAAGCAATCTGATGTGTTATTTTGCAATGTAAAACTATAAATAGGAGGGCAATAACTGTTAAGATATTATAAATTTATTGGACTGTGTACTGAATTGGCGCGAAAATATTGCTGATACCTCATGTTTAATGGAATTTTATTGTTATTTAGAAAATTTTACTATCTTTGCCGATGATATGAAAGAGTATTGATAATTGCATAGTGAATCTATAAACAAGTATTTGAATTATCTTCGAGATAATAAGGTGCTTCGTAAACAACGACCTATACATGAATAAATATTTACAATCTGTATTGTTAGGATCTGTCTCTATGTTTGCCGTACTTCCGGCATATGCCGTAATGGCCGATCCTACTCCTCGCACTGTCGAACTCCCTGACGGAAATACTGTTACCCTTGTACTGCATGGTGATGAGTACTTCAGTTACACAACTACCCTTGAGGGCAATACTGTAGTATTCAATCCGCTGTCGCGGGAGTGGGAATATGCACGCTTGGATGCCGATGCTGTCAGTCTGGTGCCTACCGGCGAACGTGCCGTAGACGGAGTCAGAGCGGTTACCGGAGTGAAAAATCTGAAGCCCGTGGTAAGTCCGGGTCAACAGACCGCCGACAATATAATGCGTGTGCACCAGGCTCCAGCTAAATATGATTACAGCAAGTTTCGCGGTCTGGTAATTCTTGTGGAGTATAACGACGCGCCTTTCTCACGTTCTGACATACATCAGATCATCGACGACATGGTCAACAAGCGCGGGTATGACGGATATATGTCAAATACTCTCATTCCTTCAAAGGTGGAGTGCACGGGATCGGTGCGCGATTACTATTACGACAACTCCAACGGAAAGTTTGATCCGCAGTTTGACGTTGTGGGTCCGGTAAGCATCAATTATTCCCAGCATTATGCCAACAAGAGCACCGGCGCGCAGACATTGGTCAGCGCCGCTCTGCGGGCCGCCGACGATATGATAGATTATTCGGTATACGACACTGACGGTAACCGTCAGGTCGATATGGTGTACTTTATATTCTCGGGAGGAGGTTCCAATTATTCCGGCAATGACGCCACTTTGCTGTGGCCGCATGCCTCTACGGTGATGAGCCTGTCGCTTGACGGGGTGTCGTTCGGCCGTTATGCCTGCTCGACCGAATTATATGGTGCGCCGGCCAACAAGCAGCTCGACGGGATCGGCACGATATGCCATGAATTCAGCCACGTACTGGGGCTTCCTGACCTTTACGATGTCGATTATGAGACCGGCGGTCAGGCCATTCATCCCCAGAAGTGGTCGATCATGGCCTCGGGCTCGTATCTCAACATGAGCCGTACTCCGTGCGGATATTCCCTTTTCGAGCGTTATGCGCTCGGATTCACCGTGCCGCGTCTCATCTCGGCTCCAGGCACTTATGCGATAGCTCCGCTTACCCAGGGGGATACTCCCGACGGATGCCGCATAAACTCGGCCGTGCAGAATGAATATTTCCTGCTTGAACACCGTGAAAAAGTAGGCTGGGACGCATACCTGCCCGGTGAAGGGATGCTTGTCCACAGGGTTGACTCCACCAATACCTCAGTATGGGAAAACAACAAGGTAAACGCCACCACCACCCATACATATTATAATCTGCTTCGCGCTACCCCCTCGGTAAGCACCAAAGGAACTGTCACCGACAGCGACGGCGATCCCTTCCCCGGAAGCGGTAATGTCACCTCAATCACCAACATGACCACCCCCTCGATGCGTTCGTGGACCATGGCCTCGTCGCCCCTGGTCGTGGAAAATATCGGCTACGACGGTGACGGCAACATCTCCTTTACTGTCAGCGCCGACAACACTCCTACATTGGTCGAGGACTTCGCCACAATGGAACTGACAGATGCCGATTGCGACAATATGCAGGGACGCTTCACCTCATGGAGCCTTGGCTCCGGGGCCCGAGTGCAGGCTGAGGAGGACGGCACACGGTACGCCGCTACGGTAAAGGGCTCTACACTCACGTGCGATGCGTTTGAAGGTGATGTGGAGACCTGTACCATAAAGATTGACAACCCCACGTCGCAGAACGTAGTATTCCGCTTCTATTATTCCATCGACAACGGTGCGAAATGGATTATCCTCAATACTATTTCAGGTACATCGAATCCCTCGGCTGCCAAGGGGGCCGAGACAACGCTCAATTACAGTCTCACCGGGCAGAACGGTGCATCATACCGCCTTATGCAGTTTAACGGAAACACATCGGTGCCCTGCAAGGTAAGGGAGATAACATTCGGTCTGCGCCCCGGCTCCTCGTCGGGTATCGGCAGTGTGGTTTCCGATTTCGATACCGATGAAACCGCCGAATGGTATAATCTGCAGGGTGTGCGTATCGCCGCTCCAGCCGACGCCCACGGTATTTTTATCGTGAAGCAGGGAGCGCGTACATTCAAGGTATGCCGCTGAAAGGATGTGCATATCATCAGTACCATATATTTTCAGCATAATTAAGCTTTTGGTCAGGTTTTCATTGCCCCGGTGGTAACCGAGGACACCGGTGGCGATGCGGGCCAATTATTTCCGAATATCCTTGGTCATAATCACATTCACATCTTATGAAGAGATTTGCTTCATTATTAATTGTCGCGGGTGCGGTCATAGGCATTTCCGGTGTGGCACAGGCACAGTTGCCTGTCTCTGCCGAGGCCTTGAACAATGCACCGTACGCCGTAGCCTCGCTGAAGGCACCGGCCGCGGGCCCTTCGTTCAGACTTGAGGCCGCTCCGCGTATGCCCCTTTCTGTCGGGGCCGGTGAGCTTGTTGCCGCCACACCACAGATCAGAAAGAGTGCGCCCGCGCGCGCTCAGGTATCGTCGGCCGATATCGCCGGATATTATGTGGGTATGTACAATACCCTTACCTCGTCGAGTTACGACGGAGGCGCAACAATGCAGATAGTACCGGACGCCGAGGGCGACTCAGTTACTATCAAATATTTTTGGAACGGATGTAATGTGCGTGCGCATGTCGATGCGGCTACGGGTACTGTCACCGTACCGCGTCAGTATGTCCTTACCGACCAGAGTCTCGGGCAGCTTGATATCGCTGTCATCAACACCGACGGGTCTCCCGACTATGCTTCTCAGATTTCGGGAACCATCACCACCGACGGTACTTTGGATTTCTCCAAAGCATGGTGGGGCGTATTTGTACAGAGCGGTGCCAACAAAGACCGGTTTGTTGCCGCCTACTACAATCTGACCGTTGCCAAGCCTACCGGACAGTTTACATACAAGAACACTAAGGGAGAGACTGTCGGTTACTACGTGCTTGTAAAGCAGACGAGCAAAAACATGCTTACTGTAAGCAATATTTTCAACCGCGGACTTGATATCGAAATCGAGATCAAGCGCAACCGCACCGCCGAGATCAACGGCCAGACGGCTTTTATCAACGGCAGCGGCGCGTGGACGCTCATCAAGTGTACAAGCTTCAACGATGCAGGAAACCTTACCGGTTACAGCACGATAATCGAGACGCCTGCGGCGGCTGAGGACAACAACACGAAGCTCACATGGACCGACTGGTCGCTTCTGTGTGCGGCTGCAAGTTCATATGCCGGCGAGCTTACCGACGCCGAACTTACCGCTTTTACCCCCTTCGCTTATCCTTCGCTCTCAGTTACGGAATTTGAAGGCGAGGGCACAGAGGCAAGTCCTTATCTGATAAAGACTCTCGACCATCTTATCCTTCTCGCCGACAAGGTCAACAACGATACCGAGTATGTAGGCACGTACTACAACAACCAGTATACCCGTACATATATCGGCAAGTATTTCGCGCTTGCCAACGATATCGACATGTCGGGCTACCGTTTCGAGCCGATAGGCTCTACATGGTCGCAGCGTTTCGCCGGTGTGCTCGACGGCCGCGGCCACAAGATCTCAGGCCTTACCGTCAACGGTGCGTCGAAATACTATGCCGGTCTCTTCGGTGTGGCCGATACGGCGTGTGTGCTCAAGAATATCGTGATGGAGAATCCGGTAGTGTCGGCCGACTATTACAATGCCGGAGCTCTGGTGGCATGGAATGTCGGTTCGGTTGACAATGTTACCGTTATCAATCCCGTAGTGTCGACACTGCGAGTGGTAGCCGCCGGTGTGGCTGGTATTGTCAGAGGGTCGATTACCAACTGCCATGTTACAGGCGGTAAGATCGAAGGCGGCGGCTACGTAGGCGGTGTCGCCGGCGAGGTTCACGGAGGCATTAGCGACTGCTCGGCTACCGGAACACAGGTGTTCATGACCGGTTCGGGCAATCCCGGCGGCGGTGTCGTGGGCAATCTCCTCAATGTCGACGGAGCCAACCTCGCTTTCAGCGGATTTTTAGGTTACAAGGCTACCGATGCCCAGCAATATCTTGGTGGTGTGGCCGGTATGGTGCAGAGCTGTACTCTGCGCAGTTCGTTTGCCGCCGGTATCGTCAATGGCTACAGCAACGAATCGTGTGTCGGCGGTGTCACCGGTCTGCTTACCGGCAAACTCGTCGACTGCTATTCGTCGGGCCTCGTGCACTGCTATTCGCGCACGACAGGTGGTATCGTAGGTCAGATCCAGCTCGGAGTGAACAAGGTTTCTCCTGAAGTACGCAACTGCTACACCTCGGCCACTGTAGAGTGTGAGACATACCAGTACAACCGTGAGAACTGCAATGAGGTTATCGGCAAGATCGTCGACGGCAGCAATCCTGTTCTGG
Organism: Bacteroidales bacterium; assembly: GCA_019420545.1. Lineage (GTDB taxonomy): Bacteria > Bacteroidota > Bacteroidia > Bacteroidales > Muribaculaceae > Muribaculum. The sequence goes on along the minus strand of JAHZGZ010000262.1, from coordinate 13,614 downwards.
AGAACATCTATTACGACAGTCAGGTTACAAACTTCTATTCTACCCGTTTCGGCGCTCTTACTTCAGAGCTGACCGCCGCCGAAGGCCCGAAGGGATTCAGCTCCGACGTATGGAGCTTCGTAAAGGGTGCATATCCCCGAATCAAGGCTACCGCCGACAGCCAGGCTGCAATGTTCAGTGCCTCGGCGGTCGACATGATTCCTTCAGACAATTTCAAGAAGCTATCCAACAACACTCCCGTTACCGCACTGGGCAACACCCAGTTCAAGTTCCTCAAAGAGGGTAAGCTTTACAACGACGGCTACTATGCTTCGATAAAGGACGGAATGATCGTTATCGGCGAAGAGTTCGGTGTCGACACTCTCTATGTTGTCAACGGCACTACCCAGACATATCATTTTGTAAATATCGCGCCCATACCCTTCGAGGGCGACGGTACTGCCGAGTCACCTTTCATCATCAAGAGCAAGGCCGATCTCATCGCCATGTCGGTGGCAACCACCCAGAAACGCCAGACATTCCCCGGCATGTACTTCGAGCTTGCCGGTGATATCGACATGGAGTATGACACCGCCTTCCTCGGCATCAATGCCGACAACTCGGCCGGTGCGGCTTCCATCGCTTTCCAGGGTATATTCGACGGCAAGGGACATACCATCGACCGTCTCGTGATTCCCGACCGCCTGGTATGGACAACTCCGATCCAGGACGGCAAGCCCGGTACCCTCAATGCAAGCCAGTGCCGCGGCATCTCGGGCCTCTTCGGCCGTGTGGGTGTCGACGGTGTGATACGCAACGTTACCATCGGTGCCAACTCGCGTCTGGAGATGTACGCTACCTGTGGCGCCATCGTAGGTCAGCTTGACGGACGTGTCGAGAACTGCCGCAATTATGCCGACGTAATCGGCTATTCATGCTGGGTAGGCGGTATCGTAGGCCAGATGAACAAGGGCAGTGTGGTAAAGGATTGCTACAATGCCGGCAACATTACTTCAAGCTACGCCAATGTTGGCGGTATAGCCGGAACTACCGGCGGTATCATCGAGAACTGCGTGAATACCGGCGACGTCAGCGCTACGCTTCTTGTCACCAACTACAGCAAGCAGCTCCAGCGTGCAGGCGGTATCTCGGGCGGTTCCAACGGCGGCTCATTTACCAACTGCGTGAACTACGGTACAGTATCGGCCGACCTCAACAATGCCGGCGGTATCTGCGGCTCTCTTGAGGGCACCAGCACTGCCGGAAGCGGCAAGGATGACCTTACCCGTTGCTTCAACTTCGGTAATGTATATTGCGGCAACAAGGCTACTCTCGGCGCCATCGCCGGTCTCAAGGGTACCAAGGAGGTTGCCGATGTTTACTACGACGTGCAGATGATCGGTCTGAAGGCCGGAGCAAACGCCGATATGGACAACGTGACTCCGATGGAAACATCCGCGCTGATTTCCGGCACCGCCCTCGATGGCTTTGACGCTGCCGAATGGGACTTCGCGGCAGGCATGTACCCCGCCTTCAAGGAATTTGCCGACGAGGCTAAGGTGAAGGCCGCACGCAAGGTCTACGCTCTTATTCCCGACGGCCGTACTGTCGCCAACCTTACTGTATCGGCAACTCTGTCGGAGGGCGCTCAGTGGAGTCTTGCCGAGGGCACCATGTTCCGTATCGACGGATCTACTCTTGTGGCTCCCGTCAAGGTTGAGTCGCTGGTTACCGATACTCTCTATGCTGTAAACGAGGCCGGTGTACGCCGTCCTGTTGTAGTTGTGGCAAAGCCTGTCAATCCTCTTGCCGGCGAAGGCACAAAGGAATCGCCGTTCCTGATCAACAACACCGACGACTGGAACTCGCTTGCCGCATATATGGACGGAGCTTCCGACGGTCTTGAGAACCAGTTCGTGAAGATCACTGCCGATCTCGATTTCACCGGTGCTGCCTTCAATCGTATCGGTGCCGACGGTGTTACAAGCCTTCTCGGTACTATCGACGGCGACGGACATGAAATAAAGGGCCTTACCCTGAAGGCCAAGGCCAACAGCAACTGCGCTATGTTCGGAACAATCGCTGCCGGCGCTACCGTTGAGAATATCATCGTGAGCGGTGAGGCAAGCGGCGCCTATACATATGTGGCTCCTGTCGTCGACAAGCTCTACGGCACTCTCCGCAATGTGACAAGTAATTTCAGCGTTACCACCACCAAAGCCAACTGCGCAGGTGTGGCAGGCAATGCCTACGACGGCGCACTGCTTGAGAAGGTTGTGTTTAACGGCTCGGTTACAAGCGCAATGAATATGATCGGAGGTATCGTAGCTACAACCCAGAGCGCCGGACGCGTCACCTTCAATGAATGTGCATTTACAGGAAAGATTTCCCATACGGGTGTAAATACAAAGGCTACCGCAGTAACTGTTGGCGGTCTGGTGGCAACATGTGGTCCCGCAACCTTTACCGGTTGCTACAGCAATGGTGAGATCAATATCGCCGATTCCGAGTATTCTACCAATGTCGCCGGATTCCTCGGGAATGTCAGCGGTAATAAGAACGACGGTCTCTACGAGTTTACCGGCTGCTACAACGCAACGCCTATCTCGGCCGGCGGCAAGATTGCCGGTATTGTCACCGGCGGCCCGACATCTTCTTCAGCCGCGGCCAACTTCCAGTTCGTGATGACTGACTGCTACAACACTGGTGACATCACCTCAACTTCCACCAAGGCAATCAGTTCGGGATATACCGCCGGTATTATAGCCCAGTATACTCCCGGCTCGAAGTTTGTACGCTGCCACAACGAAGGCACGATCATCTCTAACAAGAATGTCTATGCCGGAGGTATCGCAGGCTATGTTACCGGCACCCCCGGTTCGACCACGACTCCTGCAACCGTAGAGTTCACCGACTGCTACAATGAGGGTCTTATCGTGGCCGACGGCAACCAGGGCGGTGGTATTGCCGGTTCTGTGAGCGGTGCCGTTACTCTCGAGCGTTGCTACAACAGTGCCGATATCGAGGGCAACCAGATGCTCGGCGGTATCACCTCCGCATTCTCAGGTACCGGCCCGAAGATGATTAACTGCTACAATACAGGTAACATTACCGCCAAGGCCCAGCGTGCCGGAGGTCTCATCGCCTGGGGCGCTCCCACCAACGGTGTGGTTGAAGGCTGCTGGAATACCGGTCATATCTCCTCGACCAGCGAAGAGCAGAATACCAAAGCAACTTCTTCCAACGAGATCGGCGGTCTTGCCGGCAGCAATGCAGCTGCATTCATCAACTGCTACAACGCAGGTACCGTAGAGGGCCTGTCGCGTGTAGGCGGTCTGGTGGGCAACACTACAAAGGCCAAGACATCGTTTACCAACTGCTATAATGCAGGCAAGATTATCGCACCGGCCGATTCCTGCGGCTCGATCGTAGGTATCAGCGTCAAGAATGACAAGCAGTGGACCGAGGGCAACACCATGACCAACTGCTACTATGTCGACACCAATGTATGCGATAATGATGCCGATGCCACGGCTCAGGCTCTTACCGTAGCCGGGCTGGCAGCCCTTGATCTCGGCGACGGATTTGATTCTGTCGACGACTATACCTTCCCCGTTGTAAAGGGCTTTGCCGACAACGACGCAGCCATGCTCAATGCCGCACAGATTATCTTCAGCGGCAGCGATACGGCCGATAATGTTACCGGCAGCTTCCATGTGGGCGGTACTCCCGTGGTGAAGTGGTCAAGCGACTGTGCGGTGCTCGCTTTCAATGAAAGCATGGCCTCGTTTACCGACGCTTTCTCCGGAAAAATCAAAGTTACCGCTTCGGCCGGCGACTTCTCGAAGGTCTTCGAATTGCAGGTAAGCGCTACTTCCGGTATTGATGAAACCGGAGCCGGTGCCCTTGAGGTGGTAAACTCGCGTTACTATAATGTATCCGGTATTGAAGTTGCCGCCCCCGCCGCAGGCGACGGAAATGCCTACGTGGTAGTACGTACATTCAGCGACGGATCTGTGAAAGTT
>JAHZGZ010000262.1:0-9600 GCA_019420545.1 Bacteroidales bacterium | reverse complement strand
CACAGATAATATTCCCTTTGACAGGGCGGTATGCTACGGCAGGCCGCCCTGTCGTCATATATGCCAATATGGTGTGTATGGCGGTGTAAAGATTATGAAACTATTGTATAAAAGTCAATATAATAGTAACTTTGTGGGTAAATCATAAACCAGTTTATTCATATTATCTAATGAAAAAGTTATTTTTGTCTATTGCAGGAGTCACTTTGCTGGGCTCCGCATGGGCTGTCGGAGAACTGTCAGTCGCCGAGATTGAATCGGATTCGCCGATGGCTTATGGCTTTCTTATCAGTGACGACAGCGGACGTGACGTGGGACTTTATACGTTCCCTGTAGAAAACTCATCTTCGCCGACACTTGTGGCGAAAAGTGAGGATGTATCGGCGGGTGCCATGGCTGCCGGAACATATTATGCGGCCACATACACTTCCGGGTCGCCTGCTATGCCAAAGGCATGGAACAGTGTGGATCTCGCTACGGGCACAATGACGAAGCTTTCCGACTTTTCTGAAGGCTCGCCTTTGTATGTCGATATGACTTACGACTACGCCCGCAACAAACTTCTGGGCATATATCATTACAATGCCAATTCCACCTCGGTTGCCGAGATCAATCCTGCCGACGGCTCCGTTACCGCTACGTATGCCGATCTCCCTATGATGTGGATGTTGGGTATCGCCGCCACTTACGATGGCGACATATATCTGATCGGCCGCAGCAACACACTCACATATAATCTATATCGGCTTGATGACACCCGCAGTCTTCAGACTGTGGGCAAAGTATGGAGCATGTCCGACTATATGCAGTCGATGGAATTTGACCGTAAGACAGGCAAGCTTTATTGGGCAGGTGCCTCCCGGTGGGAGGGGTATATGCTCGAGGTGAATATTTCCGACGGCACATGTACCAAGTTGGCTTCTGTCGGCAATAATGGAGAGCTTACCGGCCTGTATATTCCGTTTAAGCTTGCTCCAGACGGCACTCCTGCCGCCGCTTCATCATTTACTGTTGCCAATCCTGACCACGACGGTAAAGTCACGTTGAGTTTCACCGTGCCTTCAGTTACTGTCGACGGCAAGGAACTTGGTTCAGTATCGGGGTGGAAGATAATGTGCGACGATCAGGCTCTTGACATTCCTTTCGAAAGTGCGACTCCGGGCAACGTTATGTCGGTCAATGCCGTGGTTGAGCAGGGTATGCACCTCTTCAAAGTTATGTTTGTGAACGAAACCGGTGAAGGGGCGGCTGCCAACTGCAAGACATATGTAGGTGTTGACACTCCGGCTGCTCCTACGGGTGTAAAGGTTACCGTTGACGGTAGCCGTGCGCAGCTTTCGTGGTCGCCGGTAACTACCGGAGCCAACGGCGGATGGATCGATCCATCGGCTATCACATACAATGTGTTCCGCAATCCCGACGGAAAAGATATCGCTAAGGGGCTGTCGGCAACGTCGGTATCCGATGAGGTGTCGGAAATGGATGTCTATCAGTATGTCGTGACAGCTGTCGGCGCCGGCAAGGAGAGCGCGCCTGCCGTGTCCGATATGGTAGCTTTAGGCGACGGAATGGAACTTCCTTATTCATGCTCGTTCAACCAGCCGCAGGATCTTGTATTATGGACTTCGGTTGATGTGAATGCCGACGGCTATACATGGCAGTATACAAGCAACAACGGCAATCCGGCGATGCTTGTGCGCAGCACATATTCCTACCCCTGCGATGAATGGCTCATATCTCCCGCTCTGAAGCTTGAAGCCGGCAAGGAATACAAAATATCCTACGACGAAGGGGCCATGAACCCGGATTATCCTCCGGTGTATAAGCTGTTCATGGGCACTTCCGCCGATCCTTCCGCTCTCGACAAGGAGATATGTTCGCAGTCGGTCGAGACCATATATCCCTCGCATTCTATTGTATATCTGCCTGAAGTTACTGAAAGCGGAGCATATTACATAGGTGTGCGCACACAGTGGGCCGCAGGTTATCCCTCGCTTTATTTCGGTAATGTGAAGGTAGAGGAGAATCATGCCGCACGCCTGGTTCTTACAGTTGTAGGTTCCGATGGAAAGCCCGTAGCCGATGCCAATGTAAGGTTCGGTTCCAAGAGCGATGCATATGTCACTGATGCCGAAGGCAAGATCAATGTTGTCGAGATCGAGCCTGGCGATTATGAGGTTGCTGTAGAGAAATTCGGCTATATTTCACGCACGATTTCATTGACATTTACCGCCAATGAAAACAAGCAGCAGCAGATGACTCTTGAGAGCATACCTGTCACCGCTGTAAGCGGTGTTGTCAAGTACGCTACCGGCAAGCCGATGGGTGATGCTTCGGTATACATCAACGGTTACGACGAGTACACGACCGTTACAAGTGCCGACGGCAGCTTTACAGTTGAAGGTGTATACGCAACGGGCGATTATTCCGTGGAGGTGCATGCCGTGAATTACTTGCCCGGAATTGTGGCAGTTAAAGAGATCGGTACCGATCCGGTCAACGTTGGAGATATCGTACTTCAGGAGAAGCTTACGGCTCCTGCCAATGTCAAGCATGAGTACGACCGTGTGAAAGTGGATCTGACATGGGACGCACCTGTCGACAAAGAGGAGACTTTCCGTTACGATGACGGACAGGCCGGAATGATCAACAGCTATAGCATGAGCCCGAATATCAGTAACAATACCGTCACCGGTACCGTATATGATACTCCGGGTGTATATACGGGCATGAGTTTCAAGGCCGACAACTATAAGGAGATCGGAATCGTGGTGTTTGACCTCGACGAGAATGGTGAGCCGACTACCGACATACTTTATGAGCAGACGGTAAAAGGCGATTCCTGGTACTGGGTTGATGTTACCTTCACCCATCCGGTTGTCGCACCGCGTGGCGCTCTCTTCGCTTTGCGCGGCGACTCACGCCTCTATTTCGACGGCAATACCGATGGAACACGTAATGACGGTTATCCCGTACTCAGCAAAAAAATGTGGCTCTCATATGACTACACGTCAAAGGATATGCCGTTCCACTGGGAGATGAACGACGGCACCGGGCCGTTGTTCAAGTTCAACTTCTGTCTGCGTGCTACCGGGCGCCCGATGGGCGCTCCGCGCAAGGCTGCACGTAGCGGCGAGGCTGACGCTCCTGTTGTCGGATACCATGTATGGCGACTTCCCGATGGTTCCGAATCAAACCAGGCCGACTGGATACAGCTCGACGAGACTCCTGTGGCTGATGCCGCATTCACCGATGAGACATGGAACAGTGTGGCCAAGGGCCTCTACCGCTATGCCGTGAAGGCTGTTTATACAGGCGATGAGGTGTCGTATCCCGTATTCTCCGATATCGTTCCCCGCCAGCTTACTTCCGGCGTCGACATCACACTGCTCACCAATGCTCCCGGCGAGACTGCCTCAGGTGCCACCGCTGTGCTTGTCGAGAAAGAAGGCACCCACAGCTACAGCGCTGTGGCCGGTACCGACGGCATCCTCCATTTCACTGGTGTATGGGAAGGCACATATGTGCTTACCGTGACATGCGACGGCTTCGCGCCGCTTACCGAGGAGATCGTTGTGAGCGGTGATGAGGATTACACCGGTACATACACTCTTCAGGAGAATGTATCCATGCCGTTCAATATTGTAGCCGACGAGACCGGCGACGAGACCTCGCGCCTTATCCGCTGGAATTTCACCGAATCCATATTCGAGGACTTCGAGAGCTATCCCGACTTTACCGTGAATCCCTCGGGTGAGATAGCCTGGAGCTATATCGATGCCGATGGAATCGAGGATGTCAGTGTATCGAACACTACTTATCCCGGTATTACTTCGGCTGCGTTTGTCGTGCTTAACCCCAATACAAGCGATGAGTCAAGCTATACGGCGACACATTCCGGAGAACGTGTGATTGTATCGATGGCATCGGCCAACAGCAGTACTCCTACCGATGATTATATCGTATCGCCGGAGCTGAGTTTCAAGGGCGACTTTGTAGTGAATTTCTGGGCTCATACATATTGGGCGCGTAATGACTACTACCGTGTGGGCTACTCTTCCACCGGTAAGAATCTTGAAGACTTCCATTGGACTGACAATGTTACGGTACCCGATGACAAATGGATTAATCCTACCGTCAACATCCCCGCAGGAACAAAATATGTTGCGATAAATTATGGCAATGCTCATAGAGCCGGAGCTATCGACGACATATATCTCGGCCCGGCTGCAAGTATTCCGGGTGTAACCGCAAGAATGCCGCAGCGTGTGGCCGGAGCGCCCGTGCGTTATGAGGTATATCTCGATGGCGAGAAGCTGGGTGAGACCGCCAAAAACGAGTGGCTGCTTGAAGGCCTCGGGGCCGGTATACATACCGCCGGAGTCAAGTCGGTATTCGCTTCTGCCGTTTCCGAAATGGCTGTTGTAAGCTTTACCGTATCGACGAGTGGAATCGTGGAGAGCATGTCGGAAAGTGTGCGTATAATCTCCTCGGCCGACCGTCTGACAGTATATGGTGTGACTTCCGCCGACAAGGTGGTACTGTATGATGTGGCCGGCCATACTTATCCGATGGAACGCGGCGAAGGTAGCGCCACTGCATCGGGTATCGTTTCTGGCAAGACATATGTGCTCCGTGTCAACGGTACAGCATACCGCATAATGCCATAAACTCGCTCCGGATACCCTGCGATCAGCTATAGAAGAGAGGACAGGTCCCTTTCCCGACAGATTTGTCGGCGGGACGTGTCCTCTTGCTTTTGTTTCATTTGCTTATTAGTTGGAAAATGGCTAATTTTGCACACATAAATGAAATACGCGATGCAAAAGGAATTTAAACGTACACTGATTACTACCGCTCTCCCTTATGCCAACGGTCCGGTTCACATCGGACATCTCGCCGGAGTATACGTTCCGGCCGACATCTACGCCCGCTATCTGCGACTTTGCGGACGCGACGTGGTGATGGTGGGCGGCAGCGACGAGCACGGTGTGCCTATCACCATAAAGGCGCGCCGCGAGGGTGTGACCCCGCAGGATATTGTCGACCGTTACCATAAGATAATCAAGGATTCGTTTGAAGAACTTGGCATCTCGTTTGACGTATATTCACGTACTACCTCCGCTACTCACTCAGCTACGGCCAGCGAGTTTTTCCGTCGTCTTTACGATAACGGCCAGTTTGTGGAGCAGACCTCGAAGCAGCTCTACGATCCCGAGGCAAAGCAGTTTCTTGCCGACCGTTACGTTACTGGAAAATGTCCCCACTGCGGCAATGAACGCGCCTATGGCGACCAGTGTGAGGCATGCGGTACATCGCTGAGCCCCGACGAGCTTATCGATCCGAAGAGTGCAATCACAGGCGCTGTGCCGGAGTTGCGCGACACCCACCACTGGTATCTCCCTCTCGACCGCTGGGAGGGGAAACTCCGCGAGTGGATTCTTGAGGGACACAAGGAGTGGAAGACCAATGTCTACGGCCAGTGTAAGTCGTGGCTTGATCTCGGTCTGAAGCCCCGCGCCGTAAGCCGCGACCTCGACTGGGGTATCCCTGTGCCTTTGGAGGGCGCCGAGGGAAAGGTGCTCTACGTATGGTTCGACGCCCCCATCGGCTATATATCCAATACGAAGGAGATACTGCCCGACACCTGGGAAAAATACTGGAAGAATCCGGAAACGCGCATCATCAATTTCATTGGCAAGGACAATATAGTGTTCCACTGCATCGTGTTCCCCGCCATGCTGATGGCCTATGGCGACGGTTTCCAGCTCCCCGACAACGTGCCCGCCAACGAGTTCCTGAATCTCGAGGGAGACAAGATATCGACCTCGCGCAACTGGGCCGTATGGCTCCATGAGTATCTGCGCGACTTCCCCGGCAAGCAGGATGTGCTCCGCTATGTGCTTACCGCAAATGCACCCGAAACCAAGGACAACGACTTTACCTGGCGCGATTTCCAGGCCCGCAACAACAGCGAGCTCGTGGCCATTCTCGGCAATTTCGTGAACCGCGCTATGGTGCTCACCCACAAATATTTCGACGGCGTTGTGCCTGAAGCTCCTGCTGATGTCGACGCAGGCCGTGCAGCTCTGCTTCCTGAACTCTCAAAGGCTGTCGCCGAGCTTACCGCCGCTCTCGATACATTCCATTTCCGCGACGCCCTGAAGGCCATGATGGAGATCGCACGTATCGGTAACCGTTATCTTCAGGATATGGAACCGTGGAAGCTCGCTAAGACCGATCTTCCGCTTACCGGAGCGATACTCAACACAGCCGTGCAGCTGTGTGCCAACATCGCCGTTGCTGCCGAGCCGTTCATGCCGTTCATGAGCAAGCGTCTGCGCGACATGCTCGGCCTCGATACCATAAGCTGGGATATGCTCGGCTCGCTCGACATAGTTCCTGCGGGCCGTCGGCTCGCTACCCCCGAACTCTTGTTCGAGAAGATCGAGGACGATGCTATCCAGGCCCAGACCGACCGTCTGGCCGAGATCAAGGAGGAGACGTAGACTTCGATACCTTCATGAAGGCCGATCTGCGCGTAGGTACCGTGCTGGAGTGTGTGAAAGTGCCCAAGGCCGACAAACTTCTTCAGTTCCTTATCGACGACGGCATGAAGAAGCGTACCATCGTTAGCGGCATTGCCCATTACTACAGGCCTGAGGATCTCGTAGGCAAGCAGGTATGCTTTATCGCCAATCTTCCTCCGCGCAAGCTTCGTGGCATTGTGAGCGAGGGGATGATCCTTTCGGCAGAGCAGCCCGACGGTTCGCTCGTGGTGATCTCTCCCTCGGCTCCTGTTACTCCCGGCGTGAAGATCGGCTAAGTTAGGCCGCAGTATAGAAATGCTATAAACTTCTCCTTATATCCGCATGCATAAGCCAAATATTCTCATCATCTATACCGGAGGCACTATCGGTATGATCGAAAATCCGCACACTCATACGTTGCAGCCGTTCGATTTCGATCATCTTATCGACAATGTACCGAAGATAAAGATGCTTGATTATAATATCGAGAATATACAGTTCAATCCTCCCATCGATTCATCGGATATGAATCCTGACCGTTGGGTGGAGATGGCGCGGGCCATTGAAGAGAATTTCGACCGTTTCGACGGATTCGTGGTGCTGCATGGTACCGATACGATGGCCTATACGGCCTCGGCGCTCTCTTTTATGCTGGAGAATCTGCACAAGCCGGTTATCATCACCGGTTCGCAGCTCCCTATCGGCGAAGTGCGCACCGACGGTGAGGAGAACCTTATCACGGCTCTTCAGATTGCGGCAGCCACTGATGTAAACGGCGAGCCTATGGTACAGGAGGTTGCGATACTTTTCGAGAACTACCTGTGGCGCGGCAACCGCTCGACGAAGATGAGTGCCGACAACTTCAATGCATTCAAGTCGAACAACTATCCGTCGCTCGCCAAAATCGGCCTCGGTATCCATTTCAACGAGGATTCGCTGATGAGAGCGCGCATCAAGCGTCCGTTAAAGGTAAGATATGCCATGGATACAGGCGTGATGTTTGTCGATCTGCATCCCGGCATTACCGAGGAGATTCTGTGCCATCATCTTAATACTCCTGGCATCAAGGGGATTGTGCTGCGCACTTTCGGAGCAGGCAATGCACCTACATATCCGTGGTTTATACGCGCTGTCAAGAATGCCGTCGACCGAGGGATAGTGGTGCTCAACGTAACGCAGTGTGTCAACGGAGGTGTGCATACCAAGCGTTATGTGGCCGGCGACCGCCTGGCGGCTGCGGGTGTGACTTCGGGCCACGACATGACTTCCGAAGCTGCTATCACGAAGATGATGTATCTTTTCGGGATAGGCCTTTCGGCGGAGGATGTGAGGAAATATCTCGAGTGTAATATCTGCGGAGAAGTTACCCTCTGATTATATGGGCGCGGCCCCTAAGTAGGTGTTTTTGTGCTTTTTATTCAAAAAAATATAGCCTACATATCTCCTATGTCAAAAAAAAGTGCGATATTTGCACCTGCAAATGCCCGCGACATGCTTGCGGGTGTCTAACTCTTTGCTACCCAATAACTCAAATCATATTTTCTAAATAATACAAAACAATGACTAAAGCCGACATCGTTAACGAAATATCCAAGAGCACCGGCATCGAGAAAGGCGCTGTTCTGGATACAATCGAGAAGTTTATGGAGATCGTAAAGGACTCTCTTGCTCACGGCGAGAACGTATATCTCCGTGGCTTCGGTAGCTTTATCGTGAAGGTTCGCTCCGAAAAGACAGCCCGCAACATCTCCAAGAATACTACAATCATCATCCCCGAGCACAAGATTCCGGCTTTCAAGCCCGCCAAGGTGTTCATGGAAGAGGTGAAGTAATATTCCCACATATATCGAAATCTTTATAAATCAACCATATTTTATTAACTCCAAAACTGCATTAAGATGCCCAGCGGAAAGAAAAGAAAAGGCCACAAGATGGCTACTCACAAGCGTAAAAAGCGCCTGAGAAAGAATCGCCATAAGAAGAAATAAGCGTCGACGCGGTTCTTTATGAATATACACGAGAGCAAACGCTGCCGCTGCGGCATTATCCCATACCGCTTGGCGCCGTTTGTTCTCTGCGTATATCACATACGGCTGCTGTACCGACGCTTATAAGTATCAGCCCGGCTATACTTTACCCGGATATCCCTCCGGGAAAGAGATATGACGGATACTGAAGTTCCCCGAATCCCTATTACCGGCGGCCGGCGTCCCACTCCGCCAAAGCGCTGCGCTGCCACATATCTAATCATGGCGGAGATATTCAGATAATGAAAAGCGAACTCTTCATCGACGTTCAACCATCGGAAGTGTCAATCGCGCTTACCGAGGACAATAGGCTCGTCTCACTACAGAAAGAGGCGCGCAACATTGCCTATGCCGTCGGCGATATATATCTGGCAAAAGTGAAGAAGCTTATGCCGGGGCTCAACGCCGCTTTCGTCGACGTAGGCTATGATAAAGACGCTTTTCTTCATTACCTTGACCTTGGCTCCCAGTTTGCTTCATACCGTGAGTTTCTGAAGCAGGCTTTCGACGACAAGAAGCACGTCCCCTCCCTGTCGAGGATGAAGCTGCTCCCGGATATCGACAAGCATGGGTCTGTGACAGACACGCTTGAGAAGGATCAGCTGCTGATGGTGCAGATTGTAAAAGAACCCATCTCATCAAAAGGCCCGCGCCTTACCACCGAAATTACGTTTACCGGACGCTTCCTCGTTCTGATTCCGTTCAGCGACAAGATCTCCATATCGCAGAAGATCAAGACAACCGAGGAGAAAGTGCGTCTGCGTCAGCTCGTAGAGAGCATCCGTCCGAAGAATTTCGGAGTGATCGTGCGTACATCGGCCGAAGGCAAGCGAGTGGCCGAGCTCAACCACGAGCTCAAGACTCTCCTTAAATGCTGGGAGGACGCGGTGGCCAATGCTCAGCGCTCCACACCTCCCGCTCTCGTATTCGAGGAGGAGAGCCGCATCGTGTCGATGCTTCGCGACGTGTTCAGCCCGTCGTTTGAAAGCATTTATGTGAATGATGCCGATACTTTCGGCCAGATTTCAAAGTATGTGAGTCTG
>JAHZGZ010000261.1:2480-16410 GCA_019420545.1 Bacteroidales bacterium | reverse complement strand
AGGGAAGCACGCCCCAGAAGAGGGTGTAGAAACCGATCACGGTAAAGGCGGTGAATGCAACGGCTGCAAGCGCGCCTACCGAGAATGCTATGTTGTGGAAGCGGAGCAGTATGTAGAGGAACATCGCGATAAGCGAGAGCACAACGGCGATATAGGCGTTCTGCTTCATGTCGGCGGCGATGGTCGGGCCTACTTTCTGCGACTGCTGTATACCGATATTCTCGTTGGTGGTCGAGAAGTCCTCGAGGCTCATGTCGCCGAGGTCGCTCCGGAGGGTGTTGTAGAGGATGTTGGTGATCTCCTGGTCCACGCCGTCGGTCTCCTCGTTGATCTTGTAGTTGGTAGAAATACGTACCTTGGTATCGTTGTCGATGGTGATTACCGAGAGCGATGCGTCGGGGAACATCGGAGCGAGTTTCTGCTGAAGATCGGTGGTCTTCACTTCATGGTCGAACTGCACGATGTAGGTACGGCCGCCGGAGAAGTCGATACCCTGGTTGAGGCCGCGTACAAAGAGCGAGATAACCACGATGATTATGAATGCACCGGCTACCATGAACGACCACTTGCGGGCGCCGAGGAAGTTGAACTTCACATTCTCAAGCTTGCCGCGCGAGAGCGGAGTGGTGAATGTGAGATTGAGGAACGGTTTGGTCTTGCCGAATGCCACGAATACCAGACGGGTAAGGAACACTGCTGTGAAGAACGAGCAAACGATACCGATGATAAGGGTGGTGGCGAAGCCCTTGATTGGACCTGTACCGTAGAGTAGCAGGATTACTGCCGTGATGATCGAAGTAAGGTTGGAGTCGAAGATGGCCGAGAAGGCGTTGGAGTAACCGTCGGCGATAGCCTGATGGATATTCTTGCCGGCGCGAAGCTCTTCCTTGGTGCGCTCGAAGATAAGCACGTTGGCGTCGACCGCCATACCGAGTGCCAGCACGATACCGGCGATACCTGAGAGCGTGAGCACTGCCTGGAACGAGGCGAGGATACCGAATGTGAAGAAGAGGTTGCATACAAGGCCGATGTTGGCGATGAGGCCGGGGATAACGCCGTAGAATGCCATCATGAAGATCATGAGGAGCACGAGGGCGATGACGAACGACAGGAATCCGTCTTCGATGGCCTGCTTACCGAGCGACGGGCCGATTACGGTATCGCTTACGATATCGACCTTGGCTGCCATCTTACCCGATTTGAGCACGTTGGCAAGGTCCTTTGCGTCGTCGACCGAGAAGTTGCCGGTAATCTGCGAGCGGCCGCCTTCGATCACACTGTTGATGCGCGGAGCAGAGTACACAGCTTCGTCGAGCACGATAGCCACCGGCTTGCCCAGGTTGTTCTGGGTAACGCGTGCCCACTGCTTGGCGCCTTCGGTGTTCATCTCCATGCTTACGTAGTTGCCCTGCATGTTGTCGAAGTCGCTGGTGGCGTTGGTAACGACATCGCCGCCGAGAGCGGGCTTGCCGTTGTTGCTCTTCAGAGCCACGAGCTGATATATGTCGGCCTTGCGGGTGGTGTTGGTCACGGTGTCAGTGTAGGTGACTTCCTGAGGCTTCACCTCCCAGCGGAGCTTGAGGTTGGTGGGGAGAATGCGTGCGGCAGTGGCGGTGCCGAGGATCGAGTCGATCACCTCGCGGTGGGCCTGTGTGGCCATACCTATGTAAGGAGTGCCCTGATAGCCCTGGCCGTCGAAGTAGCCGAAGAATGTCTTGGCGACGCCTGTGCTGTCGGCACGGAGAGCGTTCTCAAGTGCCATAAGCTGGCTCTGGATATCCTCAAGGTTGTATACCTCGTAGAACTCGAGGTTGGCCGATGCTTTGAGAAGGTCGCGCACACGGTCATGCTCCTTTACGCCCGGAAGCTCAAGGAGAATCTGGCCGTCCTTTTCAAGCTCCTGGATGTTGGGGGCTACCACGCCGAACTGGTCGATACGGTTGCGGAGCACGTTGGTCGATGAGTTGACGCGATCCTTGACCTCCTGCTTTACGGTAGCCTCAACCTGGTCGGCGCTTTCACCGCGCTTGGCCACGTTCTTGAATACTACGGCCATGTCGGCGCCCGGCTCCATCTCCTTGTACTGCTTGAAGAAAGCAGCCACATAGTCGCTGGTCTTGGTGCGTTTCACTACCGAGTCGGTGGCGGCGAGGACGCGGTTGAATGTCTTGTTGTCGTCGGCATTGGCGATAGAGCGCAGAATGTCGGGGACGCTTACCTGGAGGATTACGTTCATACCTCCTTTCAGGTCGAGGCCGAGGCCTACGCCCATCTTCTGTACCTGATTGAATGTATAGCCGAATACCGGGTACACCTTCTCTTTACCGATCGAGTCGATGTAGTTTTTGTAAGCCTTTGTGTAAGCTTCGGAATTGGCATCGCCGTTGGCGATTGCCAGCGCGTACTCCTGGCCTTTCTTCTCATAGCGGTTGGTAACCCACGTGAATGAGAGATAGAACAGACACACGAGCACGAGGAAGATTGCTATTACACCGGAAATGGCGCTTCCGGTCGTACCTTTGCTTTGCATGTGTTGGTTAAGATGATATGATTAAAGTAGTTAAATATAATTGTCAGTATTGCCGACGGTTCAACCGCGAGTTCTGGCCATTGTGATGAATCGCTGCGCCGCATAGCCGTCAATTGAAAAATCGCCCTCCAATTCTCCGACTTTTTACAAAGAATAAGATTTAACGCTATTTTTCAGCGTGCAAATATAGCGTTTTTTTCTCATAATATATTATATGTAGCGTTTTAAAATGCCAATTTGTTGTGTCGGTACAATAAATTTATGGGAAGCGATAGCCGGAATTATGGAGAAAAGATGTAACTTTGCGGCACGATACCAATTAAGGTGGACAAATTTGGCTGCTTGCAACCACCGTAAAAAATGCTAAAACCGCTTGTCCTCATGCAGGAAGGCTGCACGACCGTAACGACAGAGGTTTGTACAATGCATATTTTACTCCGCCCGGATGGTATACGACCCCCGGTGTCGGAGATTTTTTATGCCCGATTGCCGGATACAGCCCATCGATTACAAAAGTTATATTTACAGGAAATATGAATATCAACCACTATCTCTTTACCTCAGAATCGGTATCCGAGGGACATCCCGACAAGGTTGCCGACCAGATAAGCGACGCCGTGCTCGACGAGTTCCTCGCCCAGGATCCCGAGTCGAAAGTCGCATGTGAGACCCTCGTCACCACCGGTCAGGTGGTAATAGCCGGAGAGGTCAATTCCGAAGCCTACATCGATCTTCAGACCGTGGCCCGCAAGGTGATTACCGACATAGGCTACGACCGCAGCGAGCTGCGTTTCGACGGCAATGCCTGCGGCATACTCTCGGCCCTTCACGAGCAGAGCGCCGATATCAACCGAGGCGTCGACCGTGCCGTAAAGGAGGAACAGGGTGCCGGCGACCAGGGCATGATGTTTGGCTTCGCCATCGACGAAACCCCCGACTACATGCCTCTCCCGCTCTACCTCAGTCATATACTGCTGGTAGAACTTGCCAAAATACGCCGCGAGGGCCGCGAGATGACCTATCTGCGTCCCGACGCGAAAAGCCAGGTGACGGTGGAGTATGACACGCAGAATCTTCCGGTACGCATCCATACCATTGTGGTATCGACCCAGCACGACGAGTTTATTCCCGCCGAAGATGCCGCTTCGCAGGCCGAGGCCGACGAGCTGATGCTCGACAAGATACGTACCGACGTGCGCGACATACTCCTTCCGCGTGTCAAGGCAGTACTGCCCGAGAATCTGCGCATACTTTTCGATGACGAACTCATACTCCACGTAAACCCGACCGGCAAGTTTGTGATCGGCGGTCCTCATGGAGATACCGGTCTGACAGGACGCAAGATTGTGGTAGACACCTACGGCGGCCGCGGTGCTCATGGGGGCGGTGCGTTCTCGGGAAAGGATCCGTCGAAGGTCGACCGTTCGGCTGCATATGCCGCACGTCATATCGCCAAAAATCTCGTTGCCGCCGGTGTGGCCCGTGAAGCGCTCGTACAGGTGGCCTACGCGATCGGCGTGGCCCGTCCCGTAAGCCTTTATGTCAATACACGCGGTACCGCCAACGTAGCCATGAGCGACGCCGAGATCTCGGCCAAGGTAAGTGAACTCTTCGACATGCGTCCGCATGCTATCGAACAGCGCCTCAAACTCCGCAATCCCATCTACCAGATGACTGCCGCTTACGGTCATGTAGGCCGCAAGCCCGTCACCGCCACCTGGCACAGCAAATGTGTACCGGGCCTTTCGCGTGAGGTCGAACTCTTTACATGGGAGAAGCTTGATCGCGTCGACGATATACGCAAGGCTTTCGGCCTCTGATTTCTTCGCGGCAATTATATACAGTGCATGCCGTCGGAATCGATTCCGACGGCATGCACTGTATTATTATATATGTCGTAACAATGATAGTTACATGCGTATGCGTCCGGTAAGCGGTTAGCCCTCTTTGCTGTCGTGGCTTGAATTCTTGCTGCGGAATTCCGACGGGGTCATTCCGGTCTCTTTCTTGAAGCACTTTGTGAAATACTTCGGATCGGAGAAGCCTACGGCAAAAGCTATCTGGGAGAAACTCATGCGGCTGTTGGAGATGAGTTCCTGTGCGCGTTGCAGGCGCAGCCGGCGCAGGAAATCGCTCGGAGACATACCTACCAGAGTCTTTATCTTGCCGTAGAATACCGTGCGGCCCATGTTTACCGCTTCGGCAAGTTCCTCAATCTTAAGATTTTCGTCGCCGATACGGGTGTCGAGGAATTTGAGGAGCCGTTGCATCATCTCCTGATCCTCATCGATTATCGTCGGAGACTCCAGACGGTAGTCGGGAGCCTGGGGCGCAGGAGCGGGCGGCTCCGACGGATTGTTGCGCTGTGCCTCTTCGGCCTCGCGGGCGGCCTGGGCCATAAGTGCCTGCTCGTGCATCACGCGTGTTATCTCCTCCAGGGTGCGGCGCTGTTGCTCGTTGATCTCCGACATGCGTACATTGTCGCGGCGCAGGATGTATACACCTACTGCTGCACCGGCCACGACAAGCACGATGAGTGTCATCAGCATTATTCCGCGCCATGACTGCCAGAACGAAGGCTCTACGGTAAGCGTCAGCTCCTTTACGTTGTTCACCCACCGGCCCATACTGTTGGTGCTTCGCAGATAGAGTGTGTGTACGCCCGGAGAAAGACGCCCGAATTTTACGCGTCCTTCGCTGCCGAGGTTATGCCATAACGTGTCGTTGTCAAGGCGGTAGGCATAGCGCAGACTGCCGACGTCGGTGTAGTCGAGAGCCGCGAATTCAACCGTAAGATTGCGCTCGTTGCCCCCTACAGTTATCTCCGACGGGTTGAGGCCGGTGTCGGTATCCGGTTTTGAGCCGTGCATCACTTTGGTCACGATGATCTTCGGGTTGTCCACTCCGGGTATTTTCTCATCGGGGTCGAATAATGCCGGGCCGCTCAATGCGCCGGCCCACATTGTATGGCCGTCATATGCCGGCAAAGCCTCGGTAAACTCCGCATTGTCGGTATGGCTTAAAGTGCGGTCGGCTCCTGTAGCCGGATTGTAGGCCACTACCCCAGATTCGCGCACGATATATATGCGTCCGTCGGGTGTCTCTCCCAGGGCAAGCACGTTGTCGATGCCCGTGTTGCCGCTACGCATGTCGATAGGCTTGAGCTTCAGGTTGTCCTTCAGAAGGGTACGGTCGGCGATCATCTGCACTCCGTCCATTGTGGCAACGTATATCCTGCCGTTTCTGCCGCTGAGTATCTGCATTACGTTCGGCGTAAGCAGTGATGTTGAATCGCCCTCGATATGTGTGGTATGGAAAAATTTCATTGTGGCGGCATTCTCCGCGCGGCCGTCCACAGTCAGAAATCCTTCTGTGGTAGAGAGCAGCATGGTTCCGTCGGGGCCTTCCTCGACTCTGCGCACACGGTTGAATCCGTCGGCCGGATAGCCGTTCATGTCGTTGCCGCGGTGGATAAAGCGGTAGCCGGCAGCCCCGTCGGGCTGTGCGATATGCACCCCCGAGCCGTAAGTGGCCAGCCATATGCGGCCGCGGCTGTCCTCCATTACCTGATATATACTGTCGCAGCCTATCGAATAGGGATCGTTCGTGCGTATGTAGTTTGTGACGCGTCCCTGCGGGTCGATGGTGTAAAGACCTCGCCCTTTGGTGCCTATCCATGTAGTCCCGCGCGAGTCGGTGAGCAGGGAATATACTCGGTAGGAGAACGGCTGCGGCGATGCCGATATCTTTGCCGTGGCAGTCCCGTCGCGCCCGGTTGTCTGCGTGAGATAGCCCTTGACGTTGCCTTTGCGGTCAAGCAAGCTGATAAGCCCGGTCGCCGTGCCCACGAGTATAGTGCTGTCAGGATTGACGCTGATGGCGCGTACCTCCTGGTTCCGTTCGAGCGGGAGCATGTTTATACTGCGGCGTCCGAATGTCACACAAGTGAGATCGTGTGCGCCGCTGAGCCACAGATTTGACTGATTGTCGATAAAGAAACGCTCTATCGACGGTATTGTCGAGTAGTTGAGCTGCGGCGATACCAGAGGTACGGGGCGTATCATTCCGTGTGACTCGCAGTAATATCCGAACGGACGGTTGCGCGGTGCGAGCCATACCGTTCCTGATGCATCCTCAAGCCAGATAGGGTGGCGGGAGACTGTTACCGGCGTCACGGCGTTTTCCATGTCGATACGGCGTGCCGGTGATGTGCCGTTGCGAGAAAACAAAACGTTTCCTTCTGTGGTAAAAGCCCATATGTTACCTTTGGAGTCTACAAAAAGGTCGGAAACCTGTTCATTTCCAGGAGAGGGTATTATATTCCATCGGGCAGTCGGTGTATCATATATCGCGATCCCGGTTGAGGTTGCCACCATCAGGCGGCGCTCATCGAGTTTGCGCCCTGCCGTCACCGAAGGCCGTCCGGGGACGGCGGCCAGTGCCGAGAGTTTGCCGCCTGTGTATACGTAGGCTCTTCCGTCGGTGGTGAGAAAGTAGTTCTTGCCGTCGAGCTCTACCGGCTCCATGAATGTCCCGTCGGCATGTACATCACTGCCATACAGGCTTATTCCGCTGTCGGTGAATATCCACTCCAGCCCCGACGGAGTGCTCTTTACTCCGTTGATGCGCTTGGCTCCGAGAGAGGCCATATGTGCACTGTCCCATACTTCCATTGCAGCGGTGTCCGAGGGGTTCTCCGCATTTAATCTCACGGTAGGCTTGCCCCGGGAACCGATGAGCCATATGCCGGAGGGGGCGACCGACACCGAGCGACAATGATAATCCCCCCCTATTTTTCTTGCAACATCTTCATTTACAGTACGAAATTTGCCGGTAGCGATGTCGAGGTAATATGGAAGCTCGCCATACAGATGCATCCATATGCGTCCGTGGCGGTCAGGCCATATCGAAGTGATGCGGTTGGTGGGAAGGGTGCCGTTATTGTCGCCGGACCGATAACTTATAAACCTGTTTCCGTCGAAATTGGCCAATCCGCCCCATGTAGATACCCATATGAGATCGCTGTTGTCCTGAGCGATGCGTGACACATTATGCGATGGGAGCCCATCGGACGTGCGGTACGTGCGCACCCTGCAAAACGGCTGTGCACATATATTAATATACAGCATTGCTGCGGCTATGAGCATTCCTGCTGTGGCAATAGGGCGCCGGGCCCGGTATCTTGATGAGTCGGTTCCTGTCACGGTGGTATTCATGGCTGCGAAAAAATGTGAAAAAAGAATTAGCCCTGCAATTCGTAAAATGGTTGTATGCAAAGTAACGAAATCGATGGATAATTTGCAAATAACCATAGAAAAAATATATCATCCCGATATCATCGGCTACATGACCGGGAATCTGCGTTTTGTTTCTTTAACATTATGTACGCTTTAATGGGGAATGTAATTTTAAGAGTACTTAAAAACGAATGTTAAAAAGTTAAATCCCTCTCTGAAACCGTATGATACGGATGATGCATAGTAAATTTACGCCCAATACGTCAAAAATTCACCCAGGATTACTTATTTATTTCTGAATTTTGCACAGGTGATTTAAGCTTTTGCCGGATTTATCAGGGCGAAATCTCTAATTTACTGCGGCGCGGGGTAAGCAGTTCCGAGCCGGAAAGTGCAAATATCCATAACAAGTAATCTAAACCAAATAAACCAATAATATCATGATCAAATCACTCTCAAAGCTCATGCTCGGGTGTGCCGTTGTTCTTACGGCGTGCTCGCAGGGTGTCGATGAGGCTGCCTCGGATCTTGGTCTCGGCGACACTGCCGATACCGGACAGGGAGCCACAGTGACTATGGCGCTGTCGCGCGCTTCCGCGGCTGAATTTCTTCAGGCCGGGATTCAGAAATTTACGGTCTATGTCTACAAGGTAGAGCGTCGTGGCTCCACACTCTTCATGGAAAGGGAGATCGACGTCAACAGTCCGTCAATCAGTCTTGATTTCCCGCTTGGCGAGACCTACCAGACATTTGCCGTGGCTAATGCCAGTTCTGTCACCGACAAGGAGGCATGCGAGACTGCCATGATTCATCTCGACCCCCGTAGCGAGAGCGACGTATGGCTTGCCACCCCTGTGCGTTTTGCCACCGACAAGTCGGTTTCATCAGTCGCTCTCGAACTGCGTCGAGTGGTGTCGCGCATCACTTTCACCGCTGCCGAAAACGACACCCCCGACGGGCAGACCCTGCTGGCATCGCAGTCCGACTTCGACCGCATTGACGTTACGTTCAAGAATGTCGCCGACGGCTACCTCGTAAGCAAGCTTCAGGCACAACTCGCCGACGTTACACTCACCGTCGACGCCGCGTCCAATTACACCGGTACCATCTATACTTTCGAGACACGCAATGCCGGCGTAAACGGAGCTTTGGCCATGAACTACATGAAAGGCGGCGTTCAAGTCAACACCTCGGCGAGCGATCTCGACGTCAATTCACCCTATGCCTCCGGTGCCGCATACACTCTCAAAGTTCCTGTCACCGACATCAATTTTGTTGCTGACGCATGGGCACGTTCGGCAATGTCGCCGCTTACAGTTTCCATTACCGACTTCTAATCAACCGACCACACCGATATGAAACGATATATCAACAGCGGTATCGCCATGCTGGCCATTGCCGCAGCTTCCATGACTGTTGCGTGTAGCAAGGAGGAAGCCTACGACACGGCGGTGACGCGTGACTTGCAGATGACTCTCGACGGCAAGCCCTGGAGTCTGTATTACGGTACAGACAACAAAGTCGATCCCGACAACAATAACCGCCCCATATTCGTCTATCACACCGACGGATCTTTCTACCGCAACCTTCAGTCGTCCTACCGCTTCGCTCTTGAAAGCGGAGAATACCTCGTGGTTGCGACCAACCAGGGTACTTACATCACCCCTCCGGTATCGCTCAACGACCAGATCATAGAGCAGGATCCCGAGACACGCAAGACATTTGCCGTGTCGGCGCCCGTGGTATACAGCGCCGGAAGCACGATGAAGCTTGATCTCAAGACCCGTACCGGTCTGCTCCGTCTGCGTGCTACCGACGTAAAGTCCGACAAGAGCTATTCCTCCATACGCACTACTCTTACGACACCCGTCACTGCCTATCATGTGGGCAATGCTGATGTGGTGCTCGATGATCCCTACACACTTGAACGTACCAAGGAGACAACAGGGGGTGGTGTGGGCTTTACCGAAGAAGCCATGCTTATAGGTTCCGATCAGCCTCTGGGTGTGCGTCTCGACTATCTCGACGCTGCCGGTCAGGTAGTGAAGTCCCGTACTCTCGAGGGTACCGAGCCGATAAAGGTGCTCCCCAACGATACTACAGTAGTCGAGTTCATGCTCAACAATCCCGACGAACGTGTGACCATCAACTATAATATAGTATTAGGGCCCAACCGTTGGACAGAGTCGACACTCTTCCCGTCGACCGAGGTAAAAGTGCCGGAAGGCTATACATATGTGGCTCCGGGCGAATCGGTCGACGATGTGATCAAGGCACAGGCTGCCGACGCATCTGTCGATGAAATCCGCATTTTCCTCAAAGCCAGTGCCAGCTACAAGATCGGCGGCACGTCGACCAACACACTCACCAAGTCGATATCGATTCTCGGCCAGACACCGGGCTACGGCCAGAGCGAGGCTGTCGTTACCGTCAACTCCTATACTCTCAGCGGAAACATCAACCGCGTTCACTTCGAGAACATCGAGTTTAAGGGCCTGTCGGCACGCTTCTTCAATATCGCTTCTTCTGCCAGGTTTGAGGTGCAGGAAATCTCGTTTGTCAACTGCCGCTTCCCCGACAAGTGGAACCAGGGCCAGTTCTGGTATCAGCTTACGGGCACCGCACGCTCGCAGATCGTACACAACTTCCGCATGAAGAACTGTACTCTCACCAATGTTGTCGCCGGTAGCCGCGCCATGTTCTTCCTCCCCGCCACCAAGGTTGCGCCTATCTACAACTGGGAGTTCACCGACTGCCTGTTCCACGGCAACTTCGGTACGGGCACATTCCTGATCAACGGCCTCAACAGCATCGACGCTCCGTTCACCATGTCGTTCAACGGATGTAAGTTCCTCGACACGCGCGGCGGCAACTTCACCATCTGCAACATCACTCCGCAGAACACTACCGCCACCGTCAACATTACCGGTTGCCTTGTCGGCAGCTCGAAGAACGGAGCCGGTACATGGATGACCACAAGCGCGGGCGTCACTGTCAACGCCTCGGGCAACACACGTGCCAAGGGCTACGGTATGAAGGCCTACGGATTCACTCCGGAGCCCGACGAAGCCGCGATGACTTTTGACGAGATTATATCGAGCCTTAACCTCTAACCCCCATAGGAAACACTGTTATGAAGAACAAGATAATCCTCACACTTCTCATGCTCCTGGCCTATACGGCCGGGGCATGGGCCCAGACTGCCACCGTCACCGGTACTGTCAACGACGCCGACGGCCCTGTCATCGGTGCTACCGTGCAGGTTAAAGGCACATCCATAGCTACCGCCACCGATTTCGACGGTAACTTCACCCTCCCGGGCGTAAATGCCGACAAGGCTGTGCTCGAGGTTCGCTCCGTAGGCTATAACGCCAAGGAGGTTGCCCTCAAGGGGCGTACGTCCGACATAAACATATTCCTTGAGACCAACTCCACCCTGATGGACGAGGTGGTGGTGATCGGTTACGGTACGCAGAAGCGCGGCAACCTTACCGGCTCCATGGCTTCGGTTGATGCCAAGGCCATCGAGCGTATGCCTGTGGCCAATGTCGGCGAGGCTATCGTCGGACGTATGCCCGGTGTGCAGGTAACCACTGCCGACGGTTCGCCCGACGCCGAGATTACCGTGCGTGTGCGCGGCGGCGGCTCTCTTACCCAAAGCAACGAACCTCTCGTGCTTATCGATGGATTCGAAGGCTCTCTCAACGATGTCCCCGCTACCGACGTAGAGGATATCCAGGTGCTCAAGGATGCAGCATCGACAGCCATCTACGGTGCTCGCGGTGCCAACGGCGTTGTGCTCGTCACTACAAAGAAGGCCAACAAAGGCAAGGTGCAGGTATCGGTTAACGCATATGTGAAGACAGCCGAGCTCTCCAACAAGATCGACGTGCTCTCGCCCTACGACTTCGTATGGGCCAACTACGAGCGTATCCGTCCCAAGGGTGCAAGCGCAGGTGCCGGATATGCCAACAACTTCGGCCAGCCCTATGAGATGTATATCTATCAGGGCGAGGAGGGGTACGACTGGCAGGACATCATCTTCGGTACTCATCCCGTATCATGGTCGGTCGACGCAAGCATCAACGGCGGTACCGACAAGTTCAAGTACAAGCTCTCCTACATGCATCAGGATCAGCCGTCGGTTATGCCCGACAACGGCCTCGTGCAGAACAACGCCAACCTCAACCTCAATTTCAAGCCGTTCAAGTGGCTGGGCATCGAGTGGCGCACACGTTATATGGACAAGACCCTCTCGGGCCGCGGCACCGAAGGTATCTCGCTACTTACAGCCCTTCAGGAACAGCCTACTAATGGCCTTCAGGACTATACATCGGTTCCCGAAAACTCCGAGATCATTGATGACGATACATTTGTGGAGTATTTCCACTACGATCCCATCGAGACTAACCGCCGTTACTACCGCCGCCGCAAGTCACGTCTCATTAACCTCGGAGGTGCCCTCACATGGACATTCATGAAGGGGCTTACCCTACGCAACGAATTCTACTATGAATACTTCCGCGAAAGCGACCGCCAGTTCAATGCCGCCAACTCCAACAGCAACTCCAAGACCGTCGGCCCTAACCTTACCGATCAGCTCAAGGGACGCCACAAATGGCAGATGACTAATGTCATCAACTGGAACTTCGATCTTGGCGTCAACGACTTCCAGCTTATGGCCGGCCAGGAGATGAAGAGTCAGGAAGAGAATACCAACAGGGATTATGTAGGCTATCTGCGCGGCGCCCTGCTCGGCGTTCCCACCGATGAGGACGTTACCGCCGGACTCGCTTTCGCAAAGCGTGACCTCGGTCAGCTCCTCAGCCACACCTGGACCCACCCCTCCGACGTGCGCATCCTCTCGTGGTTCGGACGTGTCAACTATTCCTACGACGACCGCTACCTCGCTACGGTAACTCTCCGTGCCGACGGCTCCTCGAAGTTCGCACGCGGCAACCGCTGGGGCTTCTTCCCCGCAGCCGCCCTCGCATGGCGTCTCTCCAACGAGCGTTTCCTCAAGAACACACAGTGGCTCTCCAACCTCAAGCTGCGTCTGTCGTTCGGTATGTCGGGTAACGACCGTATCGACTCCGACCTCTACATTAAATTATATAAGGAGGGCGATGCCTCCAAGGCTTCGGGGCTGCTCCCCTCAGGCAAATACTACGAATTCCAAAGCAAGTATCCCGTCAACCCCAACGTGAAGTGGGAGACAACCATCACACGTAACATCGGTCTTGACTTCGGTATGTTCAACGGCCGTATCGACGGTACTGTCGACGTGTACTGGAACACTACCAAGGATCTTCTGCTCGCTACCCAGATCCCCGGCGATACCGGCTTCACCCAGATGATGACCAACATCGGCCAGACCTCCAACCGCGGTATCGAATTGAACCTCAACGGATTTATACTTGAAGGCCGCGACTACTCCCTCAGCGCCAACGTCAATATCGGTTTCAACAAGGGCAAGATCGACAAGCTCTCCGAAGGCGAGGAGTCGTTCTATACCACAGCTCCCAAGGTTGATGTAAACGACGACGTGTTCTGGTACCGTGTGGGTCAGAAGATGGGGCAGATCTACGGATATGTCAACGACGGCTTCTATACTGTCGACGACTTTACCTACGATTCAGAAGCCCGTACCTATACTCTCAAGCCCGGTGTGATCGACTGTTCGCTGCTCGCCGGCAACCTCGCTCCCGGCTCGCCCAAGTTCAAGAAGACCGCCAAGGTCGATTCTGACGATCCCAACGCCAACGTGCTTACCGCCGACGACCGTCAGTTTATCGGCAGCACATCGCCCAAGATTTCAGGCGGTTTCGGCCTCAATGCCACTTATAAGGGCTTTGACCTCGCGGCATTCTTCAACTTCATGGCAGGCTTCGACGTGATCAACCTCAACAAGATCAACATGAGCCTTATGCCCTCGAGCACCGGCGCATACCGCAACCTTTCGGCAGAATTCGCCGGAATGTGGCACCGCTACGACGAGATGGGCAACGACATGTACCGAAATCCCGAGCTGATGGCCTACTATAACCGCAATGCCACCATGTGGAACCCCGCCAACATGACCAAGTCGTTTATCTCCACCTACGGCGTGGAGGACGGCTCGTTCCTGCGTCTGAGCAACCTCACGCTGGGCTACACCCTGCCG
>JAHZGZ010000261.1:0-2470 GCA_019420545.1 Bacteroidales bacterium | reverse complement strand
CTCTCTTCCTAAGTCGATTCTCCGTCATATCCACATGACCAAGTGCCGCTTCTACGCCACCGGCTACAACCTCTTCACCATCACCAACTACTCCGGTTATGATCCCGAGGTGAACATAGGCCAGGGCACATCTCCCAATATCGACTACAACATGTATCCACGCTCGCGTACCTATACTTTCGGTGTGCAGCTCGCTTTCTAATCTCATCTAATTCACAGTCATGAAATTCAATATAATCCGCTATATAGCTTTCGGTACGATAGCCCTGTCGCTCTCAGCCTGCGAGGATTTCCTCGATGTAAGCCCCGACTCGTCGATCACCAACGAGGATATCTTCTCGTCGGAGGATGAGACAAAGGCGATGCTCAATACCATCTATACAAAGCTTACCAACAATAATCTCTACGGGCTTGCGTGGCCGTATACCTTCAATACCAATACCGACGTGGAAATGAGGTCGAACGGTAATCAGAACTCTACATCGGGCAACGGCGACGAGGTAAACTGCTTCGACATGCGTGCGCTCTGGGGATCGCTTGAAAATACATGGAATGCCGCCTACGAGGCCGTCAACTATTGCAACGACTTCGTGGAAAACATGGAGGAGTCGCCGCTCTTCTCTGCCGAGGCGGGTGAAACTCCATCGCTGATGCAGCATATGTACGGTGAGGCGAAATGTCTCCGCGCCATGATCTATCTTGATCTTATCCGTACCTGGGGCGACGTGCCTTACCGTACTGAGTCGACCAAGGTCGGCATCGACTTCTATGGCGAGGGTGTCACTGACCGCAATGTCATTCTCGGCAATCTCATCAACGATCTTATCAGCGTGGAAAATCTGATGCTCCCTGCCGCTGATCTCCCCGAGGGTGTCGAGCGTGCTTCGCGCGAATACTGCCAGGCCCTTATCGGTCAGCTCTGTCTCTACCGTGGCGGATACGCTCTGCGCCCCTCGGGCACTACCGGAGAGATGACACGTGCCGACGACTATCTCGATTACTACCGTACCGCCAAGACGTATCTCGGCAAGGTGATCACCGAAGGTCGTCACTCGCTCGACCGCGAGAGTTTCGCCGAGATGTGGGCCCGCGAATGCCGCTGGCAGGTGCTCCGCGACGGCGACATCATCTTCGAGATACCGATGCTGAAGGACGGCAACGGCTCATACGGCTACAATATCGGCGTGACAATCGGTTACAACGAGGATCATCCCGCACACCTTTTCGGGTCGGCAAGCAACCGTATAAACTATTGCGGTCTCTATCCCTTTACTTTCGACCAGCGCGACCTTCGTCTTGACGTAACCTGCGTCCCTTACAAGTACGATGAAGATCTCAACCAGGTGGCCGACTTCGGAAAGAGCTGCGTATCCGGCTGGAACGTGGGCAAATGGAACAAGATGAACATGGATCTCGACAACATGATGTCGGGTAATGCCGGATCGACCGGTATCAATGCCGTGCGCATGCGTTATGCCGACGTGCTCTTGATGTATGCCGAGGTCGAGAATGAGATCAATGGTCCCACAGCCGAGGCAAAAGAGGCCCTCAAGAAGGTGCGCCGCCGCGCTTTCGACAGCTCGCTCCACTCCGAAATGGTTGAGACCTATGTGGAGTCGCTTGCCGGACGCGATGCCTTCTTCCAGGCCATTATGGATGAACGCGCATGGGAATTCGGCGGCGAGGGTATCCGCAAGTACGACCTCGCACGTTGGGACAGATACTCCCGGACCCTGATCGATACTTACAATATGCTCGGCGAATGGGGCAAACGTGCCAACGGTATCGGCGTGCGCGGTGATGTTCGCGACGTCATCTACATGCGTGAGAATACCGATGCCGCAGGTCGTATTGTCCTCGAATTCCGCGGATTCAAGGAATATGGAGAAGATCTCGAACACAATCCTTCCGACGGTTGGCGTACCAATCAGGACTACGCCAAGAATTGGTGGACACGTAATGCCGAGACAGGCGAATATGAGCTGCATGCCGACGTGAAGTGGAGCTTCCGCGGCTACATCAACTTCAACAATGCCTCCACGGTAGAAAGTACGGTACCCCCCGTACGCTACCTCTGTCCCTATCCCAACCGTATCATCACCACCCACAAGGGCAGTATCCAGCAGCAGTACGGTTACCGTTAACTTAACAGATTACAGATTATGAAACTCAATATATTCCGCTTTGCAGCCGTTGCGGCCATAGCGCTTGCCGTAGCCGGCTGCGATGATGACGACAAATACACGTCGCGCGGTGATCTTTTCCAACCGCGCTTTGCCACGAATCCCGAAGTGACGGTAAAGAACCACAATGACATGACTCTTGTATGGTACAAGGTCAATGCAGCCGTCGGCTACACCGTGCAGCTTTTCGAGGACAGCTACTACCAGCGCCTTTTCATGGAGCGCGAAACGGTTGATCCGTTTGTGACCATCGAGGATATACCTTATGCCACCACATTCTATGTGAG
>JAHZGZ010000260.1:8170-16309 GCA_019420545.1 Bacteroidales bacterium | reverse complement strand
CTTCATAGATATGAAAAAAATGGCCGAAAAAGTCGAAAAATACCTGTGTTATGGTTTGATTATGCTTTTTTTCATGCTCTCAACCATATATTTGCGACATCGAACAGCGATTATAAATACTTAACCTTAAAAAGAGAAAATGAATAAAGCATTATTGGGGAGCATGCTCTGTATGCTCGGCGTCTGCGCTACGGCATCAGCGCAGTCGTTCACCGACAACAAGTCGCTCGGCTTCCATGAAAGGGCCAAGCTGCTCGTCTCGCAGCTCACCCTTGAGGAGAAGGTAAAACAGATCGGTAATAATGTAGGAGGTATCAACCGTCTCGGTATCCGTAATTACAATTACTGGAACGAGGGCATACATGGAGTGGCACGCTCCGGAGTGGCTACATCGTTCCCCGTATCGAAGGGATTGTCGAGCACGTGGGATGCTCCGCTCATGTACCGTGTAGCCACTGCCATATCCGATGAGGCACGTGTCTACAACAATCAGTCGGGGAAAGGGCTCACCTACTGGTGTCCGACCATCAACCTGAGCCGTGATCCGCGCTGGGGTCGTGACGAAGAGAATTATGGCGAGGATCCCTACCTGACGGGCACTCTTGCCGTGCAGTTCATAAAGGGTCTGCAAGGTGATGATCCCAAGTATCTGAAGACTGTGGCGACAGCCAAGCATTTTGTCGCAAACAATTATGAGAAGGAACGCCACAGCCATTCCTCCGATATGGATGAGCGCAATCTGCGTGAGTATTATCTTCCGGCATTCGAGATGTGCGTCAAGGAGGGCCGGGTTGCATCGATCATGAGTGCCTACAATGCTCTCAACGGTGTGCCCTGCTGCGCCAATCCCAAGCTTCTTACCGATATTCTTAGGGAAGAGTGGGGGTTCGACGGTTTTGTCACGTCTGACTGCGGTGCCATTTCAGATATATTTGACAATCATAAGTACACGACTACAATCGAGGAGGCATGTGCAAAGGCTATCAAGGCCGGAGAGGATATGAACTGCGGCGGTATGTTCCAGCAGCACACCCTTCAGGCCGTGGCGCAGGGGTTGCTTACCGAGGCTGATGTCGATTCGGCGCTTGTGCGCATCTTCGAGTCGCGTTTCCGTCTCGGAGAGTTCGACGATGACGTGAAGTGGCGCAACATCGACCCATCGATGCTCAACTGTAAGGAGCATCAGGATCTGGCCATGCAGTCGGCACTCGAATCGATCGTGCTTCTGAAAAACTCCCCTGCGGCGTCGGGCACTCCGCTTCTGCCGCTCGATCCGCGTAAGACGGTGGCGATCATAGGGCCGTTCGGCAACATGGTGATGCTTGGCGGATATTCCGGCACGCCCACCGAGACATCGACACTGTATGAGGCATTCGCGCGCCGCTTTGATGTGACTATTGTCGACGAAAATACACAGTTTGAGAAATACGACGACAAGAAAGGTTCGCTTGTTGCCGAGGCCAACGGTTGCGACGGCAATCTCGGCAACGTAAAGGCCGGCGACTGGGCCATGTACCGCCATGTGGATTTCGGCGAGGATGGCAGCTCGCTGCTGATTGTACGCAGTGCTACTGACAATGGCAAGGATAAGCCTACTATCATGAAAGTGTATCTCGACAATATGAGCGGCACTCCGGCCCTTACCGTCACATTGCCTGCGACAGGTGGCTGGGGATCATACGTGGAGACCACATTCGATATCGATCCGCAGATATTCACCGGTATACATGACGTATACATGGAATTCTCCGGAGGCAACTCTTTCTGTAGCAACATGGACTGGTTCCGGTTTGATAACTATGTCGCTCCTTTGGAGGCAAATATACAGTGCGGTGCGTTTACTTCCTGTAATGAGGGGAGTGGCATGAAGATGGAGGGGAACGGTAATCTCGGATATGTTGTCAACGGCGACTGGGCCTCATACGCCGGCGTTGATTTCGGCAACGGCTGTGATCGTCTCTCCATGTCGACGGCGACCGCCAACGGAGGCAACCAGCCCACGATCCTCACCCTTTATCTTGACAGTATGGACGGTCAGCCCGCAGCAGAGATTGTTGTGTCGGGTACGGGAAGCTGGACCAATTACCAGACAGTGGAATTTGATGTCGACGAAAACCTCTTCAAGGGGAAACATACCCTGTATGTGAAATTCACCGGCGGCAACCTGTACTGCTGCAACATGATGTGGATGCGTTTCTACAACTCGGCTAATCCGGAGATTCCGGCCGAAGAAGACAACTTGCCGCTCCACTATACACGCGGCTGCAACGTAATGGATCAGCAGGGTACCAACATAGATCTCGCACGTGAGACTGCCGCTAAGGCCGATGTGGTGATATTTACTGCTGGAACAAATTTACAGGTGATGGACGAGGGGCACGACCGCAACAGCATTGCTCTTCCCGGCGATCAGCTGAAAGTGCTAAAGGCTATATATGAGGCCAATCCCAATGTTATACTTCTGCTTGAGAGCGCCTCTTCGCTCGATGTGACCTGGGCACAGGAGAATGTGCCTGCGATACTGGAGGCATGGTATGGCGGCCAGGCTCAGGGAGAGGCTATCGCAAGCGTATTGTACGGTGAATTCAATCCGAGCGGTAAGCTCACATCCACATGGTATAAGTCGGACGCCGAGCTTGGCGACATCACCGACTATGATATCCGCAGCTCGAAGCGCACCTACATGTACTACGACAAGACTCCGCTCTATCCGTTTGGATATGGACTGAGCTACACCGACTTCGAATACAGCAATCTCAGCCTCAGTACCGACAATCTCGGCAAGGACGAGACTCTTACCGTAACCTTCGATGTGAAGAATACCGGCGAACGCGACGGCGCCGAGGTGGTGCAGCTCTACACCCATGCACATTCGTCTATAGGGCGTCCGATCAAGGAGCTGAAAGGTTTCGAACGTGTGGAGCTTAAAGCCGGAGAGACTAAAACCGTTACTCTGCCTCTGCGTCATGATCAACTGCGTTACTTCAATCCCACTACCCATACCTACGATGTAGAGAATGGTAAAGTTGATATAATGGTTGGCGCAAGTTCCGCCGATATCCGCCTGACGGATACAATAAAGACTGAGGGCGCGCAGGTGCTCGGCACATCAGAGAGCATTACGACCGGCATCGATGGGATTCATGGCGACGGTAATGCTGGTCTCAATACCGTTTACCGCCTTGATGGGGTGAAAATGGCTGAAACCGATATTGACAGTATCGCCTCGGGAATCTATGTTGTGAACGGCAAGAAAATACGTAAAAACTGAAGTTTATATTTTAAGGGATCAATCGCTTCATTTTAAGCGAGCCATGGCGATTACCTCTGGTAGTTTGCCATGGCTTTTTTGTGAGATTCGGGGAAATGCGTTATCTTTAGCGGGTAATTTCGAAACGTATGAGGAGAACAGTTTTTCCCTATATCATATTTCTTATGGCTGTGATTGCCGTGTGCTGTCATGCTTTGGCAGGGGAGTATGGATTGCGTATAAAGGGCGATTCATACAACGTGCAGGAAAACACCACGCTCGTATTGTCGCCCGACAAGCCGATAAAGCTGTACGACGACATGGTTCTGACCTTTTCCATGACGGTAAGAAAAGAGCCGGTATTTGGCAATATCCTCAGCCTCACATTCGATAACGACAGTACTGTCTACTGTATCATACGCCGCGTATCGGCCGACTCGGTACGGCTTGCGTTGAAATATGGAGACTCACTTATTGAACATCCGATCCTGTTTGGCTTCGACACTCCGGTACAAGTGACACTCTTGATGGAGCGGTATAAACGATGCCTCTCTTTGGCGACTGGTGGAGATAGTCTACGGCTCCCTTTATCGATTGACGCATGCCGCAATGTCAGAATAAGTTTCGGTCGTCCGTTAGGCCGCTTTGAGAATCATGAGGTTGCGCCGGTGGATATCCAGGATATAAAGATACTTGGAGAGGGAGACCGACTGCTGCATGTGTGGGAGTTGCGCCAGCATACCGACTCTGTGTGTTATGATTCGGTCGGAGGAGTGAAGGCATTGGCTATACATGGCCATTGGCTGCTCGACGATCATATAAGGATGAAGCGCATATGGCACATTAGGGGAAATGGATTGTGGCAGACGGCGTATGATAGTGCTGCCGATGAATTTTTGGCCACCGACGGAAAGATCGTGCGTCGTTTCCGTCCGGAAAGCAGTGATACTGTGTCGGAACCCGGAGTGGGAGGAATGCGGGCGATGCCATATTCCAACAATCTGCTGGTGCTTCCTGCCGACGGTACGCTTTATTCCTATGATCTGACATCGGGCCAGGTATCGCGCTATGATACGCTCGCGCACAGCTTCGGCACATTGCCGGGCAATTCAGATCAGTCGCACCATTACAACCATTCGGTGGCATTTGCCGATTCGGCGACGGTATATACTTTCGGCGGATATGGATTCTTCCGCTATAGTAATGAGCTATTCCGAGTGCGTCCCGGCGAAGGATCGGTCGAGCGCGTGGATTACACTCCGGTCATACCTCCGCGCAACTCTGCGGCGGCCTGCATTGTCGACGGCAAAATGTACATATTCGGCGGTTTCGGCAACGAGTCGGGCCTTCAAGAGCTTGACTGTCAGTATTTCTATGACATGTATTGCATCGATCTGACCACGATGCGCTCGTCGTTGCTATGGCGTGCCGAGGCTCCGGAAAATGATTTCATCGTCACATCGTCGATGGTATGGAATCCCACCGACAGCAGTTTCTATGTCGGCACTACCTCTCCCGATGGCGCGATCGCAAGAGTCTACAGAAATCGTCCCCACTGGGAGTTTGTAACCGAAAAGACCGACTGTGAGTTCAGCTACCGCGACTTTACGTTTGACCTCTACCGTTCTGACAAAAGGATGTATCTGGTGATCGACAAGCGCGTCGACGGTGATCTGCACGATATTTCGGTCTATTCGGTAGATCTTCCGCTGATGGCCTCTGCTCAGATCGAGCAGACCCTTCCCGAACGGTCAGGAGGCGCGCATATCTGGTGGTTTGTCGTGTGCGGCATACTGATTGCCGGGTGTGTGGCGGCATACCGTATGCGTAGATCCCGGCATAGGGTTGAACGGACATTTGAGGAAGCGGTTGCCGGCGATGTGCTAGGCGTTGACGAGGCTGCCGGTGCGTCCGCACCCGGTAGCGATGAGGCAAAGGCATTGCGCGCCAACAGTATCACTCTTCTCGGGGAATTCCGGATTGTCGACCGTGAAGGGGTGGATATTACCGGTCAGTTCACACCTTTGCTACGCAATCTGCTTGTCATATTTCTGCTTTACAGCCGGGAAGGGGGCAAAGGTGTCGCTAAGGAATCGCTCGACGCCACGCTATGGGGCGGAATGGACCGCAAGAAGGCGCAGGCTAACCGTCAGGTCAATATCAGTCGCCTTAGGATGTTGCTGAAGTCGCTCGACGGGATAGAGATATGGAAGGATAGCATGTCGTTCGGCGTCAGCGTTACCGCTGCGTGCAGGGTGGACTATTATGAGTCATGCGCTGCCATGAATGATGCCGATGGTACCTCGGCGCAAGATATACTTGCGTTATATGCTTCTCCGTTGCTTCCGGATGTACCGACCGAATGGCTCGATCCCTTCAAGAGCGCGTATTCCGCGCGTGTTATCAATATGCTGTCGCGCGTATGTCGTACCGCCGCAGTGGCTGAAGAATGGGGCACGGTAGAGCTTGGAGCTTCGGCGCTCCTCCGGCATGATCCGTTCAGCGAACCGGCATTGCAGATGCTTTGTCATGCCCTCTTTATGCAGCGACGCCCCGGAGTCGCCAAGACGGTATATGAGCGTTTCTGCCGTCTTTACTCCGAGGCGTTCGGCGATGTGTTCGCCACACCGTTTGCCGATCTTTACCGGTAATGATTTTTAGAAAGTGCGATTTAAATCAGCGTTATAAGAGATCGCCCTTTGGGACGCGGCCTGTGCGGCGACGGGTTTCCTGTTGGTTGAATACATCGTCCCAGCAGTTGGTGATTTCGGTGGGGCCGAAAGAGTAGGAGCAGTGGGGACAGCGTTCGGAGTAGGTGAAACCGATCCAGCGTGAGGTGATGGTCTGGCGGTTCTGTGTCACATCCCCGCGGTATGTTTCCCCGCTGATGTGGTCGGCGGTTCTCATATCCATTCTCGCCTCGCCGGTGTTGCGCGATGTGGTAGTCCCCTTGTGGAGTTCGATGTTGGAGCGTGAGATTAACAGCTTGCTGTCGCAGAAGGGGCATGTACCCGTATATGTCCTTACTTCGGTACGCCAGTATTCGGTAGTGTCCTCATATCCGCAGTGCTTGCACTTTCCGGTCATGCGGTGCCATATCTTGAACGTCACCAGCTTGTCGGCTATATAGTTGCCTGCGGCAGCTGGCGAACGTACCCCGTTGGCCGAGATGTTGACGGTATAGTCGGGCAGACGCTCGGTCTTGAATACCTGCTTTTTAGGAGAATAGCTGTCGACCTTCTTGCAGGATGGGCAGACGTCCAATGCTCCCTCGGCACCCTGCCAGCCTGCGATAAATGTAGGTAATACTAAGAACACATATACTACAATGGAGATGAGCCATATCGAATGGGTGATATTGAGCCACGGGAGCAGCAGCAGATATGAAATGATGGCGGCCAGAATGGATGCGCCCGTTTGCACCTGCGCGGTATACGACTTTTTTGAATCGGACATGCGGATGAGGCAGATTGCATTGATTGTGTGCATGCTGAAATACATTGCTGCACACAACAAAAGCAACAGCAGGAATGGCGACCAGCGTATGAAAGACACGGTGGAGTAGCTTGAGGCGCAGTTGAACAGGTTGGTAGATGCGAACGTGGAGTAGAGCGGCAGACGGCAGAACCAGTTGGTGCCGAATGTTGCCTCTTCGATGGGATATATGTCGGAAATGATACCGTCGCCGTCAACGCCGAATGAAATGCCGCGATGGCGCCCTTCGTTGGATACGATGGTCAGATAGTAATACGTATACTGTCCGTATTCGACAATATCGGGATCGCCCACACGCTTGATAAGATCCTCCACAGGTGTGCCCGGTAGATCAAGCACTTCCTGCTCGGATATATAGTAATAGAAATTTTCGCTAACGGCGGGATGCTCTTCATTGATCACTGCATAGGGATGGCTGAATAAGAAGAATGCTCCCCAGAAAGCGATAGCGCAGCTCGCGAACAACACGACTTTTTTCTTAGAGCGTACCTTCCTGCAAACTTTTGCCAGGAAGATTACCAGCGGTATGCCGAGAAGTATCATTATCCACGATATGGTGTCGGCCATGACTGGATTGAGTGATGTCACTATCGGGAGGCCGAACCGATCGCCCATCAGTGTGATGGCAAGAGCCGGAATATATGCGAACAGCAGGATAATGGCAAGGATATACATAGTTGGAACGTGTTGATATTATGGATAGTAAAATCCGCCGAACCTGTCGCGGGGCAGATCCGGCGGACTATCTTGTTTTGTCGATTTGATTATTCTGTAAGATGGCCGGTATTATCAGAATCCCCATCCCCAGTCGCCTCCGCCGGTAGAACCGGAACCGTCGTCGGCTGTCACTTCATACTTGAAGAGCGGTGTAGTGGCTATTCCGGCGTAGCCGAAGGTGAAGATATAGTATGTCTCACCGTTGGCAATCGCTGTGCCGGTATAGTCGGCGGTAGTCTTGAAAAGGGTAGGGGTAGAGAGTGCGCTGTTGTTCTCGCCCATGAAGCAGTTCATCATGATGAGATCGCCTCCTTTGCTGATAGCGTCAGCCATGAACTCCTTGTCGTTGGCAAACTTCTCGTAATCGCTCTTCTTTACCACGCCGGTGTAGTAATACTCATTGTCGACCGAGGGGGTAATGCCGTAAGTGAAATAGCATATCTTCGCACCCCAGCCGGTCCAGTCGTTGGGATCGGATTCTCCTCCGGCGGTGACATCCTTTATGGTGAGTGTCATCGACGACTCGGTAGCGGCGGGAGTGGCGACGTCAAGAGTAGAAACGGCCGTGGTGCGCACGCCATCGGCGCTGACTCCGAATGCATATACCGTGTAGGCGGTAGAAGGCATGATGATGGTCACACCCAGATTTTTGCGTGAGTTGAGGGTCTGATCGCCGG
>JAHZGZ010000260.1:6322-8160 GCA_019420545.1 Bacteroidales bacterium | reverse complement strand
TGAAGACACGCGGATCGGTTGTCCAGTCGACGGGAGGATTGAAGCCGTTGTTGAAGGCGATTTCATTGTCGGCAACCTGGGTGGGTGTCATGCCGGCTACTTCCGAGCTTTTCTTGATGGTGATGAAGTAGCG
The DNA here is from genome assembly GCA_019420545.1 of Bacteroidales bacterium. Lineage (GTDB taxonomy): Bacteria > Bacteroidota > Bacteroidia > Bacteroidales > Muribaculaceae > Muribaculum. The sequence continues at coordinate 8,027 of JAHZGZ010000260.1, read as the reverse complement.
TGTGGCGGCGTTGGTAGGCTTGACATTGAGATTGATGAACATGGGCTCTACCGAAGCGGCGGTCAGGTCGAATGTGCAGTCGTCAGTAATTACCACAGGAGTGGTTTTAAAGGCGCTCTTGGTGAGCTTGGTGCATGCGTTGATATTCTCGTCGATACCGAAAGCAAGCATGTAGTATTCCATGTCGGGTGTGAGACCGGCAAGCTGGAGCGCACCGTTGCCCTTATGTATGGTTGCAATCTGGTCGAGTGTCGAACCGCCTGATACTGCCATGCGTACGGTAGCGAGAGCATTGTTTACCACATACTCCTCGTCGCCCTTGAACTCGTTGTCAAACTCGTTTTTGGTGATGAATCCGAGATAATAATATGTGTCGGCATTGTCGGGAGCGGCATTGATCGTTGCGGTGGTCGATGTCAGGTCGGCAGCCTCAAGATTGAACGCGATGTCGAGGTATCCATTGGTATGTACAAGTTGCTTGAACAGACCGGAGGTAAACTCACCTTTGGTGTTCATGCCATATGCATATACGTAGTAGTCGGTATCGGGTTTGAGATTGTCGCGGTTGAGATTCTGTTCTGACGGCTCCCACCATCCGAGTAGAAAGTCGAGATACTCTTCAAGCGTATTGGAGAACGGATCATTGGCGACCTCGGCTTTCAGGCGTTCAAGTTCGCCGTCGAGAAACGCTTTGTCGTCGGCATATTTGTCGAACTCTGATTTTTCGACGAGTCCGAAAAGGAAAGTGTCAGCGGGATCGTCGGCTGTGAAAGTAGCCTTGATGGAATTTACGGTGACCTGGGTCACATTGATGGCGATGTTGACCGACGGAGTTTCCTCGGCGGGAATGAAAGTAATCTGCTCGATGTCCGACAGACCGTATTCAGCGGTGGTGCCGTTCTTCAGCGTCACTTTCATAGTAGGAGCGGCCACCTGTGCGATGGCGCTTGCCGTAATTGTTGCGGCAAGAATGAGTGATGAAAATTTCTTCATGTGTATGTGTGATGTAGTTTATTATCGGTTGAGGTATTTGATTGTCTTGTCGCCGCAGATTATGATGTATACACCTGCTTTGCGGTCGGAGAAGTCAAATTCTACATTTCCCGGGGCCACGGTTGTAGCTACATTGTGTCCGGCGGTGTCATAAATATGCAGGGTGATTTCGTTCCCCGAGGCTGACGTTGCGCTGATATGCTTTCCATACACTACAAAAGTGATGTCTTGGTCGAGTGAGGCCTCGATATTTTCAACCGATGAGGTGTGCAGGTCAAATACGATGTGGTCGATATCGGCTATATCAAGCGTTGTGTCGCCCGAAGTCTGCGAAATCTTCATGACGTTGTTGTCGAATGTGATTTTGGTCTGATCTGAAACCTCAACCTTAACAGGTGTCGTCGAGCCGTTGATATGCACGAGCATATTGTCGCTTGCTGCATGGGCGGATATGGCGGTAGCGCATGCCAGCAGAAAGGTTCCACGGATTAAACTGGATTTTTCCATATGTCCTTCTGTAAAGTAGCTTAAAAAAATAGGCCACTATTCACACTTCAGCTGAAACGGCGTGTGGATAGCAGCTTTAAAAGATTGTGGAGCGTATGTGTAAGGTCGGAAGCACTGTGCCGCTCCAGTAGAACATAAAAAAGTGACTCGCACAGGATTCAAACCTGTAACCTTCTGATCCGTAGTCAGATGCTCTATTCAGTTG
>JAHZGZ010000260.1:0-6312 GCA_019420545.1 Bacteroidales bacterium | reverse complement strand
TTCTCCCGTAAAAAATGCTCTCATTTCTTTTTGCGATTGAAAAGTTAGCAACCTTCACCGAGATATCCAAATTTTTGAATCTAAAATTTATGCGATTGAGCTAAATCAAGTAATTACAATTACTTACATCCCCGTCTGCCGATAGCCGGTTGTTCCGGTTATGAGGATGGACGATACGTTTTAGATATATTGACAATAAAGATGGGTGAGATTGTATGTATTGTTGCTATATTTGCATGGAAACAGAAATCTGATGAAACTTAAAGGACGTAAACTCGTAATATCTATCGTTGCCGGAACATTTGTCGTGCTTGCTGCCGCAGGTGGAATAGTGTGGCATGTATATACGGGCACGAAATATTCCGGCGATACTGCCAGATGGGTATATATACCCAAAGGTGCCGACGCTGATTCTGTAACCGCCATTCTCGAACGTGATCTGGGAGGTGCGGGGCGGCGTGCTGCTACGATGTGGCGTTCCTACGGAGCATCTCCTTCGAAAGCCCATGGAGCATACCGTGTGGAGCCCGGCACCCGTTCGGTGGATATTTTCAAAAGGGTAGCCCGCGGAGCCCAGACGCCGGTAAAACTGACATTCAACAACGTGCGCCTTCTGCCACAGCTTGCGGGGCGTATGGCCCGCGTGCTTGAAGCTGATTCCGTTGCGTTTATGTCGGCAATCGACAGTGTGCTTTCTGCGCGCGGTTACAGCACAGAGGAGTATGTCGGAGCATTCTTCCCCGATACTTATGAATTTTACTGGACAGCTGCGCCGGCCGACGTTGTGACAAGGCTTGCCGATACCCGCGACAAATTCTGGACACCCGAACGGCGCTCACGTGCGGTCGCGCTCGGCATAACACCGATGCAGGCTACTGTCATCGCCAGCATTGCCGAAGAGGAGACCAACCGCAGTGACGAGCGTGGAGTGGTGGCACGCCTCTATCTTAACCGGCTGAACCGCAGGATGCCGCTTCAGGCTGATCCAACGGTGAAATATGCCGTTGGCGATTTCTCTATAAAGCGCATAACGGGTAAACATCTTGCGGTAGTTTCGCCTTATAATACATATAGGAATGCCGGATTGCCACCGGGGCCGATACGTATGCCGGAGCGTGCTACGATCGATGCCCTGCTTGAAAGCAAGCCGCACGACTATATATATATGTGTGCGTCGCCCGACTTTTCGGGACATCATCTCTTTGCCCGCGACCTCGCTACGCACAACCGCAATGCCGCGGCATACCACCGCGCACTGAATCAGCGTAACATAAAATGACGAATGTATATGGGAACATTCTATGACATCTCCAAAAATGAGCTGGTATTGTATAACGAGTATAGCAACAGCTCTGACGCCTATATCGTAAAGGGCGTGCTCGATACCAACGGTGTACCTGCCATAGTTGACAATTCCATCATGGGCACGCTTCTCGGCGGAATACCGGCGGTGGGCAGTTTCCGCGTAATGGTGCGCCGCAAGGATCTCGAGGCCGCACGGCGTCTGCTTGCCGGCACCGATCCCGGCGATGACTGAACGGTTTTGGCGCGTCAGAATCTGACTGGGAGGGCGGCGCTTTAGCCCGCCGGGATAGACCACTCAACAGAGCTATAGGATCCCTGCGGGCTAAAGCGCCGCCCTCCCAGTCAATTTCAATTAGTACTCGTTCCAGGGGCGGATCTCGATTTCATCGGGTGTGAGGCGTGTGAAAGCCTCGATGAACGCCGACGCGAGACGCGCGTTGGTCAGAAGGGGGATGTTGAGGTCGATGGCCGCGCGGCGTATGCGGTAACCGTTGGTAAGCTCGGTCTCGGAGAGGTTTTTGGGTACGTTGACTACAAGATCCACCTCTTTCTTATGGAGCAGATCGAGCGCCTGAGGCTGCATGTCGGGCTGGCTCGGCCAATATACTTTTACTGCCGGTATGCCGTTGTCGGTGAGGAACTGGTGGGTACCGCCGGTGGCATACAGCTTGTATCCGTGGTTGTTGAGCTCATGTGCGGCGTCGAGCATGTCGGCTTTCTGCTTGGGCGTACCGGTAGAGAGGAGCACGCCCTTGCCCTTCGAGGGGATACGCAGGCCTACCGACAGCATCGATTTGAGGATTGCCTCGTCGGTATCGGCGCCGATGCATCCTACTTCGCCTGTCGACGACATGTCGACACCGAGCACCGGGTCGGCACCCTGCAGACGCGAGAAGCTGAACTGGCTTGCCTTGATGCCTACATAGTCGAGGTCGAAAGCGTTTTTGTTGGGCTTTTCAACCTCCAGTCCGAGCATCACGCGGGTAGCGATGTCGATGAAGTTGAGTTTGAGCACCTTGCTGACGAACGGGAACGAGCGCGACGCACGCAGGTTGCATTCTATCACCTTTATGTCGTTGTTCTTGGCGAGGAACTGTATGTTGAACGGCCCGGAGATGTTGAGCGACTTCGCGATCTTCTGGCTTACCTTCTTGATGCGGCGTATCGTCTCCACATAAAGCTTCTGCGGCGGGAACTGGATGGTGGCGTCGCCGGAATGCACGCCGGCAAACTCGATATGCTCCGATATGGCGTAGACCTTGATCTCGCCGTTCTGGGCCACGGCGTCCATCTCGATCTCCTTGGCAAACTGGATGAACTCGGTGACGACGACGGGATGCTCCTGCGATACGTTGGCGGCAAGGCGCAGGAAACGCTGCAGCTCCTCGTTGTTGGAACATACGTTCATCGCGGCTCCCGAGAGCACGTAGCTCGGGCGCACGAGCACCGGGAAGCCGACTTCGCCGATAAACTCCTCTATGTCGGCAAACGACGTCAGCTCGCGCCAGCGCGGCTGATCCACACCGATGCGGTCGAGCATGGCCGAGAACTTGTGGCGGTCCTCGGCGTTGTCGATCGACTTGGCCGAGGTTCCGAGGATGGGCACACCGGCGTCGTCGAGGCGTGTGGCGAGGTTGTTGGGTATCTGACCGCCTACCGAGAGTATCACACCGTGGGGCTGCTCAAGCTCGAGTATGTCCATCACGCGCTCGTAGGTAAGCTCGTCGAAGTAGAGACGGTCGCACATGTCGTAGTCGGTCGACACGGTCTCGGGGTTGTAGTTGATCATCACCGAGCGCCATCCCTCGCGCTTTACGGTCATGAGGGCGTTGACCGAGCACCAGTCGAACTCAACCGAGCTGCCGATGCGGTAGGCACCCGAGCCGAGCACCACTATCGAGCGGTGGTCGTGGAGGTAGTTTACATCATCCTCCGACCCGTTGTAGGTGAGATACAGGTAGTTGGTCTGCGCCGGATATTCTGCGCCGAGGGTGTCGATCTGCTTTACCACCGGAAGGATTCCGGCGGCTTTGCGGAAGGCGCGCACATCGTTGGATGCCTGCGCGTTGGATGTGATGTTGCCTTTGAATATGGCACGCGCTATCTGGAAATCGCTGAATCCCTGCTCCTTGGCCGTGCGCAGCAGGTTCTGCGGCAGGCGCTCGAGAGAGTCGAACGTCTCCAGCTCGTCGGCTGTGGCCACGATATTGTGAAGCTTGTAGAGGAACCAGCGGTCGATCTTCGTAAGGTCGTGGATCTGGTCGACGGTATATCCCTTGCGCATCGCCTTCGAGATGACGAATATGCGGTTGTCGGTAGGCTCGCGCAGCGACTTGTCGATGTCGGGTATGGTGAGTTCCTTGTTTTCCACGAAGCCGTGCATCCCCTGACCGATCATGCGCAGACCTTTCTGGATAGCCTCCTCGAACGTGCGACCGATTGCCATTACCTCGCCCACCGACTTCATCGACGAACCGATCTCGCGCTTCACGCCATGGAACTTTCCGAGATCCCAGCGAGGTATCTTCACCACCACATAGTCGAGCGCCGGCTCAAAGAATGCCGACGTTACCTTGGTGACGGAGTTCTTGAGGTCGAACAGGCCGTAGCCGAGTCCGAGCTTCGCGGCCACGAAGGCCAGCGGATAGCCGGTTGCCTTGGAGGCGAGTGCCGACGAGCGCGACAGGCGCGCGTTGACCTCGATCACGCGGTAGTCCATCGACGCGGGGTCGAAGGCGTACTGTACGTTGCATTCGCCCACGATGCCGATATGCCGTATGATCTTTATGGCAAGTTTTCGCAGATAGTGGTAATCCTCGTTGGAGAGCGTCTGCGAGGGGGCCACCACTATCGATTCGCCGGTATGGATGCCCAGCGGGTCGAAGTTCTCCATGTTGCAGACGGTGATGCAGTTGTCGAAGCGGTCGCGCACGACCTCGTACTCGACCTCTTTCCACCCCTTGAGCGATTTCTCCACAAGCACCTGCGGAGCAAACGACAGCGCTTTCTCCACCAGCTCGACAAGTTCCTGCTCGTTGTCGCAGAACCCGCTGCCGAGGCCGCCGAGCGCATATGCGGCGCGCACGATTACGGGGTAGCCGAGCGATGCGGCCGCCTTCTTGGCGTCGTCGACCGAGCCTACGGCCTCGCTCTTGATGGTCTTTACATTGATCTGATCGAGCTTCCTTACAAACAGCTCGCGATCCTCGGTATCCATGATTGCCTGCACGGGGGTGCCGAGCACTTTCACGCCGTACTTATCGAGCACGCCCGACTGCTGGAGCTCTACGCCGCAGTTGAGCGCCGTCTGGCCTCCGAAGGCGAGCAGGATGCCGTCGGGGCGCTCCTTTTCGATCACCTTTTCTACGAAGTAGGGGGTTACGGGCAGGAAGTAGATGGTGTCGGCGATACCCTCGGAGGTCTGCACCGTGGCGATGTTGGGGTTGATGAGCACCGTGTGTATCCCTTCCTCCTTCATGGCTTTCAGCGCCTGCGAGCCGGAGTAGTCAAACTCGCCGGCCTCGCCGATTTTCAGCGCGCCGCTGCCGAGGAGCAGTACTTTCGTGGGGAGAGCGATATCTGTATTCTGTATGGTCGACATTGTAATCAGAGCATATTGATAAATTCATCAAAGAGAAATTCGGTATCCTTGGGGCCCGACGAGGCTTCGGGGTGGAACTGGGCCGAGAAGAAAGGTTTCGACTTGTGGCGCAACCCCTCGTTGGTGCCGTCGTTCATGTTTACGAACAGCGGTTCCCAGTCGGCGGGTAGGGTAGTGTCGTCGACAGCGAAGCCGTGGTTCTGCGATGTGATGTAGCATTTGTCGGTACCTGCGCGGCGCACCGGCTGGTTGTGGCTGCGGTGGCCGTAGGGGAGCTTGTAGGTCGACGCACCCGCGGCGCGTGCCAGCAGCTGATTGCCCATGCATATGCCGCATATGGGCTTGCCTGTCTCCATGGCCTTGCGTATGTTGTCGACCGTCGTGTCGACCATTCCCGGATTGCCGGGGCCGTTGGAGATGAACAGGCCGTCGTAGGGGATGGAGGTAAAGTCGTAGTTCCAGGGCACGCGTACCACTCTTACTCCTCTGCGCGTAAGGCAGCGGATGATGTTGTGCTTCACGCCGCAGTCCACCAGCACTACCGTGCGCGGTCCTTCTCCGTGCACCTCCACGCCGCGGCAGCTTACTTTTGCCACGAGATTCTCCTTGTTGGGATCGTAGAAAGGTACGTCGTCGCACCCCTCGACTACGATCTTGCCCAACATCGAGCCATGCTCGCGCAGATGCTTGGTGAGCGCGCGAGTGTCGATGCCGTATATGCCGGGTATCTTCTCCTCTTTAAGCCAGTCGGCGAGGCTGCGGTCGGCCTGCCAGTGGGAGTGGGCCCACGAGTAGTCCTGGGCTATGATGGCCTTGGCGTGGATATGGTCGCTTTCGTAGTACTCGCTCACGTCGTCCTTCTCTCTGCGGGGGGGCACGCCGTAGTTGCCGAGAATCGGATAGGTTGTCACTAATATTTGTCCTTCATAGGAGGGGTCGGTCAGGCTTTCCGGATAGCCTGTCATCGCGGTGTTAAACACTACCTCTCCGGCTGTCGAGGCCTCATATCCAAATGATTTACCTTGGAATGAGGTGCCGTCTTCCAGCACGAGTGTTGCCTTTTTTGTATCGCGCATTGGTTTACATTTTCTCTGATGAAAAATCAAAAGGTTGCAGTCGTTGGCTAAAACCGCGCAAAGTTATGCAAAAATTCCGACAGCACATTGTTTTTGCAATGAAATATTCTGTTTCGCTGGCAAATTTCCTTTTCTGTTTCCTTCCCTCCCTTGTGCGTTTGGTGTAAAGAGTGTCAGTTCCGCAACAGACCGGCGATAATACATATTTATATATGATTGATGAGGAATTTTTGTTCAAAAAATTAAAAGAACAACAAAGGAATTTGAAAAAAAAATCTTCGATTTAACAAATTTTAACGGGGGGGGGATTTTTCCTTTTTTATACACTAT
>JAHZGZ010000026.1 GCA_019420545.1 Bacteroidales bacterium | reverse complement strand
GAGCCGAACGGCATCGTTATAAAAGATGCCTTCATTTTGTGATGTGTTGAACAGGTCTTTTGCCTCAAGGGTGATGCTGAAGGCATTGTTGAGGAATCCTTTGTAAATCTTGGCATTTACATACCAGGGGGTGTTAGACAACTTCATATTATTGTCCCACGTATGTGTCATCAGTTGTGCGTCGACATTAAGCCAGATGTCGAAAGGGAGATGAATTGCGTTCTGCCATTGGAACAGAAACCCGGGAGTATTCATTTTCATAGGCTTGCCGTCGACCGGCAGCGTGAGCCACTGCTTCATCATGCCGACATTCACGCGAGGCGACCATACTCCGACTTTGAACTGACCGCCTACAAATGCCTGAAGATAATGGCGGTGGTCAAGATTTGCCGTGCTAATGATGGTTGCCTCCCCATCAACTCCGTAAGGCTCTGTGATGTGATATACGCCGTCCTTGAAATATATATAAGACAACTGACCGAAGAACTGACGCCACTGTGCCATATATTCCACAGTCTGAATTTCTGTGGGTTTAAGATATGGGTTGCCTGTCTCATAAGTGAGGCGGTTGATATAGCTGACAGCTCCGTCGAGCTGACCGTAGCCGGGTCGGACAGTTTTGCCTGAGTAGTTCAGTCCCATACGGACATTACCTATCTGAGTGGAGACATTCAGCGAAGGAAACAGATTGTTATAGGTCTTGCTTTGACCGTCACGATGCTCTCCCATCTCGTAATAATCGAATTTCACATGCTCATAGCGGAGTCCGACACCAACATTGAAGCGTCCGAATTGCCGCCCGAACTCCACAAAAGCGGCGATGTTGCTTTCATCCACACGGTTGTCAGCATCAGAAACTTCGGGGATATTTGCGGTAAAGAGATTTGTGGTGCGCGTATTCGTGTATTCCTCTCCAAACCTTATCTGCCCCTGCCAAAATGGATGACTCACAACTAATTTCTCAGCAAACATGCGGTTGTGGTTGGTCGATTCAGTGCTTACATTACGGTCATCTCCCGTCTCGCTGAGTTCGTCGCTCAATGAAAGTTCACGGTTTTTATACCGGATATAATCCACGTTGAAGTCAATGTTGAACTTTCCGACTGTACCGTTATAATAAAGATTGACATTATGACGCGGCAATGCCGTAAATCTATTGTGTACATCAGAACTATAGCGGTCGAGTAACGCTCCGTTCAGCCAGACTTCGCTTGGAATTGTGCCTGTGGTGTGGTGGCGGTTCCAGCTGTTCTGATAATAAGCGCCGATGCTGTGCTTTTCATTGAACATAAAAGAGAAACCGAGCTTGCCTGTCATATCATTGTATGATTGTTTGCCTATTGTCCGGAACGACTGATTGTATGTACCTGACGCAGTGGCAGTGGTCATATCGTTTGAACGATCATCCCGGTTATTGCCGTACCACCAGCCGTAGTTGGCGAAGAGTTCGAGTCCTCTTGTGCGGTATTTCAGGTCGAATGAGTTTCCTGTGCGGAAATCGTGTTGAAAACCGTTGTCGGTACGGAGAGTGCCGCTGAATCCGTCGCCTTTCGGCGGTTTCGTGCGGATAATGATTACTGATTTCACATTAGCCGCATAGGCGGCTCCCGGATTGGTAATGACAGAGACATTCTTTATGTCGTTGGAATTGAGTTGTGAGAGTTCCTGAAGGTCGTTGACCTTGCGCCCGTTGATGTAGATTGCGGGCACACCTTTGCCGAATACTTCCAGTTTGCCTCCGTTGCTTACCACCATCGGCACACGTGTCAACACGTCGTTGGCTGTACCTGCGATGGCGAGCGAGCTTCCCTCGACATTGGTGACGAGCGCATTTCCTTTCATCGTTGTTGAGGGTCTTGTGGCGCGGACCGTTACTTCGCCGAGTTCCACCGTAGCGGGCGTAAGTTTGATTGTCCCTATATTGCCCGAAGCCGAGACTGGGATTTCCGAGGTTTCATATCCGGCAAAGCTACATTTTGCAGTAAGTTTTCCGGCGACAACTGTATGAATGGAGAACATGCCGGCCGGGTCAGTAACGGTACCTGTGATATAAGTTGAGTCTCGGTACAACACAACGTTTACATAGTCGAGCGGAGTGTCGTTTTCCCCGACCACTTTACCGGTAATCTCACGGCCATAGACCGTTGCCACGACCATGAATACCATTATGAGTGTAAGGATGTTTGTTTTCATTTCACATCAGGTTTTAATGATTTTTCTGATGCAAAATTATGTCCAAAAGGATTTTAACGCCAAATATAAAAGTCTTAATACGCGAGATGCAACCCACTGAAAATCAAGGATTGCATCTCTTAAAAGTCTTAACGAAGCTTTGTGATGTCTTAATGGACTCTTAATCCTTGGCCCGTTTTTTAAGGAACTCCACAATATCTTCCTTTTCGGGCACTCCAAGCTTCTTTCGTATCGACGATTTGCGGACGTAGATTGTGGAGGTAGTCTGGCCTGTTATCACGCTAATCTCTTTTGTCGAGAATCCGGCTACCATCAGAACAATAATCTGCTCCT
>JAHZGZ010000259.1:13612-39988 GCA_019420545.1 Bacteroidales bacterium | reverse complement strand
AGTGCCTCCTCTGTCGAGAGGTCGGCGGTATCGGCCCAGCCTTTCTCAAGCTGTATCAGGGCTATCACACCATAATTAACGATACCTATCCATTCAGGTATCACACCCTCTTCCACTCTATGCTCTTTCTTGGTTTCGAGCGAGCGTATGCGGGCTGCTTTAATATATATCTGGTCGGTAAGCGATTCGGGACGCATAAGCCGCCACGAAGAACCGTAATCCTTCAGTTTCTTTTCGAATATATCCCGGCACATGGTGCCGACGGTATTGAATTGTTGTGCTGTATCTGCCATATGTGAAATTCGTAAGTAAGTCACAAAAAAATTATTTTATGATTCCGCGGGCCGTGAATATGCGGAATATGAGATCCTGCATCAGGTCATATGGATCCTGGCGTGAGTTTACGCCTTTTGTTGCGGCATCTGTGCGTCGCAACACTCGTAGTATCTCAACCGTCTGCCTGGCATTGTATTGTCGCATTCCGTTCTTATAATCCTTTGAAAGCCAGTTTCCTTTCCGGCCGAGAGCCGCGCAGAGGGCCGGCTCGCTCTTGTCGCGTGTATAATGGATTATCAGAAGATTGGAGAAAAAAGTCCAGAGCATACCGAAGGTAGGAGGAAAGGGATTGTCTTTCGGATTGCGCCGGAAGTGATCGACAATACGGAATGCCGTCTTGCTGTCGCGCACCGCAACCGCATTGATAAGCTCGAAGTTATTGAAATCCTTGCTCATTCCGATATGGCTTTCAATCACCTCGGGGGTGACCATCGATCCCTGGGGAAGAGCTACCGTAAGCTTCTCAATCTCGTTGTAGAGCCGCGAGAGATCCGCACCTACGTAGTCGCTTAGCATCGAAAGCCCTTTCTCTTCTACATGCAGCCCTTTCCCGGTTATCACATGGCGTATTGCATCGGTAAGTGCTCGGTCGCGGAGTTTTACAGCCTCGAAAACGGCGCCTCCGGCAGCCGCTACTTTGGTCGGCAGTTCTTTGGATTTGACTTTTGCTCCACGTCCGCACACCACAAGTATTGTAGTCGGGGTAGGGGCCGACAGATATCCGGCGAGTCGGTCAAGCTGCGTAGCGGGCATTGACTGTGCTTCCTTGAGTATCACTACCTGATAGTCCGACATCATAGGATAACGGCGGCAGGCGTCGATCACAGTGTCGATATCGGTCTCGGGGCCGTATAGGGTATAAAGATTGAAATCGCGGTCGGCCTCAGGGACAATAGCCTCAAATTCCTCCACGAGGCGGTCGATAAAAAAGCCCTCCTCTCCGTGTAGCAGATAAGCGGGAGCATAATTTTTGCTGCTCAGCATTGCGCGAAGCTCGGCATATGTAGTGGTTTTGGCTGCGGCCATGTAGGTGTAATCGGAAATTTTTGTAAATTTACAAAAACTTTTTCATTCAGCATCTCCAAATCTTCATATATGGGCACCACCACTCCCGGCCATTGCATAGTACCTCTCAATTTACCGGCGATTGACGCCACGCGCCTACGCAAAGGTGACGGCGGTATCGAGATTTTTGATCCTTTGCGCCGCAAGCATGTGGCTCTTACTCCTGAGGAATGGGTGCGCCAGCATTTTGTTGACTTCATGATACACGAGAAGCGGTTTCCCGCTTCTCTGATGGCCAATGAGATCGGTCTTACTCTTAACGGTACTCGACGCAGATGCGATACGGTAGTATTCGACCGCACGGGCCAACCCATGATGATTGTGGAATACAAGGCGCCCGGAGTGGCCATCACCCAAAAAGTCTTCGACCAGATTGTGCGCTATAATATGGTTCTCAAGGCACGGTATCTCACCGTATCCAACGGCATGGTGCATTATTGCTGCCGCATAAATTATGTCGGGCATTCCTATGCTTTTATGCCAGAAATGCCCGACTACAATACTTGTTGTTCCGATATATGAGATCGGCCGCCGATCAGAAAAGATAGGTTACACGGATATCCATCGAGCGGTTCTTGGCGCTGAAATGGTCAAGCAGTTTTGTCTGCTCTGCGTAAACCATACCCCATGTAAATGAATAGGATACCTGCCAGTGACGCATGATTTCCAGGCCGCCGCCTACGGTAAGACCCATTTCTCCGTTGGCATACTCAAGAGCCTTTATGTGGCTGTGGCCGAAAAGAAGGCTGAATGAGGGACCGCCGAACACAAAGGGTGCCACATAGTCTTCGATACCGCCCATACGTGTCCACTTGAAGCGGAGATGGATGGGGATTTCAAGGTAATGCAGATAGCTGCGAGCGGTACCGAAACCCTCCGACGACCAGATAAGCTTATCGCCGAGATGCAGTTTCGCACCACGCATTTCGTAATATATTCCAGAATTGATGCCAAATCCGATACCCGGGAATATAACTTCTGTAGCGACGCCTGCCGACATACCGGCGACTTTATTTACTTCAATGAGCGATTGCTTGAATTTGAGAGTAGTTATATTCATGCCAAGCATCGGGCCATAGCGAAGTTCGGCTTTAGCCTGATATGGTACGCTTAATATAGCGATAAGCACAGTGAGTGCGACGAAGAGTCTTTTCATTGTAGGTCGAATTTGTTGGCAAAGTTAGCAATATTCCCAATAAATCTCTACAATAACGTGAAATTTTACCCTAACAATATACCTATGGACTCACTGTACGGATGTATGTCGCTAAGATCTTGCCTAAAATATCAGTGTCCTGTGGTGCGGCTGAGTATCCCGACTATCCACAGAAGTACTATTGCACCGACCACTGACGTTATCAGGCTTCCGATTATGCCGCCTGCCGTAATGCCCAGGAGTCCGAAGAGCCATCCGCCGAGTACTCCGCCGATGATGCCGACTATGAGGTTGACGATAATGCCGAAGCCTCCGCCACGCATAAGCTTGCCGGCCACAAAGCCGGCTGCCAGACCTATTAATATATACCACAAGAAACTCATGACAGTAATTATTTTATGAAGTTGATTATACTGACCGTTTAAAACAAACCGGTCATGCACATAAAACAATAATGCCATAATTGTGGTTCAACGGCGCCAAGACCTGCTGTTATGACTTTTCCGACAACTCAAGCCATCGCATTTCTTTATCGTCGAGCAGTTCCTGTATCTCCTGATAGCGCGCCGATTTCCCGGCGATATCGGCAACGTCGGTCCCGCTGCTGAACAGATCGTCAAGCGCTTTCTTTTCTGCGGTAAGAGCGTCGATCTCCTCGGTAAGCTGCTCGAATTCCCGGCGCTCCTTGAATGTCATCTTATTGGCGTCACGTTCGCGCTTCGGACGGTTGTCGTTTTTTGTCGTATGGCTGCTGCATTGCTGCTCGGCCTGTTCGCGTTCGGTACGTTCCCGTTCACGTTGCCACTCACGGAAATCGCTGTATGAGCCCGGGAAATCGCGCACTGCGCCGTCACCTTCAAGCACAAACAGATGATCGACTATACTGTCAAGGAAGAACCGGTCGTGGCTGACGACAATCAGACACCCCTTGAATCCGGCAAGATATTCTTCGAGAAGTCCCAGCGTAACTATGTCGAGATCGTTGGTAGGTTCGTCCAGAATCAGGAAGTTTGGCGAACGCATAAGCACTGCGGCAAGATGCAGACGCGCACGTTCGCCGCCGCTGAGCGTGCTGACATATTTTTGCTGGTCGGCCGGAGAAAACAGGAAGTGGTTGAGAAACTGCATGGGAGAATAATGTACGCCATCGTTTACCACGACTTCTTCGGCGATATCGGTAATGGCGTCAATCACGCGCTTACCTTCGTCAAGTTTTATCCCGTCCTGGCTGTAATATCCGAATCTTACGGTTTCTCCTACGTTCCAGTTGCCGGTGTCGGGCGTCACTATTCCCTGAAGCATTTTTATAAAGGTGGATTTGCCCACACCGTTTGGCCCGATGATACCCACGCGTTCATAACGGGCGAATGTATAGCTGAAATCCCGCAATATGACTTTATCGCCGAATGCTTTGCTTACATGTTGTGCCTCAAAAATTTTCGATCCGATATAACTCGACTTTACATTCAGACTGACGGTTCCGTCGTTGGAACGGGCGGCATTGAGCTCATGCTTGCGGCTGTTAAGTTCATGATATGCATCTATGCGGTATTGCGCCTTGCCTCCGCGGGCTTGCGGTTGCCGGCGCATCCATTCTGTCTCCCGGCGCAGGGTGTTTTTTATTTTCGCCATTTCGGCGGTCATCGACTCGATACGTTCCTGGCGGCGCCGCAGATAATAGTCGTAATTGCCTTCGTAGGTAAATATCTGCCGATTGTCGATTTCGATGATCTTATTGGTCACCCGGTCGAGGAAATAGCGGTCGTGGGTTACCATCAGCAGTGTGACACGGCTTCGCCGCAGGTATTCCTCAAGCCACTCGATTACCTGGATGTCAAGATGGTTGGTGGGCTCGTCGAGTATGATCAGCTCGGGATTGCCGAGGATCACCCGGGCCAATGCCACACGCTTGGCCTGGCCGCCCGAAAGATGGTCGGTAGTGGCGGTGAGGTCGGTGATGCCAAGTTGCGTAAGCAGCTGTTTTACACGGTCCTCATATTCCCATCCGCCCGCGCTGTCCATCTGATGGATTGCTTCGTTCAGCTCTGATTCATTTTCTGAGGCAAGGGCGCGTTCATAGGCGGCAATAGCATGACACATGGCATTGTCGCCTTGCAGACACGCTTCTATTACGTTGCTTCCCGCCTCGAACCGGGGTGTCTGATCGAGGATGCCGACGCGCAGGTCGTTGCGGAATATCACATTGCCGGAGTCGGGACTTTCCTTTCCTGCTATTATATTAAGGAGTGTCGATTTTCCGGTACCGTTTTTGGCGATAATACCTATTTTGTCACCTTCATATACGCCGAAAGTGACGTCGCCGAAAAGCAGGCGGTCACCATAGCTTTTAGTGAGATTTTCTATCTGTAGGTAGCTTGTTGCCATATCTGAGTGTTGATTATGTCACGCAAAGATACTTATTTTCTGCATTCTTGATAAATTTATGGTCGGAAAATTGCAAATAACAATTATTGATGGTAAATTTGCAGTGTTAGTCATGCGGGGTGGTAAATCTCTGTCAAGTATAGACAAAATTTCAGCATTACCGCGCCTCAAAGGTTGGAAATTGCTGTTAAAACACTAAATTTGCAACACCAAAATAATCTCAATAAACAGATATGGGAAAAGTAATCACACTCGGCGAAATAATGCTTCGCCTTTCACCTGCCGGCTGCAACCGTTTTGTGCAGGTTGACAATTTTGATGTAATCTGGGGCGGCGGCGAGGCCAATGTGGCTGTCAGCTGTGCCAATTACGGCCATGAGGCTGTGTTTGTAAGCAAGCTTCCCAAGCATGAAATCGGCCAGGCCGCTGTAAACGCTCTCCGTCGTTATGGCGTTGTTACTGATCATATTGCCCGTGGAGGAGACCGTGTCGGCATCTATTATTGCGAGACAGGCGCCTCGATGCGTCCATCGAAAGTTATCTATGACCGCGCTCACTCGGCTATTGCTGAGGCTGATCCGGAAGATTTTGACTTTGATAAGATAATGGAAGGCGCCGACTGGTTCCACTGGAGCGGTATCACGCCTGCTATTTCCGATAAAGCTGCCGAGCTTACCCGTCTCGCATGCGAGGCCGCAAAGCGTCATGGTGTTACTGTGTCGGTCGACCTCAACTTCCGCAAGAAACTATGGACTTCCGAGAAAGCCCAGTCGATCATGCGTCCGCTCATGAAATATGTCGATGTATGTATCGGCAATGAGGAGGATGCCGAACTTTGTCTCGGATTCAAGCCGGACGCCGACGTGGAGGGTGGCAACACCGATGCTGAAGGCTACAAGGGCATTTTCGCGGCAATGATGAAGGAGTTTGGATTCAAATATGTCGTGTCGACTCTGCGTGAATCTTTCTCAGCCACCCACAACGGCTGGAAGGCCATGATCTACAACGGAAAAGAATTCTATCAGAGCAAGCGTTACGATATCAACCCAATTATCGACCGTGTAGTCGGCGGCGACAGCTTCTCCGGCGGCCTTATTCACGGACTGCTTACGATGGCCGATCAGGGCGAAGCTCTTGAATTTGCTGTGGCTGCTTCGGCTCTCAAACATACTATTCCCGGCGACTTCAATATGGTGACTGTCGACGAGGTGAAGGCGCTTGCCGGCGGCAGTGCCAACGGTCGCGTACAGCGCTAAAACATCACTCCGAAAATATCTGAAACAATGGCAAGATTTGATAAAATTCAGGTTCTTCAGAAAATGGGCGAAACCGGCATGGTACCCGTTTTCTATCATAAGGATGCCGATGTAGCATGTGCTGTGGTAAAGGCTTGCTACGAGGGCGGTGTCCGCGCTTTCGAGTTTACCAACCGTGGTGACTTCGCTCACGAGGTATTTGAGAAAGTTGTTAAGTTTGCAGCCAAGGAATGCCCCGAAATGGCAGTCGGCGTAGGCTCGGTTGTCGATCCCGCTACCGCTGCTCTTTATATACAGCTTGGTGCATGCTTCGTTGTGGGGCCGCTCTTCAATCCCGAGATTTCCCGTATCTGCAACCGCCGTCTGGTACCTTATACCCCCGGTTGTGGTACGATTTCCGAAGTTGGCGCCGCCCAGGAAACAGGTTGCGACCTCTGCAAAGTATTCCCCGGAGATGTACTCGGGCCGAAATTCGTCAAGGGCCTCAAGGCTCCGATGCCTTGGTCGAAGCTTATGGTTACCGGCGGGGTCGAACCCACGAAAGAAAATATCGAAGGCTGGATCAAGGCCGGAGTGTTCTGCGTAGGTATGGGATCAAAGCTTTTCCCTTCCGATTGTGTGGCCGCCGCCGACTGGGCCTATGTCACCGACAAGTGTCGTGAGGCCTTGGGCTACGTTGCCGACGCGCGCAAATGATTCTGCAAAGGAGCATGAAGCTGATATCCTGTCTGTTGCGTGAAAATGTGAACTTTTTAAAGAGGGAAGTGTTAATTGAATTAGATTATTTAACACAGAAAATCAATTACCGCTTTATCATTGAAGCAAACAAAACGTTAAAACAATTATGAAACCCTTACACATCATCCTCTCAGTGATCGGCGGCGCAGTCGCCGGAGCCGCAGTCGGCCTTCTTCTTGCTCCTGAAAAGGGAGAAACCACCCGCGACAACATCCGCCGCTTCCTTAAAGAAAAAGGTATCACCCTGCGTAAGGATAAGCTGGAAGAGCTCGTTGACGAAATCGCCGATGAGATCGAGAAGTAAAAAAATATAATAATATATTAACCGAATTATATAATGAATAATACTCTCGGACTCATAAGCGCATTTCTCGGAGGCGCTATCGTAGGTGCCGGCGCAGCTTTGCTTTTTGCTCCCGAAAAAGGCTCCGATCTAAGAAGCCGTATTGTCGAGATCCTCCGCAGCAAAGGCATACTTTGTTCTGACAGCGACGTAGACGCTCTTGTCGAGAAGCTTACAAAAGATCTCGAAGCCGAAGTCTGCGATTGATCTTTATTCTATATCGGCCGGAGACATGCCGTTTTGCCGGTCATTCTCCGGCCGATTCCCACATGTTTACCTCTAAAGTCTTAGTCATGAGCGAACGATCAGATGAAATGCGTTCCGTGTGGAAAGCCATACTCACATATCTGAAATTGCAGATTGAGAATATCCGGCTTGTTTCCACTGAAAAATCCGCGATTCTGATGTCAACCGCCGTCGTTGCGGCCATACTCGGTATTCTGCTGGCATTTGCGCTCTTCTTCATTTCGATAGGGCTGGTACTCCTTCTTGCGACTGTGCTGCCTGTATTCTGGTGCTTCATGATAATGGGAGGCATATATATTCTTGTAGGGGTAGGGGTGTACCTTATGCGCACTACGCTCGTCACCGATCCTATCGCGCGTTTCCTTTCGCGTCTTTTCCTTGACGAACCCGCAGCCGATAAAAACAACCATAAAACCGTTTAGACGCTATGGCAACCGATTCACTTCCTCCACATGATCCCGCATCATCGGCAAAACATTGGCATGGGTATACTATTGACGATCTGCGTTATCGGCGTGCCGTTAACCAGGTGAAAATCGAAATGGTGCGTGAACAGCTGATGGCCAAAGCGTCAAAGGTCACCAATTTTCAGGCTCTGAGCGCTCTTGGCGGCAATAAACTGCTTGGCAAGGTTCTGTCGGGATTCTCCATGCTCGACTATGGTATCCTTGCATATCAGGGCGTGAAGCAGGTAACACGTCTGTATCGTTTATTCAAGGGGCGCCGGTCATAATCGCGCCCTCTCGGGTGTCATATGCACATCCGTTTCTTCCCGTGCGGCTGTTCGCTATTGCTTTTGTAAAGAAACTTTGGTAAATTTGCATTCTAAATTGGAATGCATGAAAGCCTACACAATCTTTCGACTTATGTGCCTTACGGCGCTATGGATTATTCTGTGCTATCTTCTGATACAGGGGCGCGGCATAAATCTGTGGTCGCTGTTTGTTATTTTTGCGTCAGGAATTGTTGTGTTCGTGCCTCTTTACAAAAAATATATGCGCAATGGAAATGGAAAAGCCTGATACCCAAATCCCGGAGACAGGCGAAAAATATCCCCTCCTCCAGGCCATCGATTCCCCTGCCGATCTGCGTAAGCTTCCGCAATCGGCACTTCCGGGCGTGTGCTCGGAGATACGGAAGTTTCTTATTAATTCACTTTCAAAAAATCCGGGGCATTTCGCGTCGAGCATGGGCGCCGTGGAACTAACTGTAGCCCTTCATTATGTGTTCAACACTCCATACGACCGTATTGTATGGGATGTTGGGCATCAGGCCTATGGACATAAATTGCTTACCGGCCGACGCGACCGCTTTGCCACCAACCGTAAACTCGGAGGCCTTAGCGGATTCCCCAATCCTGATGAGAGCGAATACGATACTTTTACCGCCGGACATGCCTCCAATTCCATATCCGCAGCTCTCGGAATGGCTGTGGCCTCGAAACTGCGCGGAGAGTCACCGCGCCGCAATGTCGTTGCTGTAATCGGCGACGCATCGATATCGGGAGGCCTGGCATTCGAAGGTCTGAACAATGCGGCCATTACCCCCAACAATCTGCTGATCATACTCAACGACAACGACATGTCGATTGATCATAATGTCGGGGCACTGAATTCATATCTTACCCATATCAATACTACCAAAGCCTACAATACGTTCCGCTACAGGGTGTACAAGCTATTGAAAAGCATGCATCTTGTGGGAGAGCGCAGCAAGGGGTTCATACTGCGTTTCAACAATAGTGTCAAGTCGCTTCTCGGAAAGCAGCAGAATATATTCGAGGGTCTTAATATCCGTTATTTCGGCCCGTTTGACGGCCACGATATCGACCGTGTCGTGCGTGTGCTCAATGATATAAAGGATATGGAGGGGCCGCGCATACTTCATTTGCGCACCGTGAAAGGGAAAGGATATCGTCCCGCCGAAGAAGATCCGGCAAAATGGCATGCTCCGGGTCTGTTCGATGCTGTTTCAGGCAAGCGTATCGGCGACGGAGGGACTGCCGGGCCGTCGAAATGGCAGGATGTGTTTGGTGAGACTCTCCTTGCAATGGCCCGTGAGGATAACCGGATAGTAGGCATTACCGCCGCGATGCCGTCAGGTACTTCGATGTGCATCATGCAGGAGGCCATGCCGGCACGTGTGTTCGATGTCGGCATTTCCGAAGGACACGCCGTAACATTCGCAGGCGGCCTTGCCAAAGAGGGTATGCGTCCGTTTGCTGCGATATATTCCTCTTTTACACAACGCGCCTACGACCAGATTATTCATGATGTGGCCATTCAGCGCCTTCCTGTCACGTTGTGCCTCGATCGTGCCGGAATAGTGGGAGAGGATGGGGTGACACATCACGGTGTGTTTGACATGTGCTATCTGCGCCCCATACCGGGTATAATTGTATCCTCTCCTATGGACGAGCTTACCCTGCGTTCCCTTATGCTGAC
Source organism: Bacteroidales bacterium (assembly GCA_019420545.1). Taxonomy (GTDB): domain Bacteria; phylum Bacteroidota; class Bacteroidia; order Bacteroidales; family Muribaculaceae; genus Muribaculum. Next base: position 30,019 of record JAHZGZ010000259.1, on the reverse strand, counting down.
CTCAACCAAGGGTGACTTCGGTCCGTTTGTCATCCGCTATCCGCGCGGCAAAGGCAACGATGCGGCGTGGCGCGAGAAAACGCCAGCGGTTCTGCCCGTGGGTAAAGGCCGGAAACTGCGCCACGGTATCGACGTGGCTATACTTTCAATCGGTCCGATGGGTCGGTGGGCGGCTGCCGCAGCCGAACGTGCACAGACCGAAGGGATCAGCGCCGCACATTACGATATGATATTCCTGAAGCCTGTCGACGAGGAGATACTCCGCGAAGTGGCTGAAAGCGGGCTTCCGGTAATTACGGTAGAGGACGGCATGCGCGACGGTGGGCTCGGATCGGCCGTCGCGGAATGGATGGCCGACCACGGATATCATCCTGAAATCGTAAGGATCGGCGTCCCTGACAAATTTGTGGCCCATGGCAAAGTGCCTGAACTTATGAAAGAATGCGGCATGGACGAGGATGCGATCTTTGCGGCAATTAAGGAGACAGCACGCCGTGTCATGACACATGCCGGGGCATTAGCACAATCATAACCATATGAAGATAGTGATCGTAGGAGCTGGTGAAGTCGGCTCTCATCTGGCAAAACTGCTGTCACGTGAAGAGCAGGATGTAATGCTTGTCGACGACGATGCCGAGCGTCTTGCCAGTATTGATGCCAACTATAATCTGATGACTTTGCGCGGAAGCGCGATTTCGTTCAATACCCTGCGCCAGGCCGGTGTGGAAAAGTGCGATCTGTTTATTGCGGTGACCCCCGACGAGACCCGTAATGTCACCTCCTGTACCATCGCAAAAAGTATAGGCGCGCGTAAAACCGTGGCTCGCATCGACAATTACGAATTCCTTGACAAGCATAACAGCGAATTTTTCACCCGTCAAGGAGTTAATGCACTCATTTATCCGGAATATCTCGCTGCACAGGAGATAATTACAGCATTGCGCCGCAACTGGGTACGCCACTGGTTTGAACTCCACGACGGCAAACTCGTTATTGTCGGGGTGAAGCTGCGCGACAATGCCCGTATCGTTGGGATGCATCTAAAGGATTTCGCACGTACCGAACACAATTTCCATGTGGCCGCCATAAAACGCCGGCATGAGACTATCATCCCGCGAGGCGACGATCTGCTCAAGCCCGGGGATATCCTTTATTTTGCTACAATGCGCGATCATGTGAGTGATCTGCTCGAATTGTGTGGCAAAGAGGAGTTCCGTATACGTAAAGTGGTAATCATGGGCGGGAGCCGTATCGCCATACGCCTTGCACACATGGCCGGCGATGAATTCCGTATCAAGATCATTGATAACGACATGGCTCAATGCCGGCGGTTGCCTGAGAAATGTCCCAACTGCGACATCGTATATGGCGACGCTCGTGATATCGACGTGCTGCGCGACGAAGGTGTTGATGAAGCCGACGCGTTCATCGCCTTGAGCGACAGTTCGGAGACAAATATCCTTACATGTCTTACGGCAAAAGAGCTTGGTATACGCAAGACGGTGGCTGAGGTCGAGAACCTTCAGTTCATCTCCGAAGCCGAAGGCTTGAATATCGGAACGGTGATCAATAAGAAACTGCTCGCATCAAGCAAGATTTTCCAGATTCTGCTGGATACCGACGTTACTTCATCGAAATGTCTGGCATTGGCTGATGCTGAAGTAGCCGAAATAGAAGTGAAGCCCAACAGCAAGGTTACGCGCGGGCCGGTAAAATCACTTTCATTGCCTTACGGCATGACAATAGCCGGACTTATCCGTGGCGAAAACGGAATGCTTGTTACCGGTAATACTGTAATTGAGGCGGGTGACCACGTAGTGGTATTCTGTCTTTCCGGAGCGCTCCATAAGATAGAACGTCTGTTCAGTTAAAGGCTTTCATTTTCAAACAAGCTCTAAATCCGAAAGGTCTATGGGTATATTTTCCGGCAGAAGAGAAAACGATGTGATAAGGTCGGCGTCACTGTTTGGTAATGTCCGCAAAATCAATTTCCCGATGCTCGTAAGGGTTCTCGGATGGCTTCTGATGATTGAGGGCCTGTTCATGTTTGTGCCTACGGTCACATCGTTCCTTTATTCTGAAAGTGATACTGTAGTTTTTTTAGTGGCCGCAGGCGTTACTCTGATTACGGGAGCGGCAATGACATTCTGCATACGCCCGGCTCATACCCAGATGGCCAAGCGTGAGGGATTCCTGTTGACGGCTCTTGTGTGGGTTGTGTTCAGCTTCTTCGGGATGATACCGTTTATATTCTGTGATCATCCGCTTAGCATCACCGATGCTTTTTTCGAAACGATGTCGGGATTTACAACTACCGGATGCTCGATTTACGAATCGGTCGACGAGCTTAGCCATGGTGTTAACATGTGGCGCTGCCTTACCCAGTGGCTTGGTGGAATGGGAATCATCCTCTTTACGCTTGCCGTGATACCGATGCTCAACTATTCCGGCGGCATGCAGATGTTCAATGCCGAAGTCACCGGTATCACTCATGAGAAATTGCGCCCGCGAATAAGCCAGACGGCCAAAAGTTTGTGGACAATATATTTTATACTCACTCTGCTGCTGGTAATGCTGTTATGGGCAGGTCCGATGGACCTCTTCGACAGTATTTGCCATTCGTTGTCTACCGTTTCGACGGGAGGTTTCTCAACCCATGATGCCAGTATCGGGTTTTGGAATTCCAACTATATTAAATGTGTGGTAACGGTATTCATGTTTCTCGGAGGTGTAAACTTCAGCCTCATGTACCAGGCATACCATGGTAACTGGAAGGCACTTCTGCGCAACGACACATTCATGGCCTATATCGGAATTCTGATATTTATGTATGTGATTTTTGTAATCAGCATTATCTTCGCGGGACATGCCGATTCAATCGAAGCCGTTACAATAGATCCTATATTCCAGATCATAACTACTATCACCTCCACCGGACTGACCGCGGACAATTTTGAGAACTGGGGACCTCTGGTGCTTTCACTGTCATTCTGTCTGATGTTTTTCGGAGCGTGTGCCGGTTCAACAAGCGGCGGTGCCAAAATCGACCGTTTACTTTACCTGCTCAAGAATACCAACAATGAATTATACCGGTCGGTACATCCCAATTCGATCCGCTCGGTGCGTATCAACGGCAACGTTATGGCGCCGGAGATAGTCGACAAAGTGATAGCCTTTCTTTGTATTTATGTGATGGTGATAGCCGTAGGTGGTATCACTCTTACGGCCTTGGGTCTACCGTTTATGGATGCTTTTTTCAGCTCCTTCAGTTGCGTAAGCAATACCGGACTGGGAGCCGGAGTTACAGGATATGGGGGCGGTGGTTATGAAATAATTCCGGATCTGGGCAAGTGGATACTGTCGATACTCATGCTTATCGGGCGACTGGAAATCTTTACAGTTCTTATCCTTTTCACCCAGGCCTTCTGGAAAAAATAAACCCGGCAACTTTCCTTATAGAGAATAATTTACCTATGGATCATAAAATATACGCGGCTCCACTTCAAGGCTATACCGACGCCATATGGCGTAAAGCGCATGCCGAGGTTTACGGTGGCATCGATATCTACTTCACCCCGTTTCTGAGGGTAGATAAAGGTACGGTACGTTCCCGTGATTTGCGCCAGGCAATGCAGGGAACGGTCGGTGTGGCGAAGGTCATACCTCAGATTATTTTCGGATCTGTGGAGGAATTCTCAACTCTCTCTGATATTCTTGTCAACGCGGGTGCAGAGCGGATTGACCTCAATCTGGGTTGTTCCTTCCCGCCTCAGGTGAAACATGGCCGTGGTGCGGGAGCCATGCGGCGAGACCTTCTTGAAGAGATTGCCGCAACCATGTCGGAACGCTATCCCTCCATTGCTTTTTCCGCAAAAATGCGTCTGGGAATCAATAGCGCGGATGAATGGCGCGCAGTTGTCGGGATTCTGGATACGATGCCGCTGGAGCATATCACACTGCATCCGCGCATAGCACGCCAGCAGTATGGCGGCGAACTCTACATGGATATGTTTGAGAAATTCTTAAATGCCACACGCCATCATGTAATATATAATGGCGACATTCTGGAATGTACCGACATCGATCGTATCTTTGCCGCATATGGTGATTCGGTCGATTTAATGATAGGACGCGGACTGCTTGGCCGCCCCTCGCTTGCCGCAGAGTATCGTGACGGCGAGGAATGGCCCCGACTGCGTCGTATCGAGGCGTTGCGTAAATTTCATGAAATTATTTATGGTGAATATACCGTCACTTTGTGCGGTGACACACAAATACTTCAGAAAATAAAGCCCATGTGGGATTGGATCGAAAATGAAATCGGGCGCACGCCATGGAAAGCAATCCGCAAGGCAACCTCCATTCAAAAATACGAGAATGCCGTGGCCGACGCGCTGACATAAGCGTGTAGGGTTATAATCTTATATCGGAGGATAGAAGGCGTCAGGAATATGCTCGATTCCGACAATACCTCCATTGTGATCGGCAGTGACAAGGAGTATGTCGAACTGCACTTCGAACGGCAGTTCACGGGATTTTACATAGGCATCTGCGGCGCGTACCAATCCCTGCATTTTGGTGCGGGTAATACCTTCGATACCCGAAAGGCCTGAATCGTCTGTGCGTGTCTTCACTTCAACGCATACGAGGCGTGTGCCGGACATGGCCACAATATCTATTTCAAGATGGCCGATACGCGCATTTCTCTCCACGATGGCGTACCCTTTTGCCGAGAGATAGGAACAGGCGGCATCTTCGCCGACTTTGCCGAGGGTATTGTGCCGGGCCATTTAAGAGGAGAGAGTGTGGTTATCAGAAGAGTTTGTAGGCGATACGGAAGTTGACCGAAGGGAATACCTTGAATGTGTTTATGATATCCACATAGTCTCCGACTTTTCCGTTTACATTGACCACATCGTTTACCAGATCGACACCTTCGTGAGTCACGACCTTCGGACTGCCTCCCCAGAACATTACACCGGCATCAAAGCCGATTGTCAGACGCCCCGATTTGCCTACTTCATTACAGTAGCCGAATCCAAGATACGGACGGAAACGGTTTACGAGAGCCTTAGCCCTTACCAGTCCGTCGCTGCCGGGGCGCATCATATAGGGGCGGCCGTCCTTGAAGTCACCGACATGGATACCGACAGCACCCCGATCAATCAGCTTCTCGGCCATTTCTGGTGACATGTAGTAGTCGTCATAGCCCGGTATCATGGGTTCGTCCCAATATGCGCCGCTTTCGGCAAAGTCATAAAAATGGTTATAGATGTTTACTGCAAGGAGCGACGGCATCTCCTCGATAGTGTTGCGCGCTGTTGCGATCTTGCTTGAGCCAAGATAAAAACCGGCAGTGATATGCCAGCGTTTGTCGGCCCATGGCATTACGTCGACCATGAATTTGAAATTCCAAAACGACGGACGCCCCTGCATGTCAACACGCTCATCGACGCGTACGTTGGTAATACCGTACATAAGATCCTGAAGCTTGCCGAAATTGCTTTCATTCACGGTATAGCCTCCGTCGGGTCCCTCACTGGCCTTATAGCTGGTGATATTGAACGACATGGGCACCGTAAATTCAGGCATATAGTCGACGCCGGCACGCAGGCGCACATAGTTGGTCACATTCGTCGACACGTCAATGCCGATACCTGTTGAGCCAAGTGATAACCCCACATCCAGATGGTTGAATATATTGCGGTCAATACGCACGCCATCCGCGGCGGGTACGACCCGAGAAGTGTTTTGTGCGTTGAGAAGAGTGGGGGAGAGAATCACAGCTACGGCTGCGAGAAATGGCAATTTCATATGATTGTCGTAGAAATAAATGCGTGACTGAGATAGAAAAGCGTTATATTGGACAAAGTTACATATTATTTCCAAACAATTGATGTGTCATCCACATAATTAACATATGATGAGCCGATAAAAATTCGCGATTTAGCGATGATATATCTGCGGTGTAGTTGAAAAAGTATGTGTGTATTGACATGCGGGAAAGGATATATATGGATGGATTAAACAATATTTAACATTGCGGTACAAAATTGTCGCTCACCTTAATGCTTATATTTGCATAGAAATAATAATGACACTGATTATGTACACTGCCAACTTCAGATTATTGATGACCATCAGTCCCGGAAAAGTCCGGGATCTGGAGGTGAATATGCCTCATAAACCGTTTCCTGATGGCTATGATATTTCGGATATACCCTTTTTAGGTGATATTTAACGTATTGCATGCATATGAAACGCGGACTTATACTTGAGGGAGGTGCGATGCGCGGACTGTTTTCGGCTGGCGTTATCGATGTGATGATGGAGCAGGGGCTTCGTCCTGACGGCATTGTGGGGGTGTCGGCCGGGGCTGCATTCGGCTGCAATTATAAGTCGGGACAGCATGGGAGGGCATTGCGTTATAATCAGCGTTTTGCGCGCGATTCACGTTACTGCGGTATTCGCTCGCTTATATCGAGCGGCGATCTCTTCAATGCAGAGTTTGCTTACCATGTCGTACCGAATATCTACGATATTTTCAATTCCAAGGCCTTTGAGACCAGTCCGATGGAATACTATGTGGTATGTACCGATGTAATGACAGGCGAAGCTGTATATCATAAATGTACTCGTGGAGGGGATTCATTTTATGAATGGGTGAGGGCGTCAGCCTCAATGCCTCTGGTGTCAAACGTCGTTAAGATCGACGGGCGACGCCTCCTCGACGGAGGAATTTCCGACTCTATTCCGCTTGAATTTTTCGAACGTAGCGGTTACGACGCCAACGTGGTAGTGCTCACACAGCCTGAGGGGTATGTAAAGCGCCAGTCACGGTTTATGCCGCTTATGCGGTGGGGATTACGTAAGTATCCGGGGGTACGTGACGCCATGGCCCGGCGTCACGAAATGTACAATGCACAGCTTGATTATGTACGTAATGCCGAGCGCGCGGGCCGATGCGTGGTGATTCGTCCGGAAGCTCCGCTGCCAATCGGACATATCTCCCATAATCCTGACGACATGCAGCGCGTTTACGATCTGGGGCGTGTCGTAGCGCTTAAAATGCTTCCGGAAATAAAAGCGATCTGGCATCAGTAATTCCAAAAACGGACAATTTTCACCGTTGGAATAGAAATTATTTGTATATTTGCGTTATATAAGTAAATCACAAGAATTATTACGTGTATGAATAATATAAAATAATTCTTGTGACTTACTTATCAATTCATTAAGGTTTCTCCGATGAAAAGACTCCTCACCTTGTCATTATCTGTCGTTATATTGACGTCGGCGTGCAATTATAATCATGCGTCAAACTTCCATCAGACTTTCAATGCAAGTCTGACAAATGGGAACATAACAGATGCCGACAGCATTCTCAATGTATGGAGCCGTAAGTCGCCTGCCGATCCCGAACTCTTTGCGGCTCGGTTCAATCTGTTTTTAAGCAAATCCCGCAACGAAATGTTAGTGCTTTCCGGTACTTCCGATCATGAAGGAGGGGAGGGGCTGGTGTTCACCGACAGTTTGGGTAACGTTGCCGGTTACATATCAGGTAAAACCACCTGGCAGGACGCTCTTGTCGATAGTGCGTTCTTCGAAATCGACCGTGGAATTGCCGCACATCCCGACAGAATTGATTTTCGATTAGGTAAAGCGGCAGCCGGTGCAATGACCGGCCGATGGGACTGCACAATCGATGCAATCAACGGTGCGATTGATAGAGACAAAGCAAATCATTCTCAATGGATTACCGCCGAAAATGCCAAAGTGACGGATACCGAGGTTTTCTTGGCTGACGCTATATATGATCATCTTGCCGGCATCCAGCAATCAGGCTCGTCAGAAGTTATGGAAAATGCACTTCCGGTCGTCGCCAAGGCGGCTCAGCGTTTCAGTCGTGATAACCGCATAATCAATATAGCTGGTGCCATAAATTATTGTGCCGGACATACCGATACGGCAATCTCTTATTTTGAAAAAGCCATGGAGATCGCACCCAACGATGCGTTGCCGCTGACCAATATCGCATATATCCGATATGAACAAGGCGACGCATCCAAAGCATTGGAAATCTATCGTCAGATTAAAAACGGCAATTATGATGACGATAGTAAAAATATTGCCACGGAAATGATCGACATAATCGGTTCTTCAGGCAAATAATCACGTCGTAAGAGTCATTTCGGCATGCTTGAAACATGTCGTAATTCATACAATCGGACTCTTACAGCATTTTGTCACATAATCTATATTATGTTAAATAATATCGAGAGGCAGTCCCCATTCATTGTACTACTCTTAATGTTTCGTAAAAACAATGGCGCAATATTGATGTGAGATATGACGTTTTGATAAAAATGCTAACTTTGTATGTTATGGCATATTCAGTCGAATTTTTCAGAACGTCATCCTACTGCATGAAACGGTTAAAGGCAGCGGGCGTGTCAATATATCTTGCAGGCTTCTTCCTCTTCCCTGTTGCGGTCTCGGCACAGGTAGCCATAGAGGGGACCGATTATCCCCCTGTGGTCATTCAGCCCGAAGCATCAACCGGCCTGTCGGCAATATATGTGTTGCATTCCTGCCAGGGCAATGCTGCGATAACTTATCAGTCAAAAAACACATCACATCCGGTGTGGTACACGTTCGGACAGCTCGGTGCGGCATATGCCGAACCTATCGCCGACGGAAAAATCGAATATTCCGGCAACACCTCAATCCTGCGGGATATGCGGGCCGATTGCGGGTATGTGATCGAGGACGGTAATGCTCGCACATATTTCTGGCTTACGGATTATTCGGAATATGAACTGCTGTTCGGCACTCTTTCCGTAACCGAAGAAAGTGACTGTCACACCACATTTCTGCGCCTTGAGGGGGATGCCTATCCGATTTATTATTATAATATCAACGGTCGTCGTCTACAGCTCTCCCGCGATATTACGCTCACCTACTCTACAATGGAATATTCCGCTGACTCGCAGGGATATATCGAGACAGAAACCGTTGTTACTCTCGCAGATGCCGACGGTACTATCCACTGCACATCAGCACTTTGTGACACGGAATACACCCTTGCTGGTGACAGATTCCTGCGCGAATGGGGACTGCCGGAAGTCACGGTAAGCACTAACATGATTCCCGCACGCCGCGTGGAAGCACATACTTCGGCTGAACAGATTACCGAAACCTACGACAACCAGCAAAAAACATCGTCGGGCGATGCCGGTACGCTTGGCGGCTCGGCTCCGGTCGACATAACCTTCACCGCAGAAGTGTCGCCGGCCGCTACATATGTGCGCTTTGTTGCCGCAGATGCGGCCGGCACATGTGAATATTACTCCGAAGTATATCAGGTAAATATTGGAGAATCAGATCTGCACTGCCCCAATGCTTTCTCTCCTCAGGGATCTCCCGGAATCAACGATGAATGGAAGGTAAGCTACCGCTCCATAACCGATTTCAAATGCAGCATTTTCAACCGTTGGGGCATCTGCGTCGCTACCTTAGACCATCCCTCACAGGGCTGGGACGGGAAATATAAAGGAAAATATGTAGGTTCGGGTGTTTATTACTATGTAATCAAGGCCCGTGGTGCCGACGGCCGACAATACAATCTCAAAGGCGACATAAACATCATAAATTATAATAACGAAAACAATCAGGGCACAACTACACCGGCGCCCTAATTACCGATTCCATTTCATAAAACGACACTAATATGCACTATCATAAAATCATAGCCGCAGCTCTTAGTTTCGGCCTCTTTGCAGTACCTTTGGCAGAAGCTCGACACGAAGTGAAAAATGGTGATTCATCCGTACTTTTCAGTACGGTAGTCAATCCCAAAATACCGGAGAAAGTTAAGTTTGCCGGACAGACCGTCCACTTGGATCGTGTAGATCTGTTTGAACGTCTCGACCGTGAACTTACATCTATGGCATATACCCACGGTAACACTCTCCTTACCATAAAGCGCGCCAACCGATATTTTCCCAAACTGATACCTATACTTAAAAAGAATGGTGTTCCGGAGGATCTGATATACTTAGCTTGTATTGAAAGCACCCTCAATCCGCGTGCATACTCCCCCGCCAAAGCTGCCGGACTTTGGCAATTCATCCCTTCTACCGGAAAAGAATACGGTCTTGAGGTCAACGAGTATGTCGACGAACGTTATCATCCCGAAAAGGCGACAGCTGCCGCATGCCGTTATCTGAAGAACGCGCTTGCCAAATACGGCAACTGGGAGTCGGTGGCGGCAAGCTACAACGCCGGCATGGCCCGCATATCCAAAGAACTTGATGCCCAGAACAGCAAGTCGGCCTATGATCTCTATCTCAACGACGAGACTTCGCGCTACATATTCCGGTTGATAGCCATGAAACTTATAATGAAGAATCCCAAGGCATTCGGCTACCGCATCACCTCCGACCAGCTTTACGCCCCGGTGCGTACCAAATCGGTTGAAGTAAACGGGCCAGTGGAGGATTGGGCCGCTTGGGCCGCTTCCCACGGCATCAGCTATATGACTCTGCGCGAGTTCAATCCCTGGATTCGTGCAAAATCGCTCCCGAACAAGACCGGTAAAACATATTCCGTCGAAATCCCGGTAGCCGAAGATATGCGCAGATCCACACGTAAGATGCACGTCTACAACCACAACTGGGTTGTTGACTGATACAGGAGATCTCCTCCGGAAAATGTATAATTTGACCTATGATAAAGAATAAGATTGATAATATCACCACGGAAAAGTCCTCCGGGGCAACTTCCGGCGACGCCGGGGACAATCCGACGGGTACCGACATGCTGTCGGTGCTCGGTGCGCGCGTCCACAATCTCAAGAATATAGATGTCGACATACCGCACAACTCACTCACCGTAATCACAGGTCTGAGCGGAAGCGGAAAGTCGAGTCTTGCCTTCGACACTATATTTGCCGAGGGACAACGCCGCTATATCGAGACATTCTCGGCGTATGCCCGCAATATGCTCGGTACGCTCGAGCGTCCGGACGTCGACCGCATAACAGGGCTCAGTCCCGTCATTGCCATCGAGCAGAAAACCATCAACCGCAATCCGCGAAGCACCATCGGCACTACCACCGAAGTCTACGACTACATGCGTCTGCTTTTCGCGCGCATCGGTATCGCACGCAGTTATATCAGCGGCGAGAAGATGGAGAAATATACCGCCGAGAAAATAGTGTCGCTGATACTGTCGCGCTACGACGGCCACAAGATATACATTCTCGCCCCTCTTGTAAAGAACCGCAAGGGCCACTACAAGGAGCTTTTCGAGCAGTTGCGCAAGAAAGGATACCTTACCGTAAGGGTAGACGGAGAGTTGCGCGAGATCACATTCGGCATGAAGCTTGACCGCTATAAGAACCATTCTGTCGAACTGGTGGTCGACAAGCTGAAAGTGAGTGCCAAGGATGCCACACGCCTTCACGATTCGGTAGAGAACGCCCTGCGGCAGGGCGACAAGCAAATGATGGTCTATGACCTGGAGGATGAAAACGTGGCGCACTACAGCCAGATGCTGATGGATCCTGAAAGCGGTATCTCCTACCGTGAGCCGGCACCACATAATTTCTCGTTCAACTCCCCCCAGGGAGCCTGTCCCTGCTGCAAGGGGCTCGGGTATGTCAACATAATCGACCGACAGAAACTTATCCCTGATCCGTCGCAGTCGATCTACAAGGGCGGTATCGCCGCTCTCGGCCCTTACAAGAATACGATGATATTCTGGCAGATCTCGGCTATCTGCGAAAAGTACGGCTGCACCATCAAGACCCCCATCTCGGAACTCCCCGAGGAAGCTCTCAACGATATACTCAACGGCACGGACGAGCGCCTCCAGCTGAAGACCGACTCGCAGAGTACCTACAACTATTTCCGCACCTACGAAGGGCTGATAAAGTACATTGAGCTTCAGCAGTCGGACGATGCCGGCAGCAAAGCCCAAAAATGGAGCGGACAGTTCTATTCGCGTGCCGTATGTCCCGAGTGCGACGGGCGCCGCCTCAACCGCGAGGCGCTCCATTTCTTTGTCGACGACAAGAATATAGCCGATCTCGCGCGCATGGATATAGGCGAACTGTATGAATGGACATGCAGCGTAGAGGAGCGCCTTGACTCGCGCAGCCGCATGGTCGGCGCGGAGATACTGAAAGAGATACGCTCCAGGCTGCGTTTCCTTGTCGATGTCGGGCTGCATTATCTGTCGCTCGACCGCGCTTCCGCCACACTCTCCGGAGGCGAAAGCCAGCGTATCCGCCTGGCTACACAGCTCGGATCGGAGCTGGTGAACGTAATGTATATCCTCGACGAGCCGAGCATCGGTCTGCACCAGCGCGACAACAAGCGCCTGATCGATTCGCTCAAAAGGCTGCGCGACGCATTCAATACCATTATCGTTGTGGAGCACGACAAGGAGATCATGCTCGAAGCCGACCACATAGTCGACATAGGCCCCAAGGCAGGACGCAAAGGCGGCCATGTGGTGTTCTCCGGCACTCCCCAAGAGATGCTTGCCACGGACACGCTAACCGCGCGCTATCTCAACGGTACATGTACGATAGAGCGCGGCGGATCGCCACGTCCCGGCAACGGCAAATATCTGCGGCTTACAGGATGCACCGGCCATAATCTGAAAAACGTCACTCTGGAGGTACCGCTGGGGCGCCTGGTGTGCGTGGCCGGAGTGTCGGGGAGTGGCAAATCGAGCCTTATCAACGGTACTCTGCAACCCATCCTGAGCCGGCATTTCTACAACTCCCAACAGCAGCCCCTCCCTTATGAAAGCATCGAGGGAATGGAGAATATCGACAAGATCGTCACCGTCGACCAGTCGCCACTGGGACGCTCTCCACGCTCCAATCCCGCGACCTATACGGGCGTATTCTCCGATATCCGTTCGCTCTTCGTCAACCTTCCCGAGGCCAAGATCCGTGGCTATAAGCCGGGGCGTTTCTCATTCAATGTGGCCGGTGGCCGGTGTGAGGCATGTAACGGCAACGGCTACAAGACAATCGAGATGAATTTCCTGCCCGACGTGCTTGTGCCATGCGAAGTATGCGGGGGAAAAAGGTACAACCGCGAGACGCTTGAAGTGCGCTACAAGGGGAAATCCATTGCCGATGTGCTCGACATGACCATCAACCAGGCAGTGGAATTCTTTGCCGGTATACCCAATATACTGAAAAAAATCCAGGTGCTGCAGGATATCGGTCTCGGATATATCAAGCTCGGTCAGCCGTCGAGTACGCTGTCGGGCGGGGAAAACCAGCGCGTGAAACTCGCTACGGAACTCGCCAAACGCGACACCGGTCGCACACTGTTCATACTCGATGAACCTACCACAGGACTGCATTTCGAGGATATAAACGTACTGTTAGGCGTGCTCAACCGCCTTGTCGACAAAGGCAACACGGTAATCGTGATCGAGCATAATCTCGACGTAATAAAATGTGCCGATTATGTTATCGACATGGGTCCGGAGGGGGGCAAGGACGGTGGTATGATCATAGCCCGGGGAACACCGGAAGAGATTGCATGTGGCGATTCTCCGACATCCGGCTACATAGCCCAGGAGCTAAAAGAACTCGAACGTATCAGGCACACTAAACATTGATTCTACCGCGAAAAAGGAGTAGGTAAAATCGTAAAATAAGAATCCCGGACTGCCGCGTTGCGTAGTACGCCAATAGTGTGACTATCGCAACGCGGCAGTCCGCATTTTATCCGGTCTATTCTATAATTTCAAACCTGACGAGCTGTAAAATCAATTTTTTTATTTTACGGAGTAGGGCTAAGTGATTTTCAAATAACGCAAGGAATTTCTGCTATAAAACATATAAAATAATTTGCAAAATTCACATTTAAAGTATTAAAAGTGCAAAGTGGTGTTAAAATACTGTACTATAGCAGATTAAATAGTTAACAAATCAATATTAAGAAATCTTAACAAGATAATTGGTTGTTATATTTGCAAATGTCAACTGAATTATTTTGCAAATCAAATGTAGTTGGCGTTTACAAATAGCACATTTTCATAGCTGAATTTACATTTTCACATCGAGATCTTATTGCACATTCGTTTGCATTTTTAAACCAAATAGACGTTAATCTTTGATGTGACTCGTTCGGTAATTTCCATTACAATAATCGTCTAATTATCGGAGATAGGGTTTGCAAAACTAAAAACAGGCCATTAACAACTCATAATATTAAGCGCAACAAGCTCATTCTCATATTAAGTAATTTTAAAAGTTGCAGCTTGGCTTTAAAATTGATTCACACATTTGGCGTATTTGCCTGCGTGTAATAAAAATATAGAGATATAATACACTGTATATCTGCGTATTATTATATACACAATAAAGCGGTAGTTAAGCATATGAGCGTTCGTTTAGGAGCTAATTGCAAATGCAACTCCCCCTGATTTTACGTTTGAAAATTCACAATAATAAAATGCAAATTTGTAATTTACAAAAATAAGTTTTACATTTGCATCCGTAAAATTGCAAATACAAACTAAAAATGGATATCGCAACACGCCTTAAAGAGTTTCTCGACCATACCGGAATGCAAAGCACGCAGTTTGCTGATGCATGCGGCATACCGCGCCCATCCTTTTCCCAACTGTTGCGTGGGCGCAACAGGAAAGTAAGCGACGAGGTGATTGCCAAGATTCACGAATCATTTCCTCAGTTATCCATCCTTTGGCTGATGTTTGGCGAGGGAGAGATGGTGACGTCCCCGAATATTGAAATCTCAGAGTCTGAAAATAGCGCCAATCCCCCACTCTTTTCAGGCGAATCCGCTGATATGGCGGCCGATACGATTTCGAAGACTGTTTCTGAAAATGTCCGCGATTTTCAGCAATCTACGCATATACCTTCTCTTCCGGGCATGAACTCCTCGGAATTTATTCCGGGAAGCCTTCCATTTACGATGCCGACAGATAGTACGCCCAAAAACGTACCCTCATATGAGACTCTGGTCCCTGCCGCAACTTTGGAGACGGCGCGTGACGGCGCCGTACAGGCGGGAGCCGATCATAAGCCAGCGGAACATCCCCAACGCAGGGTAGTCAGCATTATGGTATTTTACAGCGACCGGAGCTTTGAAACTTTCGTGCCTGAAAAATCGCATTGATCCGGCGAAAATCCGTATCTTCGTCCATTTAATTAATCTTCCTTAAAACACAGCATCATGATAATACCATATATCGCAAAAAGTGCAGTTGACGCCGCAGAGATTTCAGAACTTTTTGACAGCGCCGCAATCCCTTTCCATCCGATTGCCGTTGTCAACTGGCCAAAGGAGTTCCCCTACACTCCCGGTGTAAAATTCCGTATCGCCCACAACGGATCTATGATCCTGATCGAATATGTCGTCGCCGAAGAGTATGTACGCGCCATGGCGGAAAGCGACAACGGACATGTGTGGGAAGATTCATGCGTAGAGATGTTCATCACTTTCGACGGATCCCATTACTATAATATAGAGTGTAATTGCCGCGGCAAGGTGTTGCTTGCCTGCGGCCCCAAAAGAAACGACCGCACATACTCTACTCCGGAGCAGGTGGCGCTGATACGGCGCTCCCCTTCGATTGCCGATGCGAAGCCGTTTGATTCGCGTCCGGCCCAAGGTGAATGGAGCATGCGGCTTGCTATTCCGGCAGAGGCATTCTTCGCCGACAGGATAACCGATCTGCGGGGCATCCATGCAAAAGCTAACTTCTACAAGTGTGGCGATCGCCTTCCGACAGCCCATTTCCTGTCATGGCAACCTATACCGGTTGCCTCGCCGGATTTCCATCTTCCACAGTATTTCGGAGATGTAATATTTGAATGATTCCATACGGGACTGTTCCCGATAATGCTCTTGGCCGGTGATGACGTCTTTGCAACAGAGTTGCACTCTGTATTGCGTAAATTAGCGCCATGAAAACCGTACAAGCAATGAAATATATCAATCTTCCTTATTGCCGGAGTGTGCTTGCACTTGCGGCAACTTTTGCATTGACAGGAATGACATCATGTTCTGCCCATGACAGTCATGGCGCAGATGAAGCCCAAGATGAGCACGGACACTCCGACGAGGAGATAATACTTTCGCCCCATTCCGCCCACAGATTCGGCGTTGAGGTTGAGCGCGTGGCCGACTGCAAGGTTCCGCGCATAGTCCCCGCATGGGGCACCCTTGAGTCTATTCCCGGAGTCGGGCGTCAGATTCTGTCATCACGTTCGGCTGGTATCGTCCGTCTCTCGTCACGAGCCGTCAACGGAGCCAGCCTGCATCCGGGTGAATGCATTGCCACAGTCAGCGGCAAGGGAATAGCGGGCGGTGACGCCAACGCCATAGCCGCAGAGGAACTGGACGC
>JAHZGZ010000259.1:0-13602 GCA_019420545.1 Bacteroidales bacterium | reverse complement strand
AGCCGTTGCGCGCAGAAGGTATCGTAAGCGAACGCGATTATCAGGCCGCACTGGCAAACGTAAAACGTCTGCAGGCCACATATAGCGGCAATTCATCCGGCAGCTCGGTCACCGCCCCTCAAAAGGCAACGGTTACTAAAGTGTTGGTGGCCGACGGCCAGTGGATTGATGCCGGGACGCCGATTCTGGAGACCGCCACTGACGGCCGTCTGTTGCTACGGGTGGATTTTCCACTTTCTAAACGTAATTTGGCCGACCGTATATCCGACGCCAATTTCGCTACCGCCGATGCTCCTGATATGGTTCGTTCGGTAAGTGGCCTCGGAGGTTCGGTGGTTCCCGACACCAGAAGCGGCACTGCCGCCAACGGCAACTATATGCCGGTATATTTCTCCGTTCCCAACGACGGTTCACTGTCACCCGGAGTATATGCCGATGTGTGGGTGATACTCGCCGACGACGGTGCGGAAACAGCATGCACGATTCCTATCGGAGCAGTGGTCGAGAGCGAGGGGGAGCATTTTGCCTACGTAAAAATCGACGACCACGGATATGAAAAGCGTCGTCTGACACTCGGCGTAACCGACGGCAGGAATATCGAAGTAAAATCAGGGCTTACCGATGCTGACAGTGTGGTGACCAATGGTGCCATGATTCTGAAAATGGCCGAAAACAGCGGAAAGATTCCCGAAGGACATTCACATCAACATTAAGAGCTTGTTTAAAAATTAATCCGACGGGACAATCATGCTAAACCGAATAATCAAAGGTTCGCTCGAGCGCCGAAAGCTCGTGTTTGTCGCGGCCGCCCTTTTATTGATAGGCGGATGCATAGCCATGCTGCGCGACACATTCGATGTAGATATATTCCCCGATCTGAATGCCCCCACTGTCGCCATCATGACCGAAGCCGGAGGATTGGCGCCGGAAGAGGTGGAGAAACTTGTCACCTATCCGATCGAAACAGCCATGGGCGGTGCTCCCGGAGTGAGACGCGTGCGCTCGTCGAGTTCGGCCGGATTCTCCGTAGTGTGGGTCGAGCACGACTGGGGTGTCGATCCCTACAAGGCCCGTCAGGGTATTTCCGAACGACTGTCGGGCATAGGCGCTTCGCTACCTCCTGAAGCCGGTGTTCCTGTCATGGGTCCGCCGACCTCCGTGCTCGGCGAGGTGCTGATAATCGGCCTTACCAACAAAAACGATTCGGTAGCCGCCGATTCGCTTTCCATGTTGCAGCTGCGCACAATCGCCGACCGCACGTTGCGTCCCGCGCTGCTTGCTGTGGAAGGAGTGTCGCAGGTATCAGTACTCGGTGGCCAGGAAGAGGAGATACAGATAAAGCTCAACGCACCCCGTATGCGGCATTACGGCATTACTCTTGATGAAGTGATTGCCGCCTGCGACGGTCTCAATGCCAATTCATCAGGAGGCACACTGAGTGATTTCGGCAATGAATATCTGGTAAAGGGAAGTATCGCCACAAACCGTGTGGACGAGCTCGGCATGACGGTGGTCAAACTTATCGGCGCTGACGAGGGGAATGGCACCACTCCGGTAACGCTCTCCGACATAGCTATCATTGAGCGTGGAGGTGCCACTCCGCGCATCGGAGCTGCCGGAGAGCGCGGACGCGAAGCCGTACTCATCACTGTAAGCAAGCAGACAGGAGCCTCGACCACCCGGCTCACAAAAGCCGTGGAAGAGAAACTCGCGCAACTTGCGCCGTCGTTGCCACAGAACGTCAATATATCGACCGACATATTCCGTCAGGCCGATTTTATCGACAGCTCCGTAAGCAATCTCCAGCAATCGCTGTTCGAGGGCGCAATATTTGTGATTGTGGTGCTCTTCTTTTTCCTGATGGATATCCGTACCACTCTCATATCGGTCATCGCGATACCGATGTCGATAATCGTCACCATCCTCGTACTCCATTTCATGGGACTTACCATCAATACCATGACACTTGGCGGTATCGCCATAGCCATAGGCTCACTGGTAGATGATGCGATCGTCGATGTGGAGAACGTGTACAAGCGTCTGCGTGCCAACCGGGCGTTGCCCCCCGATGAACGCAAAAATGTAGTGAGCGTGGTATACGAAGCATCGCGCGAGGTGCGTATGCCTATCTTCAATTCCTCGCTTATAATTATGGCGAGCTTTTTGCCTCTCTTTTTCCTACATGGCATAGAGGGACGTCTGCTCGGTTCACTCGGCATTGCATTTATCGTGGCATTGATAGCATCGACAGTCGTGGCCCTTACTCTTACCCCGGTTCTTTGCAGCTACCTCCTCGACAAATCGGCCTCCCGTGCCGAGGGAAAAGAACCTGCTCCGGCGGCATGGCTGCGCCGCATCTACGACAAAGGGCTCCACAACGCAATGCGCCACAAGCGCGCCATTCTCTGGAGTGTGGGCGCGCTGTTTGTGGCCTCAATCGGTGTGATGTTTACTCTCGGGCGCAGCTTCCTCCCTCCGTTCAACGAAGGTTCCTTCACTATCAACATCAGTGCGATGCCCGGAATATCGCTCGAAGAGAGTGACCGTATCGGACGCACCGCCGAACAGATAATAATGGAGGTACCGGAGATAAATACTGTAGCACGCAAGACCGGACGCGCCGAACTTGACGAACATTCGCTCGGTGTAAACGTGAGCGAGATCGAGGCCCCCTACACTCTCGGCGACCGTTCGCGCTCCGAGGTGGCCGACGACTTGCGCCACCGTCTCGCCGAAATCCCCGGCGTGAATATAGAAATCGGACAGCCGGTGTCGCACCGCATCGACGCAATGCTCTCTGGAACAGAAGCACAGATCGCCATTAAGATTTTCGGCCCCGATCTTGCCACTCTCCACCGCACGGCCACCGAAATATCTCATGCAATAGGCAATGTAGATGGGATCGCCGACGTAGCTGTAGAGCAGCAGGTGGAACGGCCCCATCTTGAAGTACGTCCGCGACGTCAGGCCATGGCATATTACGGCGTCACACCTGGGCAGGTTGCCCGTTGGGTCGACGTAAATCTTGGGGGTACGGAGGTTGGAAAGGTGTATGACGACGGCATACCACGTGCGATAAAATTGATGAGCGCCGACCGCTGGCGCGGAAATATCGACGGAGTAAAATCACTGACTATCGACACACAACTTGGAGCGGTTCCCATCACTTACGTGGCCGATGTGGTGTCAACCGCCGGTCCAAACACCATCAACCGCGAGAATCTCAACCGCCGGATTGTAGTATCGGCCAATGTGGAAGGGCGCGATCTGCGCGGCACTGTGGACGACGCACGCCGTGCTATCGAGAGCGAGGTAAATATGCCTGAAGGATACAGTATCGTCTATAGCGGTCAGTTTGAAAGCGAAGCTGCCGCTACCCGTACTCTTGTCCTTGCATCGCTCGGAGCGTTGCTCATCATACTTGTGCTGCTCTATATGGAGTTCCACGACATGACCGAGTCACTGATAATACTTGTCAACATGCCGCTGGCCATGATCGGAGGAGTGCTGATGCTTCGACTCACTTCCGGAGAGCTGAACATTCCCGCCATCATCGGTTTTATATCCCTGTTAGGTATCACGACACGCAACGGTATGCTTCTTATATCACGGTACAATTCTCTCAAGCGCGAAAAGATGCCGCTCACCAAACGCATCGTACGCGGCAGTTCCGACCGCCTGCTCCCGATTGTGATGACGGCTCTTACTTCAGCTCTCGCCCTGACGCCGCTCGCCTTGCGCGGAGGAGACCCCGGCAATGAATTGCAGTCGCCTATGGCTATTGTGATTCTGGGGGGACTGCTGACCTCCACTCTCCTCAATATTTTCGTAATACCTATCCTCTATTATTATGCCCGGCGGAATAAATCCGTTTCACAATAAGTGATACCAATATTATGAGATATCTTAAACTACTTGCAACGATAGCGGCCACTGCCGGCGCACTGCATATGAGTGCTGAAAATTTCGACACGCTTGTCGACCGCATGGTCGCACTCAATCCGGGGCTGCGCAGTGAAGGCTATGCGGCCGCCGCGCAAAAGGAGGGGCTGCGTTCGGCGGCAGTACTCCCCGACCCTGAAATCGAAGGCGGTTACCTATGGAGCACCGGAGAGCCGGGCAACAAGACCGACATCACCGTAACCCAGTCGATGGAATGGCCCGGTGTGTACGGCGCCATGCGGCGCGAAGCACGGCTTCAGTCAGAGGCCGTAACGCTTGCCTCACAGGCGCTGGTCAACGATACGCGCGAGAAGGCCCGCCTGCTCCTTACCGAAGGGGTCTACCTGAGAAAATGCGGTAGTGTGATGGCGCGCCGGATGGAGTGTATCGACTCTCTCCTTGAGATTACTACTAAAGGCGCAATGCGCAACGAGATAACCCTGCTTGACGTGGAGAAGCTCAAGCTCGAGCGACTGGAAATACTGGCGCGTCAGACCGAACTTACCGCACAGCGATCGCAGTGTCTGGCGTCCATGACAGCATTTACCGGATCGGCCGAAAACGCCAATGAAATATACAGTGCCATCGAGGACTATCCGGCCGACATGTTGCATCCGCTGGCAATATATAAAGAACGTCTCGCTGCCATGCCCGAGATCGAGCGGTCAAGAACACTCGCCGAGGCATCGCGTGCGCGCCACGACGCGGAGAGGCGCCGTTCATTGCCGTCGATCACGGCCGGCTACCATTTTGCCCGCGAGGAGGGCACACCGTTCCATGGATTCGTGGCAGGAGTGTCGATCCCCGTTTTCTCAACCCGTGGAAAGGCAGAGGCCGCACGTCTTGAAAGTCTCGCTGCCGATGCCCGGGCCGAGCAGCAGGCACTTGACAGCGAGGCGGAGCTCAGTGCGCTCCATGCCGGTGCCCTACAGCTCAAAAACCAGTATGAAGCCTATCGTAAAGTGCTCGACTCATCCCCCACTCCCCGGCTCTTGCTACGTGCGCTTGAGGGAGGGCAGATCAATATGCTGGTCTATCTTACAGAGTCGGCGGCACACACCGATGCCATACTGCGGATGCTTGAAATACAGTACCGTTATCAGGAAATCATGGCACAATTATCGCGTTATAGATAAGTCGCCATACCCTCTGAACCATCCGCCCTGTTACAGCGTTATTTGGGAAGAAAAATATCAATCAACCCAATAACGCTTTTTTGATGGAAACAAACGTATATAGCCAGCCGAAGCTACCGTATGCTCCCGATGCGCTCGAACCCGCCATCAGCGCTGAAACGATCAGCTACCACTGGGGTAAACACGAAAAGACATATATCGACAATCTCAACCGCCTTATCCGCGATACGGAATGGGAGGATACCCCTCTCGAAGAGATAATCAAGACAGCCAACGGCCCGCTGTTCAATAACGCGTCGCAGGCATGGAACCATATCTTCTATTTCTTCTCGTTCTCGCCAGATGGCGGCGGTGAGCCGGAAGGCCCACTTGCCGAGGCAATCAAGCGCGACTTCGAGTCGTTTGAGGATTTCAAGAAACTGTTTGAGAAAGCCGGTGTAGATCTGTTCGGATCGGGCTGGGTATGGCTGTCGCAGGACAAGGACGGTCGCCTGTTTATCACCCAGGGGCCTAATGCCGCCAATCCCCTTACACAAGGGCTGACTCCCCTGCTCTGCTTTGACGTATGGGAGCATGCTTATTATCTCGACTATCAGAACCGCCGTGCCGATGCACTCCACCGCCTTTGGGATATCATCGACTGGGACGTAGTATCCTCGAGATATACTGTAAAGTAAATTTTAACAGGTAATCAAATATCAACGCATAAATCGCACTTTTAGCATAATGTGATGAATGCCGGGGGTGGAGCTCGTGAGAGCGACGCCCCTTTTATTTTGAGGTATTATCATATATTCAATTTCTTGAGGTGTTTTTGATAAGAAATGCAGTAAAAAGTGAAAGGTGCATACAGATTATAAAATATAATTTTGTAAAAGACAAAATATAAACAATATGAAATACGATCTAATAACATTAAGCAACGGCGTGAAGATGCCAGTGATAGGATATGGAGTCTATCAGGTTGATCCCAAGGAGTGTGAACGATGTGTAAGCGACGCGCTTAAAGTCGGTTATAGAATGATCGACACAGCTCAGGCTTACCATAATGAAGAGGGCGTAGGCGCGGCGGTAGCAAAAAGCGGTATCGCTCGTAACGAGCTGTTCCTCGTGTCAAAGATATGGATCTCCAACTACGGATACGACAAAGGGAAAGCATCGATCGACGAGAGTCTACGCCGCCTCGGCACCGACTATATCGACCTCATGCTGCTTCATCAGCCTTTTTGCGACCGATATGGAGCATACCGTGCTCTTGAAGATGCTTACAAGGAGGGGAAGCTACGCGCCATCGGCGTGAGCAACTTCTATCCCGACCACCTGATCGACCTTGCCAGCAATGTGGAGATCGCACCGATGGTAAACCAGGTCGAAACACACGTTTTCGATCAGCAGATCGAGGCTCAGAAATATATGAAAGAGTTCGGCTGTCAGATTATGTCGTGGGGACCGCTTGCCGAAGGACGCAATAACTTTTTTACCAATCCCGTGCTTGAGACTATCGGCAAGAAATATGGCAAGAGCGTGGCCCAGACGGCATTGCGATGGCTTATCCAACGTGGTGTGATCATAATTCCGAAGTCAGTCCATGTAGAACGCATGGAGCAAAACCTCGATATTTTCGACTTTACGCTTTCTGACGACGATATGGCAGCTATCGCCGCCCTTGACACAGGCAAAAGCTTATTCTTCGACCATCATGATCCCGAGGTCGTGAAAATGTTTATGGGCTGGCGTTAAAAAGGGCCTTTCTCCGGAGGTGTGTTTACACGGCCCGCTCCTAAATAAAGCCGGAGTGATGGATTAGCAACATAAATCCATCACTCCGGTATCTTTTTTCAAGGAAATATCAGCGTTCGGCACGCATGGGGTTGGAGAGGAAATCCTCGTAGGCGAGGCGTATGCCGTCGGGAAGTTCGGTGGTGTAAGTCCATCCGAGAGCCTTGGCCTTGCTTACGTCGAGAAGTTTGCGCGGTGTGCCGTTGGGCATGTCGGTGTTCCAAAGGATACGTCCCTTATAACCTACCGTCTTAGCTACGAGTTCGGTAAGTTCCTTTATGGTAAGTTCTTTTCCGGTACCGGCATTTACAGTCTCGTTGCCCGAGTAATTGTTCATCAGGAACACGCACAGATTGGCGAGATCGTCGACATAAAGGAACTCGCGCAACGGTGTGCCATCGCCCCAGCATGTCACCTCTTCCAGTCCGGCCTCTTTAGCTTCGTGGAAGCGGCGGATAAGTGCGGGGAGCACATGGGAATGGGTGGGATGGTAATTGTCGTTGGGGCCGTAAAGGTTGGTGGGCATCACCGAGATATAATCGGTACCGTACTGGCGGTTGAGAAATTCGCAGTATTTGAGGCCCGATATCTTGGCCAGCGCATATGCCTCGTTGGTTTTTTCGAGCTCGGATGTCAACAGGCATGACTCGGGCATGGGCTGGGGAGCCATACGCGGATAGATACACGACGAACCGAGGAACTCAAGTTTCTTGACTCCGTTTTTCCATGCGGCATGGATCACGTTCATCTCAAGCATCATGTTGTCGTACATGAAATCGGCGAGTGCCGACTGGTTTGCCTCAATGCCACCTACCTTGGCAGCGGCAAGGAACACATAGTCGGGCTTCTCAGCGGCAAAGAAATCATTGACTGCCTGCTGGTTGATAAGGTCAAGTTCCTTGTGTGTGCGGGTTATTATATTGTTATAGCCCTGACGGCGCAGTTCACGCACGATTGCCGAACCTACCATACCTCTGTGGCCGGCAACGTAAATTTTCGAGTCTTTTTCCATAGCCTTAATTAACTATTCTTTCCTATTTAGTCTATTTAGAGCGTATAAACGTGCTCTTATTCTTTTCTTCTGATCTTTATACGGATGATATTCTCATCGTCGGGGATATGGTCAACGACAAGAGCGAGATGACCGCCACCACCGGCGCCAAGCATCTTCCATGCCAGAGCATGGTTGCGCCAGCGATCGATATACTCCTCCACGCCGGGCTGCATCATAGCTGGGAACATGGCGATCTGAGCCTCAAATGAATCGCGGAACGCACGGGCAAATTCCTGGAGGTCGCATCGCATCACCGCATCCCAGCAACGATCGGCCGCCTCTGTAAGACGGTGCACCTTGGCCGGATTGATATCTTTTCCTTCGACCACCGAACATCCGGGACGACGAGGGAACATCGGGACAAGCACAATATGGCTTTCGAGCCAGGAGAGTATCTTCTCGTCATGACACGATTCGATCTTCGCCGGCCAATAATGGCCGTCATAATAATGACGGTTAAGTCCCGACATACATATTCCGATCGCGTCCTGTGCGCCGGAAATATGACCTTTGTTTTCGGGATCGTTCTCAAAACAGAAAAGCAGGCGTGCAAGCATCTCCTCATTATAATTCGGAAGCTCGTACGGCCATATTTTCTTGGCGGCGTTGCGTGTCGATGTCGACATGCCGCCGCGCTCCATAAACTCTACCGTAGGTTCGATCGATACGGTAAGAGCCCATCCTGCGCCATGCTCCGATACATAGGGCTGATCAATCCAAGTACCGGCGATATCCACACGGTAAGGGAGATGAGACTTAACGCCTTTGCGCAAAGAGGTTGTGGAACGGGCTTCAAGGCCTGCATCGGGCACGCGCTCAAGTTCCACATATTCGATACCGCGCTCGCGGCAGAGATTGCGTTTGAGATCGGAACCACCATCGGAATTGACCACGAAAATATCGGGTTTCACACGATTGATGGTTTCAAGAAAATCCAGCATGCCGCTTCCGGGATTGATACATGCATCAGTCACATAGCGAATGGACTTCACCATATACAGACGCTCCTTTTCGGAATAGACAGTCTTGCGGTTTTTGAGTTCTTCGATAGTCTTGTCGGAACCGATACCGACATATAAATCGCCATAGCGGGATGCCTCTTTAAAGAAAGCCACATGCCCGGAGTGCAACATGTCATAGCACCCCGACACAAATACTTTCTTTCTTTGCTCAGTCTGCATAAATAAGAGATTTCTTGCGTGAATATACAATAGCGGAAGCGTAACCGAGGATCACTACAAAACATAGCAGCGACACGGTAAACGAAGCGGATATACCTGCGATATCGGAGATCCAGGCCTGAAGCGGAGTAAGGAGGGCGCCACCGAGAATAGCCATTATAAGCCCCGAGGCAGCAATCTTGTTGTCGGCCGGCGGCATACCTTCGAGAGCGATGCCATAGATTGTCGGGAACATAAGCGACATTGTGGCGGAAATGCCAATCAGGGCGACTACTGATACCATGCCCGATAAGGTAATCACTGCGCCGGTAAGTATCAATGCCACTACTGAGGCGTACATGAGCAATTTTACCGGAGCCACATACTTCATAAGCCAGGTAAATATAAAGCGGAACAGAGTAAACGCCAGGATGGAATAGAGGAAGAACATCGACGCCTCTTTCTCAAGGCAATTCAGTTCAGCCATAGCATAGCGGATAGTGAACGACCATACACATGTCTGCACTCCCACATAAAAGAACTGTGCCACGACGCCAAAGCGATAAGGCCTGTTACGCCACAGGCGTCCGATAGTCTCGCTTATCGGAGCCGATTCCGATTCGTCCTTGAATTTAGGCATCTTCGTGAACAAGATGATGGCCAGCAATCCAAGCAGACCACATCCGATAAGCATATATGTGCCTGAGATTGCCGACAGTTCATGGCTCTGGATCTCCATAAGCTGCGAGGCCGACATGTCGCCGCGTTCGGCCGCATCGGCGGCATTAAGCTCAGAGAGGATAAAGTGGCGACTTATCAGTATGCCGCATACGGCTCCCACCGGATTGAATGTCTGGGCAATATTAAGGCGACGCGTAGCACTTTCGCCACTCCCCATCGATAGAATATAAGGATTGGCAGTAGTCTCAAGCACGGCACATCCACATGCCATCACATATATGGCAAAAAGGAATGCCGGATAGCTTGCCGCCAATCCGGCGGGATAAAAGAGCATGGTGCCGCAGGCATACAGCAACAGGCCGAGTATGATTCCTGACTTGAACGAGTAGCGTCGTATGAACATCGCAGCCGGGAAAGCCACACAGGCATATGCCCCGAAAAAGGCGAACTGCACCATCGACGTCTGAAGATCGCTCATTGACATAATGCGCCGGAATGCCGCAAGCAGGGTGTCATTCATGTTATTGGCCAGGCCCCATGCGAGAAAGAGTGTGGAGACCAGGAGGAAAGGTACGCCTATGCGCATTACATCATTGGATTTTGCCATTTTCAGTCTTGGATAAGGGAGAGAAATTCTTTACGCAAAGCCGCATCGTCAGCAAACACACCGTCATAGTCCATGGTCATGGTAGAGCTGTCCTGCTTTTCGACACCGCGCATCTTCATGCACAGATGTTCGGCCCGACATACCACCATTACCCCTTTTGCTCCGAGTGTACGGCTTATTTCGCGGGTAATCTCGGCGGTAAGACGTTCCTGCACCTGAAGACGCCGGGCATAGACGTTGACTACCCGTGCAAGCTTCGACAAGCCGATCATATTGCCGTCAGGGATATATCCGACCGATATCTTGCCGAAAAACGGCAGGATATGATGTTCACAGAATGAGTAGAACTCGATGTCGCGTACCACAATCATACGCGAGCCGGCATATTCGAATACCGCCTGCTTCATTATTTCAGCAGCATTCTGGCGATACCCCTGTGTTGCGTAATACAAAGCTTTAGCGGCTCTCATCGGGGTCTTTTGCAGCCCCTCGCGGTCGGGATCCTCCCCGATCAGTTCTATTATGGCCCTGTAATGTCGGGCCAGTTCTTCGATAACTATGTCCTGATTCTGCATAGTTCGTTGTAGCGGATTGGTTTATTAAACACGCAAGGCAATCACTCGCCTACGATGATTCGGTCGCGTACCACACGTATTTCACGGCTATAGCCCGGGAATGCCTCTTTGATTTCAGCAGCAGCTTTCTCAGCCTCGTCGTGAGTACGGAAGTTGCCTATACGTGTACGCCAGTATGGCGCTTTATATTCGACATAAGAGGGATACTGCTCGAAATGCGACACCACATTGCGTGCGCGTGTACGTGCTTCGTTTTTTGCGGTACGTGGATTATTGTCGGCAAAAATCTGGATGCGGTAGCCGCCCGTACGGCCCTTGGTGACGGCATGCGCCGGTTCATGCTCCTTGCTGGAGTCCATGCGGAGACGGTTTTTGAGCATTTCGGGCATGCGGATTACTATGATACTGTCGGCGGCGATATGCTCCTCAATAAGTTGTCGCCCAGTTTCAGCCTCAGCAGCAATAGTGTCGGGGGACTGGGGATAAGCATCCGGAGTTATGGCTATTATAGCCATCGCGATGCCCAGAACAGTCGGGAAACGCATATGTAGGAACGAGCTTTTGCTTTTCTTCATAATATTGCATTAACAGCTGCAAAGTTATAAAAAATAAATTACTTCAGTAATGCTTAACGGCGGAAATAGCTGCGCATACGGGTATGTATTGTAATCATATTGAGCAATGTGATTAAAACTACGATTGCTATACCTACAATTATCGTCGGTACAACCGAAGCACCGCCCCAACCTACGGCATCAAGAAGAGACATCCAGAAGTGGCGGGATATCAGAAGCAGAACAACCGCCCCGGCAAGTACACAGAAATTTATAGAGCCTACCATGACATAATACCTCAGACTTACAGCGCCTGGAGAGTAACCCAATTGCATCAGATCAAACAGTTTATCACGGTTTTTGCTCAGCAACAACCACAGACTCAGCGTAAGAATAAAGAATGCCAGCATGGTGATGACAATACCTACCGACATCACAATCGTTGTGATGACACGGAGGAAATAGGATGCCGACGCATTGTCGGAATTATCACCCGACATTTCAAGTTCATGACTATCAAGATATTCTTTAATAGCCGGATCACCAGGACGACTTAATTCCACGATCAGGCGGTTTGGCAGTGCACGCTGATCTTCCATACTGTCGCCGTACATTTCATTAGCCCATTCCATAAAATCCTCCGGCACGGCAATCGTGTTAAGACGTGACGAAAAACCTACGATACGGCCCGGATACCACGCCTGCCGTCCGTTGCCCGAAAGGGAGATCCTCAATAGCACCGCACCTATAAGAGCCTCGCTTAGCCGCGGCAGTCCGCGCGAGGAAGCGAAACCGAAATTGTACAATGTAAGGTAATCCTTGCTCAATACAATCGGGATCTCGGGATGTTGCGGATCAAACTTCCAGCCGTCGGGGCGTATGTCGAAATAATCGTCAGGAATCGACTCAAAAAACAGAGCCGTCGACATGTTGCCACCTCCCATATCGACAGATGCGGCGACATTGAAACGCGATGCAGTATATTCCCCTACCCGACGTACCCACGGCTGTGCCGCCAGATCGGCTACCTCGTCGGGTGTAAAACCGGTCGGGGCAGTCGATGATGCCAGGGAACCGAAGCCCCCCACTCTATGGCTCACGCTTACATAATCGTGCTGCAACAATGAGTCGCCATTGTCGTCGAACATACCGCTGACATCGCGATAAAACTGCAATGCGGTAACTACTATCACAAGCCCCACAAGATTGGCGGCCGCATATCCGACCATCTGGCCTATGCTGATATTCCGGCGCAAAAGACGCCATACCATATCTTTCATAATTTCAATTCTTGATTCAATAGACTTTTTAGTACCAGTACTTCGGCAGAAATGTTTATTGCATATCCTACCGATGTGGCGATTATTCCTGCTCCCTGACGGCGCACATGCTCGAGTATAAGAGCCGATACAACGTCGTTATTTATCTCGTCAAGATGGCTCACAGGTTCATCAAGTATAAGAAAATCGAATGGCTGGCAGAGTGCACGCACAATAGCCACGCGCTGCTGCTGGCCGATTGACAAACGGGCGCCAACGGTTTTCACCTTGTCGGCCAAGCCTACCACCGCCAGCATGTCTAACAGTTGCCGATCGCTGAACATGCCGGTCAGGCGATTTTTTATCTGAAGGTTCTCCAGCACTGTAAGTTCCGGAAACAGGCGCATTTCCTGCGGCAACAGCGAGAGCGCCGTTACTCGCAGATCGCACCATTGACGGTCGGTATACGTGCGTATGTCAGTTCCGTCGAAAGTTATGGTACCGCGATAGTCTGTGCGTGTACCGTATATATATGCGCACAGTGATGATTTCCCGGTACCGGAGGCCGCTTCGACAAGAGTAATTTCCCCTTTGGAAAAACAGACATTCCGACCCCATATATCAGAACTCTCCGACACACCGCTACCCGCGAATACCGCGGGTAGCGTGTCATGCAGTTCGATTGATGAGATCATTCCGGAGTGCTGTAATGAATTGCATGTCATACTTTCTACCGTATTGTGTCAATCGGGGTGAAGCCCAACTCGTCATCATCGGTAACCACGTCATCAGGAGTCGACGCACCGACAGCATCAGCCAGTTGCTCAAGCAAAGGCAATGTTGAGCCATTGAGTC
>JAHZGZ010000258.1 GCA_019420545.1 Bacteroidales bacterium | reverse complement strand
CAATGCTAATACGGCGGCTCCCGAGGTCGGGAAAAACATCCTTATCAAGCGTGTGCTTGTTACTCTTCCCAAGGCCAAGGATCCCGCGCTCATTCAGTTTGCCGACGATCTGAAGCGCAAGCTCCAGGGTGCTATCCCCGGTGGTGCCGGTGCGTCGGTGGTAGTCAGCACCGAGGGTGCGCGTCCCAACGAGATCACTGTGATGATCGTTGAAAACTGCTTCCCCATGCGCGCCATAGGCTCGCTCCCGATGCTCAAGGCCGAGTTCGACCGTCTTATCGCCGCAAATCCCGCCAACTCTATAGTGCTTACTTCCGAAGGTAAGGCCGACGATTACCGCGAGCTGTTCGCCCGTCCGCCGAAGACTCCCGATCAGCTCCGTGCCGAGGTGATGCCATACATGATGCTCGCCCTTGGTCTGGGTGCCATACAGTTCGATTCGTCTATCTCCGAGCAGTGGGGTGCCGCCGGCGAACCCGATATCTTCGGCAACTCCACTATCGTGCCCTGGGGTTACTCGAAGTTTACCGAGATGGCTTACGACGATCGTCTGATCGAGAACCATGCCAAGGAGATCATGCGCATAGCCCGCGAGGCTCTTGCCGCACGCCTGGAAGATGTCGATCCCGCCGCTCTCAAGGCTATTCAGGACAAACTGAAAGAGGCCGACACCGAGTTTATGGGCGTGGTGGGCAAGGTGATGAAGGACGAGAATCCTACACCCAAGTCGCGTTACAACGACTTCGTGGCGTGGACCATGGCCGCCAAGGAAATCATCAAGAACTATCGCCCCGAGCGCTAACTAACGTGTAATATCAATAAATACAAGAATATAAAGCAATGGCAAACGTAAAGAAATATCGTTGCATGAACGTTGGCAACTGTCAGACAGCCAACGAAAACAAAACATTCGAGATCGCCGAAGGCGCCGACAAGGTATGCCCCGACTGCAAGAAAGACATGGTTGTCGAGGTAAAGAGCGGCCTTAGCGGAGGTCTTATCGGAGGCATCGTGGGTGGTGTGGTAGTAGTTGCCCTCGGCGTATGCTACGGCCTCGGCGTGTTCTCCGGCAAATCCGATGCCGAGGCTGAAAAGGGTGCCGAAGACCCTGTTGTTGAGGTTGTGGAGGAAGCTGCTCCCGACACTGTTGTCGTTGAGGAGGCCACTCCAGTCGATACTGCGGCTGCTCCCGAGGAAGCTCCTGCAGCCGTCACATCGGCTCCCGCTAAGGATCCCGTTGCCGCACCGGCTGTTCCTGCCAATTATCTCAACGGTTATGCTCTTCCCTACGGTCTGTACACAGGCCCTGCCAAAAACGGTCGTCCCAACGGCCCCAACGGCGACGTGAAGGTGACAAAATCATATTCGCTCGACCTCCACAACGGTCAGTCGCTTCAGCTTAATGCCGGCGACAAGATCTCGCGCTGCAAGTTTGTCAACGGTCAGCTCGCTTCCGGTATGCTCGAACGTCCCGACGGATCCGCCCGGAGCATTACTATAGGTGTGAACTAAATTTATGATAGTTGCGTATCTGTTTTGAAGCAGAGTCCTCCGGGATTCCGGTTGATAATTCAAATAGATACTATACCTGAATGAAGTTTTTCACCGACATAATTGCATTTACACTGACGCTGTCGGCCTTTGGTGGGTCGACAGCGTTTGGTGCACCTGTATCTTACGATGCCGACTGCCTTGAGCGCATGGTTGGTACGCTTGGCTACGACCTCGATCCGCAGTATGCGTGGGAGGAAGCCGATACTGTTTTGGCGCTGGAGTTCCGCAAGCGACCGGTGCGTATCGACATATCCCGCGGACGTGTGCGACATGTTGGCTACCGGATGTTCTCCGACAGTCTGCGCAGTGCCATGTCGTGTCGTCCGGTTTTCGATTTCCTTGAGCGTTATGCTCTTGATGCCGACCTACCCGGCAAGCGGGTGAAAAGCGTAGAGAAAATGCTCGCCGAAGATGAGATCACATGCTCGGAAAGCGGATTTGCTAATCTGCGGCGCATTGCCGCCGACTCTACGCTCGATGTATCCGTGGCCGACTTCGACGGGCGCCGTTACCGCGTGGAATGGCGCAAGGCCGATACTCCGGTCTACTATATAGAGTTCCCGGTTGATTACGATCTCCTCCACGGCACCTCCATGCCTGAGAACGAACGTCGTCTTGCTGCCGACATTCAGCTGTGGCAGCCTGTCGTGCAGCCCGAGCCGGTGCTGTCGTCGCGCAAAGGGCTGGTGCCCATCTACCGTAAAAATTATTTCATCCTTCCGGGCGATTCCTATCTGCTCGACAATCTCACCTCAAGCCGTTACTACCGGAGGTCGGAAGACAACGATTCGCTCTTCGTGCCGATATATTCGGGCGAATATCCTCTCGAATCACTTGCCATGATGTTTCTTACGGGAGCTGTCGACAATGATTTCTCGTTCGAGATTAAGGTTGACGGCTACAATGTGCTTCCGGTCATTACCGTGCCTGTCAATGCCGTTCTCGACTTCTTCCGCTCCCGAGGATGTACACCCTATTTTGGCGTGGGCGATTTTACCGATCCCGTCGCGACATGCTATCTCGTGTTCCGTAATGCCGCCGAAGGATACTGCCATTTGATGCGTGTGACTGCCAATGTCGGCGGACTTGACACCCGTACCGGCATTATGGCATGCCGACTTACTCCGTATATTCCTATGTCACGCGTGGCGGCCCTTTTCGATGATTAGCCCGCGCGTCATGATAAATATCTGCTTCTCTTGTCACAAATCTTATTGCAAAGGAAAAATATGAAAAAAATTAGTCGCTTCATCTTCTCTATGACACTGGCATGCTGTCCGGTGGCACTTTTCGCACAGACCGATGCGCAGATGAAGGAGATCAACAAGATCAAGCTTGACCCTGCCTATGTTTTCGCAGAGTCGACGATGGAAAATCCCGATGAGGCCCGCGAGACGGTGTGTCTCACTCTATCCAATTTCATGAATGAATATCTGGAAGAGAGTGGCGAGTCGCGTCGCGTGGCTGCCGCCGAACTTGGAGCGATTAAGTACATCAACGGCAAGCGTGGAAATGCTTCCTATGTGTTCGGCTATATTCCTGTGTCTGCATTTGCATCCTCGGCTCCCGCACCGGCTCCGGCCGTAGCTGAAACTAAGCCTGCGACCCCTGCCCCTGCCGTTGCTGAGAGTAAACCTGCTGCACCTGCTCCCGAAAAAGGAGAGCGCGAGACGGTAGCTGCCACTGAATCTTCTGATGAAGACTTGAGCATAGGTTTGCTGGCATTGTCCTATCTTTTCGGAAACGTATTCTATGAAGGTATGATATGCGATGATTTTGACGAGATAGAATATCATGCCGATTTGTCCGACAGCGAGCAGCTTGCCGACATGATTTCTGAGCTTCTTGAGTCGCCCGACTCACGTAAAGCCGCATATCTCCTCAACGTATACAAGACAACCGGGAAAATTCGTGGTTACGGCGCTCTCCCGACATGTCGCGACGCCGCGGCCTCTCATTGGCTGATTATCGACAAAAATGGTTCCATCGTGGCTCTGCTTGGACCGGGAGCCGACGATAACCGCCACAATTACGTGTCGGGTGAAACCGGACATCTTGCCGACTATGGCGGCAAATATGCCGTGTGGTTCACTCCGCGTGCACGATAGATAACCCCTGCGTGCCCATGTAACACGTGACCGGTCATCTCTCGCTTTTCTTCGATCGAATGAAATAAATATATTATATGAAAAAATACATCTCACTTCTTTTTGTTTTCCTCGGGCTTGCCGCTTCGGCTCAGGGAGCATATGATTTCCGTCTGGCTCCTACCACTGTAAGCCCGGCCGTGAAGGCGGCTATCGAGCAGAATGTGTCAAATCTGTTTTCTGCCATTAACACGGCGGCTGCCACAGGGGCCGATATAAACTTCACCGGAATCGATCTCACTCCCGATGCCAAGCAGTCGATTGTGATGACATGGGAAAATGTGCATTTCACCACCGCACAGGATGATTATGTGGGACAGCTTCTGAAAGAGAAAAACTCCAACGGCTCCCTGCGCAGCCTTCAGGTGCGCAACCAGCAGGTCGACATGAAACCGCTTGACGACACATACGAGGGGCCGCTCGCACAGGAAGTGGTGCTCGACTTCACCCCCACCGGCAAGATCGCCGACTTCAATTTCGCGATGGAAAACACCCAGTACCTCACTCTTCTCCGCGACGGAGCGCGCCTTGGCGATGCGGCCAACCGCATGCAGATCATCAACTGGTGTGAGAAACTTCGCAACGCATATTGCCAGAAGGATATACGTATGCTTGACGATCTCTTCAGCGACGACGCGCTCATCATTACCGGACGTGTTGTCACCGACCGTCGCCGCAGCGATATCGCCCTTGCCAATCCTACACGTGTGGAGTATGTGAAGCAGAACAAGCAGCAGTATCTCAGCAAGCTGAAAATTGTGTTCGACCGTCAGAACCGAGGCGGCTACGTCAACGTGAAGTTCGACGACTACCGTGTGGTACGCCACGCCTCCAAACCCAATTATTACGGCGTGACTCTCCGCCAGCAGTGGCATACCAAGGGATACTCCGACGAGGGTATCGTATTCCTCATCTGGGATTTCAACGACGAGGATCATCCCAAAATCCATGTGCGCACATGGCAGCCGCTTCAGGATACCGCCTTCACCATGGGCGACTTCAAGCTCCCCGATCCCGCCGAGAAAGCCTCGTTTACTCTCGAAAGAAACTGATCGCAATCCGCTGATACTTTTGTAAATAATTTCCGAAAATAAGAAATACCTTAAACCGATGAAACGTATTGTCACAACACTTCTTGCAGCAATCTTTTTCATAACCTCAGCTATGGCCCAGGAGCTTATGGTGCGCGAATTTCGTGCCGACGCGTCCGATCTAAGCGCCGTTGTTCATCAGGTGTCCGATGCCAATGGCAATCCGTGTGCTCTGGTTCGTCTCGGGCTTGCCGTTCCCGGTGCCACTTTCGAGGGCGATATCATAAAGGCCGATCCGAAGGACGGCGAATACTGGATATATATGCCCGAAGGATCCAACTGGCTGAATGTAAAGACTTCACAGTATGTGCCCCTGCGCTACGATTTCCCCGAAGCGGTAAAGGCCAATACTACATATGTGCTCAATGTTATGCCCAAGCCCCAGGAGAAAAAAGGTCTTGGCGACCTTGTGCCGGTTACCCTTCCTGCACGCGCCGGAGCCTCCATCGGCGGAATGGCTGCCGAGCAGGGTCAGCCCGTCACCTTCAACATGATCAAGGTAAAGGCAGGCATGTACAAGATGGGCGCCACACCCGAGCAGGAAAGCCCGGAGGCCGACGAACAGCCCGTGCATTGGGTCACCATCTCAAAGGACTTTTATATCGGTGAGACCGAGGTGACCCAGGAGCTGTGGGAATATGTCATGAACTCCAATCCCTCTATCATCAAGGATCCGCAGCTCCCCGTCACCAACGTGAGTTGGAACGATGCCCATGAGTTTATCCGCGCCCTCAATCAACTTACACGTGTTAACTTCCGACTCCCCACCGAAGCCGAATGGGAGTATGCAGCCCGCGGTGGACACCAGACCGCCCACTACAAGTACAGCGGCAACAATACCGCCGAGGAGGTAGGCTACTGGTACATCAACAGCTCTTCACGTCCTCATCCCGTAAAGTCGCTGAAGCCTAATGAACTCGGCATCTACGATATGAGCGGTAACGTATGGGAGCTTTGCGAGGATTACAAGAACGATTATCCCAAGAAGGATACCGTCGATCAGTTCGGCTCATCTCCGAGCAAGAACCGCGTGCGTCGTGGCGGTGGCTGGGACAGCGAGAATGTCGACCAGCTCCGCAACGCTTACCGCCGCCGTATCGAGGAAAACATGCGTGAACGCTCCACCGGTCTCCGCCTCGTCCTCACCACCGACTGATCCCCTCCTCCCGCATAAACCCCTATTCCCCCTCCCTTTGTGGAGAATCTGCAATTTACCCCCCTCCCGGTCTCCATCAACCCTGACTGGGAGGGCACCCCGTCGCCAATCCTGCCTGGGAGGGCGGCGCTTTAGGCCGCCGCGTCTACTCTGCCAAAGCGTCCCTATTTGTCGCTGCCGTGTCTACTCTGCCAAAGCGCCCGTCCTGTTCATCGGCGAGCTCGCCGATGCCCTGCGCTTTTCTCGGTGGCCGCCTCCGCGCCAATGCCCTGTTGTCCCTTGTTTTGTCCCTGCTTCGGGCTTTAGCCCGCAATCTCTAAATTCCCGATTATGCCCCGCCATCACCTTTCCATCCTCATCTCTTTTATCTGCGTGCTTGCATGCATTATGCCGGGCGTCGCTCAGGTGCAGCCGTCGCTCCGCTTCAACCCCGACGGTACGATGAAAATCGTGCAGTTTACCGACACCCACTACAAGTACGGTAAAAAAGCCTCCCGCGCTGCCGTGGAGATGATGGACGAGGTACTCGAAGCCGAGAAACCCGACTTCGTGATCATTACGGGCGATCTGGTGTATTCCAAGGGTGTCAGGGAGGCTCTTCCCGAGCTCCTGGAGCCTGTTGTACGGAGGGGCTTGCCTTGGGCGATGGTGTTCGGTAACCACGACGAGCAGTTCGACATGACTCTCCCTGAGATGTACGACGCCATGCAGATAATGCCGGGCTGTATAATGCCTCCCCGGCCCGTGGGGGTCGACAGTCCTGACTATTCGGTCGATCTGCTTGCCTCCGACGGCTCCGACCGTGTGACGGGTGCCCTTTACTGTCTCGACAGCCATTCGGCGGCACGTGTGCCCGGTATCGGCAAATATGCGTGGCTTACCTACGATCAGATCGGATGGTACCGTGCGCAGAGCGCGATGCGCACACATGCCGCCGGTGCACCGCTCCCGTCGCTGATGTTCATGCACATCCCCTTGCAGGAGTATACTGCCGCACAGGGCGATCCCAAGAACTTCCTGCTCGGCACCAAAGGGGAAAATATTTGCTGTCAGGCTGCCAACAGCGGAATGTTCGCCTCCATCAAGGAGATGGGCGATGTGTTCGCCGTGTTCTGCGGCCACGACCACGATAATGACTTCGTTACCCAGTATGCCGGCGTGATGCTCGGCTATGGCCGTTATTCAGGGGGCAAGACCGTCTACAACCATCTCGGTAAAAACGGCGCGCGCATCATTGTCCTCCATGAGTCGGAACCCCGTCTCGACACATGGCTACGCCTCCGCGGCGGTGACGTGCTCAACACAGTCTCCTTTCCGCTCCCCAAAAAATAACTCCTCCGCCTCTCAGTCCTCTCCTCCGGCTCTCAGGCCACCAACCCTGACTGGGAGGGCGGCGCTTTAGCCCGCCGCGACTGACTTCACAGCACGACTGACTTTACAGCCTTGCTTGCCGCCGCGATTTGCTTGCCGCCACACCTGTAGGAGACGCGCTTTCCAAGCGCGTTCCCCATTTCCCTACAGCCGTTCTGGCATTTTCCTACAGACATTCCCCTATTGTCATGGCTTGCATTTACCCACAGGCGGCTCCGTCAGAGTTATCTTTATCACGGTTGTGCGCGCGAGGCTTCGTGCCACGGCCTCATCGAAATGCTCCATGTATTTCGGCAGAAAGCGTTCGCATATCAGCCGCAGGGCCTCCCTTTTCTCGGCATCATCCTTTACCGTATCCGCACGCCCTATGGCTACTGCTGAGTGAAAATACTCTGTGAAGTTCTGTTTCTCCTCTTCGTATTTCGGCGTGCACCGGCTTACTGCCGAGAGGCTCACGACAGGATTCTCCCGCATGCAATCGAGTTTCTCCCCCTCTCCGGCGCAATGAAAGTAAAACGTGGCTTTACCCTTCCGCACCATGGATACCGGTATGCCGTATGGCGTACCGTCGGGGCGCGTCATGCTCAGCGTCACATACGGCGCCTTGTCGAATACCTCCAGTGCCCAGGCCGCATCTTTCTGCCGCCCTGCTTTTCTCATCGGTCGCATAATTTCCGTGTCTATAAAAATTGACGTCTCTATTTCTTCCTGCAAATTTACGACTTTTCCATCGACCCTGACTGTGAAGGCGGCGCTTTAGGCCGCCATGACTGACTTTGCACTCCTGCCTGTCGCCGTGACTGACTTTGCCGCGTTACGTGCCGCTACGGGTGTAGGAGACGCGCTTTCCAAGCGCGTTCCCACCCATTGTCAAGGACCGGATCAGTCCATCGGGCCGTCGAGCAGCAGGTCGTGTGCGCGACGCACAGCCTCCCCGCCCGTGCTTGCGCCCGATGTATCAAGTCCGATCAGCGACAGTACCCGCTGCCAGAACTGTATGTTCTTGTCGTGGAGCAGAGTCGGATCAACGCTTGTCATGGCGAGCTTGTTGCCGCGCGGCATGTCGAGGGTAAGCAGCGCGGCGCCGTCGGGCTTTTCAAGAGCCTCATACAGACACACCTGCGCACATTTCCAGTGTTCGGCTACGTTGTTGAACAGCGTCCAGTCGGTATCCGCAGGCCGGAGGGCCACATCGGCCTTCCCGAGCAGTTCGCCCGTGAATATCCGCTTTACCGGATGGCGGTCGCATCCGTTCGGCCCCGTTTCCCCGAAATAAAGGTCGGGCAGCTCGAAATACCGTTCCCATGTCGATTCGTTCTCGGCTTTCATGGCCGAGGCGCGGCGTTCGGTGAGAGCGCCGTCGGCGGGAAGCACTGTGCGGAATGCACCGCTCAGGGTGTCGGCAGTGGCAAATGCCACGATGCGCGCCCCTTTCCGTCGCATGGCGTTGCATATGTCGGCGTGTGATGCGCGCGAGGCGTCGAGCACCATAAGCGTCTTGGCCGAGGGCTTGGTGGCGATCGCTACTCCAAGACGGCTGAAAAGAGTATCGAGTGCCGTCGAGCGTTCCGTGCCGAGCCATACACTGTCATATTTCGGCGCAGGCGCCGGAAGTGTGTCGGGATGCTGTATGTTCGTGGCCGCTTCCCATGGCTCGCCGTGGAGTGCGGCTTTCAGTGCGTTGAACATCGGAAGCGGACGGTATAGCGGCAACGTCGGGTCAAGGCCCGGGTTGAACGTGCTCACGTAGGGCGGTATCCTCTCGTACTGGTAGCCGGGCTTCCCTTCCTCATATGCTTTTCCGGCGAAAACTCCGTCGGTGGCGTCGGGCAGACGGCTGAAATCGCTGTAGCCGAGCGGCATATGCTCGATGCCGAACCAGCACACCTCCGAAGGCGAGTAATAGGCGAGCATCGGAAGGGCCATCTGCCGCACGTTCTGATATACGTCGATGCCGAGTGCGCGGCTGCGTCCCCGGTAGTCGCGGTAAGCGTCCTCTCCGGCAAACTGATAGAGCTGCTCGGGGCGGCCGTAGTAAGTGGCTCCCGATTCGCCCACTACCAGCGGGCGCGGATTATCGGCGGGAATCTGATGCAGTTCGAGTCCGTGGGCGAGATGGCGGCTCCATACCGGCATGCGTCCGTCGAGATCGCGATCGCCGTCGAAGGTTATGAAACTGCGCGTATCATCCCATTGTGGCACTTTGGCGGCGAGGGCGGCAAGGCTGTCGTTCCATGCGCGTGCCATGGCTTCGGGCGGTTTGTTGAGCAGAGCTATGGCGAATGTCTCGTTGCCGACGCTCCAGCCGATCACCGACGGATGGTTGCGGTCGCGCCTGATAAGGTCGCGCAGATGGTCGGCCGAGCGTTGCCACAGCTCCGGATCCTCGAAGTTGAGACGGATTGAGCTGCCGAAGAGGCCCGTTTCGTCGAGCACCATCAGCCCCATCTCGTCGGCCAGGTCATAGTAGGCGCGAGGCCACGGCTGGGCGTGGGGACGCACCGTGTTACCGCCGAAATCCTTGATCATGCGGTACCACGCATAGGCGAAGCGCCGCGAGGTGATATATGCACTGAACGGGTGCTGGATATCGCCGAAGCATTGTATCTTCTTGCCGTTGAGCAGGAAATCGCGCCCTTCGAGCGTGAGCTGGCGCCAGCCGAAGCGCTCGGCCTTGAGGTCGAGTTCTCGGCCTTTGTCGTCGGTGAGGGTGACGACGGCGGTATAGAGGTTCGGCGTGTCGGGCGTCCAGTGGCTGAGCGCTCCATTAGGCATCGCCGCAAGTACTATTTCTTCTGTTTCTCCGGCGCCGATAGTCACGGGGCGCGTCGCCGGAATGCACATCGCCGTGTCGCCAAGTTCCCATGAGGGCACGGGGCCGGAAAGTATGTCGGCATGGTCGGCATGGTTTATCCACCGGCGCACACCGGCCGCAAGCGAGAGCTTGCGCGGCTTGTCGGAATGGTTGGCCACCGTAGCAATTATCACGAGGCTGTCGCGGTCGACCAATGGCTTCACATATAGGTCTGCGACAGATATTTCCGGCACGGTATGGAGGTAGACATCCTGCCAGATCCCTACCAGATAGTCGGTGTTGGAGCCGGTGGGATATGTGGCCGCCATTTTGGGGTAGTCGGGATGGCGGCGGTCGAAAAGTTTTGTATCGCGCACGCCAACAAGCAGTTCGTTGGGGCGTCCGTCGCGGTTGAGCAGATCGGTCACGTCGGCCTCGAAGGGTAGATGTAGCCCAAAGTGGGTAGTTGCCTCCTTGCCGTTGACAAGCACCCGTGCGTCACCTGCCACCGCTTCGAAGTGCAGTATCGCGCGGTGGCCGTCGATATTCGTCGGGGTAGGGAATTCCCGTCGGAGCCACGCCATGCGTGCTCCGGCCCAATGCTTCGGGTATGACGGATAATATACCGACGACGGCACATATGGTCTGTCGGTTCCCGCGCCCGTCACCAGCCCGCGTCCCCAGTCGTTTACATTGATGGGCGACGGTATCTTTATCTTTACGCTTTCCCAGCGGTCAGGATCGGGTGGCAGCAGTTCCGGAGCTGTCCCGGTGCCCTCTTTCCATCCTTTTGGCATCGGCATTATCTGAAGCTCCCATCTCCCGTTAAGGCACATCTCCGAGCGATGCGCCCTCTCGACAGGCGTCAGCAATCCTTCCTGTGGCGAAAAATCTCCGTTGAATACCGTCCGTCCCTTGGTGTCCGCTGTTGTCGGCTCATTGCAGTATGCCGTTTGTGCAACTGCCATTTCCGTCGTCATAAATGATACTGTTGCCAGTACAATAAGGGATGCGCCTTTGCGCCCGATTCTCCATTTCAATCTCTTCATCTCGTTTCGATTAAGGTTACTTCCGCAAATTTAACAAAAACTCCCGTAATCTACAAAATGTAAATTTGTCACAAACCTTAACCCCGATGCTCACACAATTTAAAACATCCCTTGAAAATCGCTGCAAATTTTACGGATGAAAAATATTGTGAATAATTTGGTTGTTACAAAGGTTGATTGTATATTTGCGGTGTGATTATTACAAATGCTAATCTTTATCAATTATGAAAACACAATTTAGAATGCGGACAAAGAATAGTGCCGCAGTTAAGACGTCGGGGCCGAAGGCCGGGACTAAGAAGTTGAAACCCAGGTATAAATTCGACCGGGAATGGTACATTGCGATGAGGTTGTCAGGAGCCTATGATGTAGAGGATATGGAATGGGCCGTGCGTCAGTATATCGAGGAAGGAAAAGAACCTCGGTTTACCCATATTGGCGAGGAGGGATTCCGGTGTGCGTGGATTTTCATTCGCGCCGAGATTGACCGGCGGAAGCGGCGCAACGAGCAGGCGCGTGAAAGGCGTAGGAAACGCCGCATTCAGCAAGTGGCTGAACATGAGAAGGCAGATAGACTGGAGCGCAAGGCTGCTCGTCTCGACCGTAAAGCGGCCATGACACGTTCCGGCCGTAAGAAATCGTGCCTTGTACGCGCCGCAAAGGCGGCAAGGATGTCTGCTGAATCAATACGGCCTGCCGGATCGATCCGGAAATCTGCACC
The DNA here is from genome assembly GCA_019420545.1 of Bacteroidales bacterium. Classification (GTDB taxonomy): domain Bacteria; phylum Bacteroidota; class Bacteroidia; order Bacteroidales; family Muribaculaceae; genus Muribaculum. The sequence continues at coordinate 3,299 of JAHZGZ010000258.1, read as the reverse complement.
AGGAATGATGCGCAAAGCTTCGCCAGGAATGATGCGCAAAGCTTCGCCGCTCGTTGTCGGGTGGCACCCTGTGGGGCGCTCTCCCGGGCAAAAAGGCATAGGCGTTGTGCCGTAGTCGGCAACGCCGGTAGGGTCGGGGTCATTAGGGTCGATAGAGACTTTAGGGACTTTAACGACTTTAACGACACTAAAGCCACTAAGCCCACTAAGGCTTTCAGATCCTCGACTGGCGCATCCGGAGTGAGGATGCCGTTACTTCTATGGTGTGGCGGTGGGTTTACTGGGGGGAGGCGGCCTTGAGGATTTTGGCGGGGATGTCGGTATTGTCGTTGAACGAGGCGAAGCGCTCGGCACCGACACCTACGGCATATACGGGTACAACCCCGGCGGTGTGGTTGTTTGACGTCCAGCCGATGCCGGTGGCCTTGTCGAGGATATGATAGACGGTCTCGGTAAACTGGTCGAACGTCTTGTAGAGCGTATGGTTGTCGGTACCCTCGTTGCGGGTGATGGCCTTGTCGAATATCTTGTGCAGACGCGCGGTATCGTCGTCGCTCACAGGCACATACTTCCAGAAACCGAGCATCCCGGTGAGATAATCTTTCATCTGCTCCCAGCTGTAGGGCTTGCCCGACTTGATGATGTCGCGGCAATATACCGTAAACCGCTCTTTCGACACGCGCTGGCGGTCGTAATACTGAAGCTGCAATTTGGAATTGGCATTGTTGCCGAGGCCCATGCCGCCTGTCTCATGGTCGGCGGTTACCACGATAAGAGTCTCGTCGGGGTGGGCGAGATAGAAATCGTAGGCCATGCGTATCACGTCGTTGAAGTTGAGCACCTCCTTGATTATGGTGCCGCCGTCGTTGGCATGGCCGGCATGGTCGATATTGCCACCTTCGATCATCATGAACCAGCGGTCGCGGCCGTTGCGCGCAAGATGCTTCATGCATGCGTCGGTCATGGAGGCGAGTGTCAGGCCCGGCACCGAGTCGATGGTATAGTACCACACGTCCTTGAAATACAGGCTGTCGAGAAGTACCACCCTGTCGGACTTCGATCGGCTGAGGGCGTCGAGACCGCGCACCATGTCCACTCCGTTGTCCGGCGATGAAGTCGAATCCACTGCGTGCGGCGTCGCAACCTATGCGGTAGTACTTGCCGCGGCTCGGAACATGGGAGTAGAAAGCTCCCGGCGTGGCGTCGTCGGCATCCTCGGTGGTGACGATCCCTATGGCGTAGCCTCTCTGCTGCAGGATGGTGGCTACCGAGGTCAGCGCCGTGGAGTCGGGGGCCATGCCGAGCATGCCGTTGGTCGTCTTTGTGCCGGTGGCCAGTGCGGTGCCTGCGGCGGCCGAGTCGGTTACGGGCGACGAGGCAGAATGGGTGGTGCATTGCGAGGCTACCGGAAACTGCATCATCGTGATGGGCGTGTCGTTGCCGGCAACCGTGCGGTTGTAAAGTTCGGCGCCCATGGCATGCCCAAGACCCATGCCGTCGCCTATGATGTAAAATATGTATTTTGCTTCCTGTGCTCCCGCGCCTACGGCAAGCAGGAGCGCGACAATCGAAGCTACAAGGCGTGTTCTCATGAAATAAAAATATGGCGTTGCGTTGTAGTAAGTTAAGTTTCCGTGTCGACTGTTATTCGCGTACCGAATCGAGTTTGTCGAGATAGTATTTGCGCAGGGCCTTCCAGGAATAATAAGGCCCGGTGACCGGTTCTCCCGGCAGGCGCGTCTCGTTTTCGTTGAGAAGCACTTTCACCAGTACATCCTCCGGGTCGGTCGAACCTACCGGACGGTAGAATATCATCTGGATGTTGCCGGCCATAGGCACGATATCCTGGCAGTACCATCCGGCCTTCTCGATATCCTCGAAGCGGTTGATCTCGCGGGCATAGTCGTTAAGCTCAAGCAATACGGTGAGCGGCAGTACCATACCGTCGTGGCCGAAGCGCAGGTTTGCGCTTACGCCGGGCGACACGAGGGCCGTGTCTGCGCTCTCGATAATGTTGCGCAGGAGATTGCTCTGGCTGAATGCACCCCGGTAGTTGTTGATCTTGGAGTTGCCGGCGTCGACAAACCAGCTGGCATTCGACCGCAGCCACTGTGCGTGCAGTTCTTCGGGAGTGAACACCCTGTCGGTAAGCCAAGGTGCGCCGAGATGGCTCTGTGTGTTTGAGAGGAACCGCCACATGCGGCGCTCAAGGCCTTTTGAGTCGATACTGTCGGCGATAAACTGCGGGCTGCTGATGAGGCGGTTAAGGTACGCTCCTGTCTCGGGATATTTGCGGGTATATTTTTTTAGCGCGCCTTTCTTGGCGGCATTGCGTATCTTCAGGCCGACGGTATCGTCGAAATTCATGTAGTACATGTCGGCGTTGCTGGCGTCGGTCAGCACTTTTGTGCCGGGGGCGAGTTTGTTGATGGAGTTGAGCTCGTTGACCATCGACAGTATGCAGCGTATCACCACGGTCGACTTTGCATTGACCACCGAGCCGGGAGCGAATACCTCGGGAAAATTTTTCACCATGCGTTCGCCGATGCCCTGATGCTGGATCGCTCCCACGTCGGACAGCTCCTCGCGGCGTCCGGCCTCTTTTGCCGAAAGGTCGCGCAACAGGTCGAGGGTCTCGCGGCCGAGCGGGGTGAGCACACCGTTGCGCTCGGCTTTCTCAAGCTGTTCGAGGGGCTGGTCGTAATCTTTCTGATCGATGAGCCAGCGTGCGCCGTGGCGTCCGTAATGCTCTATGTGAAACGGTTCCTAGCCGTCGGGCGAGCCGGTAAGCGCCGGTGCCGCCTCGAATGTATATGGATACAGACTGTAGTGGGCCGAGAAATCGCGTCCCGACATTTCAGAGACGGGCCGATGGGTTGCCGGAGATGCGTGCATGCTTGCCAGGGCTGCGCCGGCGGTGATGGCGGTGAGGAGATAGCGTAGAGAGGGTGTCATAATGATGATTGGTGTATGTTGTGACTTACTTATGTGTGCAAATTTACTATTTATGACGGTATTTCCGGCCCTCATGTGTGGGAAATGAATAAAAATGAATGTATTTATGTTGCATAAAAAGTGTTAAATAGACCATTATTCGATATTTGCGGTTGTTTATATTGGGAGATAAGGTAGGTAGCTATCTTTAAAAATGTTAAATTTGCAGCTTAAAATTCAGTATATATTATAATGGGAAGACTCGTAGCAATAGTCGGACGACCTAACGTGGGCAAATCCACGCTTTTCAACCGCCTCACCCAGACCCGTACAGCCATAGTCGACGATATGGCCGGCACCACGCG
>JAHZGZ010000257.1:1854-13253 GCA_019420545.1 Bacteroidales bacterium | reverse complement strand
TGGCTTACGGCACGTGCGGGCTTCATGCGTATGACGCGCTCTTTCTTGGTGGTGAGGAGTCGCATGATCGGGGGCTGGATCAGCGGCACGAGGGCCATGTAGGAGTAGGCCGACACTGCAATGGCACCCATGAGGTTGGGGGCAAGCTTCGACGAGAGGAAGATTGCCGTGGGGCCGTCGGCACCACCGATGATGGCGATCGCACCTGCCTGGTCGGGTGAGAAGCCGAGGGCGAGGGCCACCATGTAGGCGCCGAAGATACCGAACTGAGCCGCTGCGCCGATAAGCATGAGCTTGGGGTTGGCGATCAGGGCGCTGAAGTCGGTCATGGCACCGATACCGAGAAATATCAGCGGCGGATACCATCCGGCCGACACACCGTTGTAAAGGATATTTAGTACTGATCCCTCTTCGTAGATGCCGATTTCAAGGCCAGCGGTAGCGTTGAAGGGGATGTTTCCGAGGAGTATACCGAAACCGATAGGCACCAGAAGCATGGGCTCAAAGTTCTTCTTAATGGCAAGCCAGATGAAGAAGAGGCCCACAAGGAGCATGATGCCGTGCTGCCAAGTGAAATTGGCGAAGCCGGTCAGCACCCAGAACTGGTGGAAGTTTACGGATATGAATTCGCTGAAACTCATTAATGATATCATATTCCGAAAGTGTAAGTTGATTGATTATTGCGGAATATGTGTTACTCCAGAGTGATAAGTACGGCACCCTCGAGCACGGCGTCGCCGGTGTTGCAGGAGATGGAAGCGACTTTTCCGTCGTAACCGGCGTGGATTGCGTTCTCCATCTTCATTGCTTCGAGCATTATGACAGTGTCGGCGGCTTTGACAACGTCGCCAACCTTGCAGTTGATCGACATGATTGTGCCGGGGAGAGGAGCCTTTACCTGTATGTTTCCGCTTGCTACGCTCGGTTTGGCGATTACTTTCTCGCCGGCGGCTGTACGGGGAGCGGCAGCCGCACGCGGGGCCTTGTTTACCACAGTTACGGGAGCCTTTTCCTGATCAAGCTCCACCTTGTATGGGGTGCCGTTGACAAGCACTTCGGCTTTGCCGTCGACAATGTCGCCAATGGCAACGTTGTAGCTGTTGCCATTGATCTTATATTTGTATTCTTTCATTTTGTTGTGATCGTTGGTAGTTGTGGGATAACCGGATTAACGGTGGGGAAGCTCGCGGAGGCTGTAGATCTTGGAGCTCCAGGGAGAGTAGGAACGACGTACCTTGTTGATGGTAAGGATGGTGCTTTCGCGGTCGTGAGCGTTGAGATGGTCGTTGAGGGCCATTACGATTGCTGCGATCTCCTCGCCTGAATCCTGCTGCGGCTTCTCTTCCTTGGGGAGCTGACGAGTGTCGATGCCCTGTGATGCTGCCTTGTTCTTACGCGAGACGGAAGCACCGATGCGGCTGATGATATAGAAGCATACGCAGAGAAGGGCAAGCGCGAAGAATACGATGAGCATGGCCATCAGCGAGAGGCCGAAGCCATGTCCGTCGGTCTCGGCAAACATCTCGACCTTGCCGTTGGTGTCGACAATCTGGTTTGCGCTCGAGGGAGTGATGTACTTCTCACCACCGTCGCGTACTTCCCATTGTCCTTCACCGTCGATAGCGCGGGCATAGGTGGTGTTGGGGAGCAGGGATGCGGGTACGGTCACGGAGTCGATGAGCGTGCGACCGTTGGCGTCGTATACGCCGATCCAGTTGTCCTGGCCGGGAGTAAGCTGGAAGCTGAGGTGGAATGTGCCCTTATTGGGCTCACCGTCGGCCCAGAATACCACATGCTGGCGAGTGGGGATCTCGGTGTTGACATCGCCCAGAGGCACGGGGTATTTCTTGGGATTGGCGGGATCGTTGGTGATGTAGACGCTGGATATTTCCATCGGGGCGTAGGTAGAGTTGAAAAGCTCGATCCAGGCCTGATGCTGTCCGTAGTCGTCGACATAGTTTGAGTCGTTCTGTACCATCACCTCGTTGATGCGCAGGCCTTTGCGTCCCTGAGCAAAGGCCGATGCGCCGCATACGAGGGTGAGGGCAAGAAACAGGATGATACTCTTTCTCATTGCTTGCGGATTAGAGAGGTATGTTGCCGTGTTTCTTGGCGGGATTTGTGACTTTCTTTGTAGCAAGCTGCTGGAGAGCGCGGATCACGCGGAAACGGGTGTTGCGCGGCTCGATAACGTCGTCGATGTAACCGTACTTGGCAGCGTTGTAGGGGTTGCAGAAGAGTTTATTGTATTCGAGCTCCTTCTCGGCGAGTACCTTTGCGGGATCTTCTGCGGCCTTTGCTTCCTTGGCGTAGAGCACCTCGACGGCACCTGCGCCGCCCATAACGGCGATTTCGGCGGTAGGCCATGCGTAGTTCATGTCGCCACGGAGCTGCTTGCAGCTCATCACGATGTGCGAACCGCCGTAGCTCTTGCGGAGTGTTACGGTCACCTTGGGAACGGTGGCCTCACCGAAGGCGTAGAGGAGCTTGGCACCGTGGAGGATCACGCCGTTGTATTCCTGACCTGTGCCGGGGAGGAATCCGGGTACGTCGACGAGTGTGACGAGAGGAATGTTGAATGCGTCGCAGAAGCGAACGAAGCGTGCGCCCTTGCGCGAAGCGTTGCTGTCGAGTACGCCGGCGAGATATTTGGGCTGGTTGGCCACGATACCTACGCTCTGGCCATTCATGCGGGCGAAACCTACGATGATGTTCTTGGCGTAGTCGCGCTGTACTTCAAGGAATTCGCCGTGGTCGATGATGGCTCCGATTACCTCGTACATGTCGTAGGGCTTGTTGGCGCTGTCGGGTATGATGTCGTTGAGGGAATCCTCCAGACGGTCGATAGGATCGGTGCATTCGACCATCGGGGGCTCTTCGAGGTTGTTCTGGGGGATGTAGCTGAAGAGCTTGCGGGTGATCTTCAGTGCGTCCTCGCCGTCTTCGGCAGCGAAGTGGCATACGCCGCTCTTTGTGGAGTGAACCTGGGCTCCGCCGAGGGCTTCCTGGGTGACGTCTTCGCCGGTAACGGTCTTTACAACCTTAGGACCGGTAAGGAACATATAGGAGATGCCCTTTGCCATGATGGTGAAGTCGGTGAGGGCCGGTGAGTAAACGGCACCGCCGGCACATGGACCGAGGATACATGAGATCTGGGGAACGACGCCGGAAGCGAGGATGTTGCGCTGGAAGATTTCAGCGTATCCGCCGAGAGCGTTGATGCCTTCCTGGATACGTGCGCCACCCGAGTCGTTGAGGCCGATAACCGGAGCGCCCATCTTCATGGCCATATCCATGATCTTGCAGATCTTGAGGGCCATGGTCTCTGAAAGGGAGCCGCCGAATACGGTGAAGTCCTGGGCGAATACGTAGACAAGGCGTCCGTCGATAGTGCCGTAGCCTGTGACCACGCCGTCGCCGAGGAATGATTTCTTTTCCTGGCCGAAGTTGGTGCAGCGATGACGTACAAACATGTCGAGCTCCTCAAACGATCCTTCGTCGAGTAGCTGAGCGATACGTTCGCGTGCGGTATATTTGCCTCTTTCGTGCTGCTTCTGGATGGCTTTTTCGCCACCGCCCAGGCGTGCCTCCTCGCGCATGGCGATAAGCTCCTGAACCTTTTCGAGTTGGTTACTCATATATTATATATTGTGTATTGTGTAGTTGGAATTGGATTACATCTTCTTGGGATCCTCGCAAAGCTCGATGAGGGCGCCGCATGTCGATTTGGGGTGGAGGAAGGCGATGTTGAGGCCTTCGGCACCTTTGCGGGGAGCTTTGTCGATGAGGCGGCAGCCTTTGCCCTCGGCTTCAGCAAGAGCGTTGGCAACGCCGTCGGCCATTGCGAAGGCGATATGCTGGATGCCGCCGCGGCCGCCGTTGTTAGCGATGAATTTGGAGATAGCGCTGTCGTCGGATGTGCCCTCAAGGAGCTCGATCTTTGTCTGGCCTACCTGGAAAAATGCGGTACGCACTTTCTGGTCGGCAACTTCTTCGATGGCAAAACACTTAAGGCCAAGGATGTTCTCGTAGAAAGGGATAGCCTCGTCAAGAGAGGGAACGGCTATACCTACATGTTCGATATGTGAGATGTTCATTTTGTGGTATATATGGTTTGTAATAATTGTTGGCATTATGCTTGGCAGGCGATATTCACCCACTATCGGCAATTTCCGGCAAATTTACCAAATTTTGAGTAAATGCTTTGTGGCAATGTGTGAAAGTTTGTAAAAATGAGTTGAACGTGAGGGGTAACGATGTTTTTTTGTCAGTGGGAATGGAAATTGTGTCAGTGGGCGTGTCAGTCGGGCGACACGGCTTAATGGGTTGAATGATATTAAATTAATGGATATGCCAACCTTTTTGGCACATGATTTGTTTTGTCTAATGAGCGTCGGGAGATCCTCCATGGAACTGCCGGCGAAAGACTGAGTAAAGAAAATCAAAATTCAAGAAACAAATAAAAACTTACAATTATGGGAAAGATAATCGGTATTGACGTGGGTACAACCAACTCATGTGTAGCCGTACTTGAGGGTAACGACCCTGTGGTTATTCCTAACAGCGAGGGACGTAACACCACTCCTTCTATCGTGGCTTTTATCGCCGGTGGCGAGCGTAAGGTGGGTGATCCTGCCAAGCGTCAGGCCATCACCAACCCTGAAGGCACCGTATATTCGATCAAGCGTTTCATGGGCGAGCGCTACGATGAGGTTGCCGAGGAAGTAAAACGTGTGCCCTACGAAGTGGGCAAGGCTGACAACGGCACAGTACGTGTGCTTGTAGACGGCCGCGAATATACTCCGCAGGAGATCTCGGCCATGATTCTTCAGAAGATGAAGAAGACCGCCGAGGATTATCTTGGTCAGACAGTAGACGAGGCTGTGATCACAGTGCCCGCTTACTTCAACGACTCGCAGCGTCAGGCAACCAAGGAAGCCGGTGAGATCGCCGGTCTGAAGGTGCGCCGTATCGTGAACGAGCCTACCGCAGCCGCTCTGGCCTATGGCCTCGACAAGAGCGACAAGGATCAGAAGATCGCCGTGTTTGACCTCGGTGGCGGTACGTTCGATATCTCTATCCTTGAGCTTGGCGACGGCGTGTTTGAGGTTAAGTCGACCAACGGTGACACCCACCTTGGCGGTGACGACTTCGACCACGTGATCATCGACTGGCTTGCCGACGGATTCCAGCAGGAATACGGAGTTGACCTCCGTAAGGACGCCATGGCTCTCCAGCGTCTGAAAGAAGCTGCCGAGAAGGCCAAGATCGAGCTTTCAAGCTCTACCACAACTGAAATCAATCTGCCTTACATCATGCCTGTCGACGGTGTTCCCCGTCACTTGGTAAAGACTCTTACACGTGCGGAGTTCGAGCGTCTGGCCGACAAGCTGATCCAGGCTACCATCAAGCCCTGCGAGCAGGCTCTTAGCGACGCCGGCCTCAAGGCATCGGATATCGACGAGGTTATCCTCGTGGGCGGTTCGACCCGTATCCCCGCTATCCAGGAGATCGTGAAGAAGTTCTTCGGCAAGGTTCCTTCGAAGGGAGTCAACCCCGATGAGGTAGTTGCCGTGGGCGCTGCCATCCAGGGCGGTGTGCTCTCAGGCGATGTAAAGGATGTGCTTCTGCTTGACGTTGTGCCTCTGTCGGTAGGTATCGAGACTCTCGGTGGCGTGATGACCAAGCTTATCGAGGCCAACACCACCATTCCTACCCGTAAGAGCGAGACATTCTCTACCGCAGCCGACAACCAGCCTTCGGTTGAGATCCATGTGCTCCAGGGCGAGCGTCCTCTTGCCAAGGACGATAAGACTCTCGGCAAGTTCCATCTCGACGGCATCGCACCCGCACCGCGTGGTATTCCTCAGATCGAGGTGACCTTCGAGATCGACGCCAACGGTATCCTCAACGTATCCGCCAAGGATAAGGCTACAGGCAAGGAGCAGAGCATCCGTATTGAGGCTTCGTCGGGTCTTACCGACGCCGAGATCAAGCGTATGAAGGACGAGGCCGCCGCCAACGCCGCTGCTGATGAGGCCGAGAAGCAGAAGATCGACAAGCTCAACCAGGCTGACGCTCTCATCTTCCAGACAGAGAAGCAGCTCGGCGAGCTCGGCGACAAGATTCCCGCCGACAAGAAGGCTGCTATCGAGGCCGCTGTGGCCAAACTGAAAGACGCCCACAAGGCTCAGGACGTTGCCGCATGCGACGCTGCCATCAAGGAGATCGAATCGGCCTTCGGCGCTGCCCAGCAGGATATCCTCAATGCCCAGCAGCAGGCTCAGTCGGCCGGTCAGCAGGCAGGCCCCCAGCCCGGCGCCTCGCAGGCTACCTCTGATGACCACGTTACCGACGTCGACTTCGAGGAAGTTAAGTAAGTCCGCTAACCAACGATAATAAAATGGAGTGTAGCTCAACGAGTTACACTCCATTTTTATTTGTACTTTTCTCTCTGAATACTTGTTTTCTATGGATTTTTAGCTTATATTTGTACCAAAATTGTACCGAAACTTATTTTGACGTTGATTTTACCTTATGATACTAAATCGGCGTTAAAGTGATACAACTACAAGATTATGCCAGAAAGCAAAGCTAAAATCATGCGTCATTGTATCGTTTGCGGGAAACCATTTCTCGCAAAGAATGTCAATTCAGTCCACTGTTCTAAGAAATGTTCCGATGAGACATTTCGGAATAAGAAACGAGCCATTAAACGAGAAGAAAGAAGACAAGCCATCGTAGATAATGCGGACGGAAATCAGTATCTGACAGCCGCTCAGGTAATCAATAAATACAACATCTCAAAACCTACATTATATAGATGGATTAGACTTGGGAAAATAAGAGCATATAATCCCGGGATACGAATGACGCTTGTTGATGTTACCGAAATTGAAACGATATTAGAAGTTCGTAAGAATCCACTTGTGGAGGGAACCCCCAAACGGTTATATTCATTGGAGCCGGAGGATTGTTATACTATTGGAGAAGTTTCCAAACTCTTTCGAGTAAGTGAGTCGACAGTATACAGCAATTTGAGAAGGCACAGTATTCCTATGCGCCAGATAGGCCGTTTTGTATATGTACCGAAGTTTGACATTGACAAAATCTTCAAGTCAGAGCAATGAAAAAGAAACTCCAACATACAACAGTATCCGTAAAACTGCGAAAGAGTGAAATTCGGAATGAATGGTATCTCTATGTCGAGGCATACCCTGTCTATGAGAAAGAGAATGAAACTCCTGAACGAGTACGTGAATATGTCAAACGTATCATAACAACACCGATATGGGATAAGAAAAGACCTACTCGCGGAGGTTTTCAACCGAAACGTGATATCAATGGCGTTATCATGTGTAAATCCCAGACAGACCAGGAATCGTGTATCTATGCCGATAAAGTAAGGCAAATCCGTCAAAAGGAATATGATACGGCAGCCCTCTACTCCGATCAGGATGCAGCCCAGGCTGAATTGCAGGAAAAAGCCAATGCCAATTTCATCGACTATGTGAAGAAGATTACTGTCGAGCGACATAAGAACAGCTCGGCATCAATTCTCATAAACTGGAAACGAATGGGCGAATTGTTGAAAATCTTTTCTAAAGACGGAATAATACCATTCGGAAGAATAGACACTAAGCTGATAAACGATTTCAAGAACTTTCTTCTGACGGCTCCACAAGGAGGTGGAAAAAAGGGAACATTGTCTCAAAACTCAGCTGCGACATATTTCTCAATCTTTAAAGCGGCATTGAAGCAGGCATTTATTGATGGTTATATCTCTGTCGACCTCTCGGCTAAGGCAAAAGGAATCGCAGAGGAAGAAAGCCGTCGTGAGTTCCTGACCATCGCCGAACTCAACACATTGGCAAAAACTCCCTGCGATAAGCCAATCATCAAGCGTGCGGCATTGTTTGCGGCATTGACCGGGTTACGCCATTGTGATATTCAGAAGCTACATTGGGGCGATATTCAAAAGGTGGGCGATCAATACCGTCTGAACTTCACTCAACAGAAAACGAAGGGAGTTGAATATCAGCCAATCTCTGAACAAGCATATCAATTATGTGGTACACCGGGAGATGCCGACAGGCTTATATTTGAAGATTTGCCGGATCCTTCGTGGGTATCGCGTCCTTTGAAGAGATGGATTGAGGCAGCCGGAATCAAGCGGAGAGTCACCTTCCATTGCTTCCGTCATACCTTTGCAACGCTTCAAATTGCTGGAGGAACAGACCTTTACACCGTCAGCAAGATGTTAGGCCACACAAACGTTCGTACAACTCAGATATATGCCAAAGTGGTTGATAGACTGAAAGATGAAGCTGCGAATGCCATTAGTCTTGATTTGAATTTCAATGATATTGAGTAACAATATTTATAGACAAGCGACTATATTTATATAGATAAAAAAGCCTAAAAGTGAGGGGCTTACGAGGTGATTTCTTTATCGTTTCCTATGGATTTTCTAACTTTGTAGAAAATTAATAAAATGAAATCGAGAACTCTCCCAAAAATAACTCCGGGAATCATCACCGGGGTAAACCTCACCCTATCTACGGCAATGGCATGGGGAACCTGCGCCAGATTTGATTTAGGATTGCAATGGAGCTTACTGTTCGTTCCTGTTTATTATGCGTTCTGGCTGCTATTCTACGCAGGATGCAATAGAATCAGTGCTTTTGACAAGGCTCATAGCGATTTGATTACGCGCAAACAGCAGGAAGCAGTCGAAGAAGCTCTCAAAAATGTTGAACCGACAATCATAATCAAAGATTCGGATTACGAAGATGCAATCAAATTTCACGACCATTATGTTGCAGAAACGAGTATAGTAAGAGAACAACTGCTCCGGGAGGATGCTGAGAAACTTGACAAAATTCTCTCATATACCAAGGAGACATTTATGCGCTTGAATTTTTCTCAAACCGAAGTCGCTCAGATTCTGGATTGCGTAAGATACTTTGTCACCCATAAGGATGTACTCAATGTGGTCGCCATGAAAATATCAAAGAAGCCTGAAGTGACTCAAGCCTCTTTGAAAAATTTCTCATGGAACATCGCGTTCCAATATACCATTGATGGTGACACCACGGCATCATTTGTCAAAGCAACTTTCGGCGAATGGTTCGCCAATACAGAACTCTCATCAATCAAAAAGACGCTTCGCAACCCCCGTGGTGCCCATGCTGTCGAGATTGATGAGAAGATTCTGAAAGACTGAAAAGCTATCTTCGACCTTTGGTTTTCGTTCTTCGGAATTTATCCTTGTCGTTATCGTTCCAAGGCAGATCGGATGATGAACCGCCTGCGCTGGTGCCGACATGCGGTGTCGGGATTCCTCCGGCGGCAGTCTGGAGCATGACGGCAAGGAGGCTATGCTGTGATTCATCGACCTGCTCCCACGGCTCAAACAGTTCGTTGACCAATTCATGAAGAGTAATCGCGCCGCTGTCGTACTTGTCGAGAAGATTGTGGGGAAGAATGTAAGAGGTGTTCTTGAACTCGTTGCCATGAAACAGCGTCGTGATTGACAGACTGGGATACGTACGGTTGGGAATCCAGCCGCTGACAAGCTCCGCTCCTGATGACAGGCGGTAACGTTCGGGGTATGCCAGGCGGTGCAACTTCTTTGCCAGATTGTGTTCGGCATTATAACGACTCTCCCATTCAGCAACTCGTTTGCTCGCCGCGTCGATTTCTTTCTGGTAAGAGTTGTGTTCACGAAGCGAATCGGCTTTCAGATTATCGTACCGCTTCTGCATTTCGGAGAGCTGCTTTTGTAATCCGGCAATCTGTCTGTCCTTGTCTGCAACTTCCTTCTCCAGCTTCGGCAGTTCCCCGGTTCCGAGCCACGACAGGATACGGTTCTTGCCGTCCTTCGCTCCTCTCTCGACCTTCTCCTTTTCGGCTGCAAGTCTCTCAATCTCGGCTGTCAGTCTTTCGATGTCTGACTGAAGTTCGAGTGCTTGCTGACGGTTGTATTGCTGTTGGGTCTGATGTCTGGCACCACTCGCAACGACACCGCGCTTCAATCCAAATCCGGCCATAGCCTATGCGTATGTGTCCTGATATTGTCGGAGCTTGCCGCGTGTCATCAACTCATTGGCGCATAGCCTCGGTGCCGGGGTCTTTTCCTTGTACTTCTGTTCACCCTCGCGCTTACGGCGAGTGCGTGGTGCAGTTATAATGGGTACAACCGTTGCATGAAGGTGGGGAGTCTTCTCATCCAAGTGAAGCACACATGACACAAGATTATCCTTGCCGAAGGTATCATGCAGCCATTTGATATTTGCCCGGCACCAGTCATCAAGGCGACCGCCGTTGGCAAGAGCCATCATCTGCTCATGCGTGCCCGTCAGAAGCACACGGATGGCACGTGTCTGGTTCTTGCCGACTTTTCTTTGAAGTCCGGCGGTCTCAATACGGTGCTGAATCGCTTGTGTGCGGTTTTGAACGCCTTCGGGGAAGGTGATAAGCTCACGGTTGATGGGTGTTCTGCTCTCGTCAGCGTTGTCGGGGATGTGCGGTTTGCCGTCGGCGGTCTTGCGCTCGATGTGGCAGGACATCCCCGAATCGTTGCCTGCGCCACGCTCCATGTGGCACACTGCATATTGTGTAGTCATATAGTCTTGAATTAAATTGGTTATGATAAAATTCCGTATCAATCGCAAAGAAGAGCCGGAAGGTGGCTCGATGCCTGATGGCTTTTTCGGGAGAGGTCGGAGACATCGGATGAAAATGCCATAATAAGCTACGGAATTTTATTACTAAAATCCTCCCTATCTTCAGCAAGCTGATTGGCTCCGTCATCAGCTCATACAATGGGGTTGTTCCGGCTTGCCGCATCCAAAAGGAAGTCGGCAATATCAAGTTTGGCGGCTCTCTGCTCCGGTGTTGCCATATTGGATAAGGCGGTTGCAATCCCGACAGTCGAAGTAATCGCGCGGAGCATTGTCAATTTGTCGCGCCAACGGTCTTCGGCATCAAGGTCAGGCACGAGCCACACTTCCCTGCCTTTCAGAACTTGCGAAGCCGTCTGATTGAGGCATCCGCAACATCCACCACTCGCCAGCCACAGGTACTGCGGATAATAGTGCGAGGCGATTATCGCAGACTTCTCTGATTCAACTATCATAACCTTTGAATCGGGATAGACTGAAAGCAGATGTTCGCCGAAGAAGCACTGTACAAGATTGAAGTCCTCGGGATTGTCAACCATTGATTTCATACGGTGCGCCCACATGAAGTTTACCGATCCATCTTCCTTTATGCGGTGTCCGTCGTTGCCGTATCGCATTATCTTTCCTGTGCGGATACGTCCGTTGATATCCACTTGCCAGAATACCGCCGCATCGTTCATCCGGGTGGTTGCACCAACATTATATAATCGGAAC
>JAHZGZ010000257.1:0-1844 GCA_019420545.1 Bacteroidales bacterium | reverse complement strand
CCGCATCGTCTCGTCCTCACCCCACAGTGAACTGAGGAATCGGAACAGAGCCGAAGACTGACATCGATTCATGGATTCAACCATTCGGCTGCGCTCTATGAATGACGGTTGGGAGGGCTGTTTATTGATGTGCAAACTCACAGGCCGATGGGGTGCAATATCATTCAGCCAGGGATGATCTCGGAAGTAGTCGGATGGTGTGTAGTGGTATCCGCATTTGAATATACGGTCACATTTGCCCACATGATCGGCAAGAAACCGCCCCGTCTGTGTGTCAATATATCGCACAAGTTTCTTCTGCCGTCCGCAGGCAGGGCACGTCACTTTGATGCGAGGGCGGGAGTTGTCAAGCCGGTATCGGTAATCATTAGTCATAGTACATCGAATTTTGGTTGGGTGAGGTGTCGTGTATATATAGGCCCGCTTCATCCAACTAACTTTTCAATAGTAAAAATCCTGAAGGTAGCGGTACGGGTTGCCCTTCTTCTTGCCCTTGTCCACCTGCTCGATCATCCGTTTGTTCTTCAGAAAGGTTATCAGAATCTTGAGCTTGTAATCGCTGAGTTCGATGTCCTCGTCGGCATATGCGTCACGGAGCGCGTCCATCAGTTCCCCATGTCGGAGCAGTGTATCGGGATTCGGAAACGCCGAATCGAGAACACTGCGGTGAGTATCTTCGGCTATGTCATGGTACGGGTCCCATGCCTCGTTGCCTTTGGCTTCGGGTGTCGGCACATAGTCCTTGATGAGTTCCGGCAAAGCCTCGGTGTTAATTCGAAAGGCAAACGAAGGGAAAGAGATATCCCGGATATAGACCGCCTCGACTGTGCTGATGGCATCATCGTTCTTGTCCTTCTCGACACGGAGAACGGTTTCGGACTTGTTGTTGATTTCGGTTCCGATATGTCCGCGTGCGTTCTCATCGCTCTTGTTCTGGTGAATGATGGTGTGGATGTGAAGATTGTATTCTTCCGTCCACTTCATCAGATAGTTGACTATAAGGGTCGCTTCACGGGGATTGTTGATGTCAAGCATCAGGTCGCGGATGCCGTCAATGATAACCAGTCCGACAGCCGGGGTATTCCGAATCTTATGGTCAATCATGCCAATGCGGTCTTCCACAGAATATTTACGGAGAGCGTAATATTTTATACGCTGCTTGATTTCCGCATTGCTCCTGTGTGTCAACCGTGCGATACGCTTGAATACACGGAAGGCATGATATTTGCTCTGCTCGGTGTCGAAGTATAGGATACCATTCTGATCCGACGGCATATTGCCGCGATAATTCAGAATCGTGGAATTGGTCATGGCAGCTGCCGTCATCGCCGACACATTGAAAGTCTTCTTGCCTTTTGGTTTACCGATCGAGGCACTGAAATTGCCGAAGGTACAAGCCGGCGAATCGCCTATATAAATGGCAACCGGCGGCGGTGGCACCTCCTTGTCGATGTCAAGTTGCGCCTCAGTGCATAATCGCTCGTAACGCACAGCCGCTGCATCAGGAACCTGCAACCCGGCTCCGCTTTCGACTTCGGCGATGAAACCGCCGAGTGGGTCTTGCATGGAGGTCATAGTTTACGCTCCTTTCTGCCGGCACAAAAGGCTTCGGCATCAGCCTCGATTTCACGGATTGATTTGAGCTGTTCTCCAATCAGCCACTTGTCTATCTCGGATTTTAGGAACATGATACGCTTCCCCCTCTTGTGGAACGGAATAAGATGTGCGCTCGTCCATCCATAGACAGTCTGCGTTGCCGGGCGCGTCGGGACGTATGCGCACAGTTCCTTAATCCCCATCCACACATCCTTGCCGGATGTCGAAGTATCGCTGAGTGATTCAAG
>JAHZGZ010000256.1 GCA_019420545.1 Bacteroidales bacterium | reverse complement strand
TGTTGGTGTCCTCCTCCTCGGCTTTCTGCTCGGAAGTCTCGTCGGAATGGTTGTCAAGCTCGATATAGGCAAGCTCGGCCTCGTTGACGCGCGGATTCTCCGCCGGTTTCTTGTAATAGAACATCCACAGGCCCATCCAGATAAATCCCAGGCCACCGATTACCACGAACGCCATCTCCCAGCCGTTGCCCACTCCCATATTCTGGAAGAAGCGGGCCAGCGGCGGAATCGATACCGGTGCGGCAAGGGCGCCTACAGTAGCTCCGGCGTTGAAGATAGCGGTGGCGTAGGCACGGTCGCGCTTGGGGAAGTATTCGGCAGTTACCTTCACTGCGGCGGGGAAGTTGCCCGACTCGCCCACGGCGAGCACGACACGCGCAGCGATGAAGTAGTATACCGAAGTTATGGCCACAAGCGATGCCACGGTGCCGGTGGCGCCCACCATCTCGGCAGCGTCATGCAGCCCCACGGTGTGCTCCGTAGCCCAGCCGCAGAGCGCATGGAGACATGCGCCGGCCGACCATACGCCGATCGCCCACAGGTAACCCTTCTTGGTGCCCATCCAGTCGATGAAGCGGCCCGCAAAGAGGTTGGCTACAGCGTACACTATCGAGAAGATAGCCGTGATCAGGCCGTAGTCGGCGTCGGTCCAGTGGAATTCAGGCGATATGAAGTCCTTCCAGGTAAGCGAAAGCACCTGGCGGTCCATATAGTTGACCGTTGTGGCCAGGAACAGCAGTCCGCATATTACCCAGCGGAAGCTGGTCATCTTCTGATTGTACTCCTTGTCGATTGTCTGTTTGAGTTCCATGAGTACAATAGATTAGAATTTGAAATAGTTCTTGGCGTTGTTGTAGCAGATATCCTCTATCATCTTGTTGACGCGGGCCTCCTCGTAGCCGGTGTAGGGTACTTCGCCGTTTTCGATATCGGTGCCCACGAGGTTACACAGCGTGCGGCGGAAATACTCGTGGCGCGGATAGCTCAGGAACGAGCGCGAGTCGGTGAGCATACCCACGAAGCGGCTCAGCAGCCCGAGCACCGACAGGGCGTTCATCTGCTTCTGCATGCCGTCTTTCTGGTCGAGGAACCACCATCCCGAGCCAAACTGTATCTTTCCGGCCACGCTGCCGTCCTGGAAGTTGCCGAGCATGGTGGCTATCACCTCGTTGGCGCAGGGATTGAGGTTGTAAAGAATGGTCTTGGCAAGTTTGCCGCGCGAGTTGAGCGTGTCGAGGAACTTGGCCATTGACTTTGCGGTGGTAAACTCGCCGATGCTGTCGAAGCCGGTGTCGGGACCGAGCAACTTGAACATCTTCGAGTTGTTGTCGCGGATGGCGCCGTAGTGGAACTGCTGGGTCCAGCCCGACTCGTAGTCCATCTCGCCGAACACTACCAGCATGGCGCTCTTGAACTTGTGGATCTCCTCCTTGCTCAGCTCCTTGCCGCCGTATACCTTGTTGAAAATCCCGTCGATTTCGGGCTGTGTGTAGTCGGCTGCATAGAATTCCTCGATACCGTGGTCGCTCAGGCGGCAGCCCATCGACTCAAAGAAATCGTGGCGCTTCTGAAGGGCATCGATCATGTCCTGGAACTTGTTTATCTCCACTCCGCTCACCTCGGCGAGCTTCTCCACATACGCGCGGAAATTGGCAGGATTCTCCACGGCCATGGCTTTGTCAGGACGCCAGGTGGGGAGCATCTTCACCTCGAAGCCGCTGTCGGCCACTGCCTTGTGGTATTCAAGCGAGTCGACGGGATCGTCGGTGGTGCACACCGTCTCAACGTTGTAGCGGCGCATCAGGCCGCGGGCGGTCATCGTGGGGTCGTTCTGGAGCTTGTCGTTGCAGGCGTCGAATATCTCGCGGGCAGTCTCGGGATTGAGCAGCTTGTCGATGCCGAAAGCTGTCTTCAGCTCCAGGTGTGTCCAGTGGTACAGGGGGTTGCGGAAGGTATAGGGCACGGTCTCGGCCCACTTCTCGAATTTCTCCCAGTCGGTGGTGTCGGTACCGGTGCAGAAACGCTCGGGCACTCCGTTGGAGCGCATGGCGCGCCACTTATAGTGGTCCCCCCCGAGCCATATCTCGGTGATTGAGCTGAATTTATGGTCATCGGCCACCATCTTGGGTATCAGATGGCAGTGATAGTCGATAATAGGCATTCCGGCAGCGTGCTCGTGGTAGAGCTTCTGGGCCGTAGGGGTCTGGAGAAGAAAATTCTCATCCATGAAAGGTTTCATAATACTTGCGGTTTGTGTTAGTCAGATATCAGACTTGACAATTATACGAAAAGAGGCCGCGTCAAAGCCGTATTGGAATATCCGTCCTTTTTGACACGCACTCCGATAATCTCAAATCTCTATCGGATTTAACGGTTGTTTACAATATTTTATTGTACAATGGTTGTGCATAATCCAAAACGGTTATCTGCACTGCATTACAGCGTCACGCCATTCTTGAATATGGCGATCTCCTGATAGCCGTGGATCTCGGAATTCACCTTGCGACCCGATGCTACTTCGAGTACAAACTCTATGAAATCGTCGAGCACGTCGTCCATCGAGCGGTCCTCCACGAGCTGACCGGCGTTGAAGTCGATCCACTCCGGTTTGCGCCTTGCAAGCGAGCTGTTGGTCGAGATCTTGGCTGTAGGCACGAATGTGCCGAACGGTGTGCCGCGACCGGTCGTGAACAGTACCATCTGACACCCGGCGGCGGCAAGCGCCGTGGCGGCCACAAGGTCGTTGCCGGGAGCCGACAACAGGTTCAGTCCGTTGGTGGTCAGGCGTTCGCCATAGGCGAGCACACCCTTTACCGGACTCTTGCCCGACTTCTGCGTGCACCCGAGCGCCTTCTCTTCAAGCGTGGAGATACCTCCCGCCTTGTTGCCGGGAGAGGGATTCTCGCCCACAGGCTCGCCATGGCTCAGGAAGTACTCCTTGAAGTCGTTGATAAGGTCGATGGTATCGTGAAGCAGGCCGTTGTCGGCGCAACGCTCCATCAGTATGGTCTCGGCGCCGAACATCTCGGGCACCTCGGTAAGTATCGTGGTGCCACCCTGGCAGTTGCAAAGGTAGTCCGACAGTTCGCCCAGCAGCGGATTGGCAGTGATGCCCGAGAAGCCGTCGGAACCTCCGCACTTCAGTCCGATGCGCAGTTTCGATGCCGGCTGGGTGGTGCGCCTGAAGCCGCGCGCTTTCTCGTAGAGTCCGCGCAGTATCTCCAGTCCGGCCTCTACCTCATCGCCCTCTACCTCCTGCGATATGAGGAACTTCACGCGCTCGCGGTCGTAGTCGCCGCAGAACTCCTCGAAGGCGCGGGGCTGATTGTTCTCACACCCGAGTCCTACCACGAGTATGGCGCCGGCATTGGGATGGTGCACCATATCGCGGAGTATCTTTTTGGTGTTCTCGTGGTCTCCCCCGAGCTGCGAGCAGCCGTAATTGTGGGTGAAGGCGATAATGTCGTCCACGCCCTCACATCCGGTCTCCTTCTTCAGAGCCTCGGCGATGCGCTTCACGATGCCGTTCACGCAACCTACGGTGGGGATCACCCACACCTCGTTGCGTATCCCCACCTGGCCGTCGGAGCGCAGATATCCTTCGAACGTACGCTCCTCGCGATATTTGGCGGGACACCCTTCGTAGGCGCCCTTGATCTTTATCCCCGAGTAGTCGAGCGTACCGGCAAGGTTGGTGGCGATGGTCTCGTGGTCGAGAAACGCACCCTGGGCCACAGCGCGGCGCACATGGCCGATAGGGAATCCGTATTTGATCACATTATCACCCTCGGCGATAGGCCGCAGGGCAAACTTGTGCCCTGCGGGTATATCGTCGACAAGAGTGATGTCGCTGCCGTCGACAGTCACGGTCGTACCCTTCGTGAGGGGAGCGATCGCCACGGCCACATTGTCGGCAGGATTTATCTTTATGTATTCTTTCATATGGTGTAAGAGCACATGTTAGAGAATCTCTTCCACGGTGGCGAGCATCCCCTTCTCCTGAATCTTGTTGAGGAAGTCGATCACCATGGCTGTAAGTCCGGGGATCTTGTTGAGATCACCGTGCTCCTTCCATATGAGCGAGTCGGCTGCAAGCACACCCTCAGCCACCTTGGCGGTGTCGCCCGTGGCCCAGAGCTGTGTGAGCAGATCCATGATGGCCTGATCATCCTGCGGCTTGATTTCGGCTCCGTCCTCACGTTTGCCACCCTTGTAGTAGGTGATGATGGCGGCGAGGCCGAGCACGATACCCTTGGGAAGTTCGCCCTTGCGCTCCAGATAGGTCTTGAGGCCGGGGAGATCGCGTGTCTGGAACTTGGGGAAAGCGTTGAGCATGATCGATGTCACCTGATGGTCGACATACGGGTTGTTGAAGCGCTCGAGCACGTCGGCGCCAAACTTCTCAAGCTCCTCCATCGGCAGGTTGAGGGTCTGCATCAGTTCGTCGAACTGCACCTTGTGGATGTACTTGCCGAGCACGGGATGGTTGCAGGCGTCGCGCACGATGTTCACGCCGCTGAGATAGGTCACGGGCGAGAGCACGGTGTGCGGGCCGTTGAGCAGTGTCACCTTGCGCTCGTGGTAGGGGGCCTCGGAGTCGGTGATGATCACGTGCAGTCCGGCCTTCTCGGCGGGGAACTCGGCACGCAGCTCCTCGATACTCATGTTG
>JAHZGZ010000255.1:6685-10174 GCA_019420545.1 Bacteroidales bacterium | reverse complement strand
CGCGGAATATCCAATGCGGCGTTTCTGCGTACCAGCATAGAGCTGATACCTTACTTCTTCGCTCCCGGCGAGGTCGACGAGATATGGATCACCTTCCCCGACCCGCAGATGAAGAAGGTGAACAAGCGCCTTACCGGCACACGCTTCATGGAGCTGTACCGCAGAATCATGAAGCCCGACGGCATCGTGCATCTGAAGACCGACAGCCCGTTCCTGTATACTTATACCCGGCTTATGACCGCGCTCAACGGCTTCGCTATGGTGGCGGATACCGCCGATCTATATGCGTCGCCTAAAGGTGCCGGCGATATACTAGGCATATGCACATTCTATGAGCAGCAGTGGCTCGACCGCGGTCTTACTATTAAATATATAGCATGGCATCTCGACCACGATACCGTGCTCGCCGAGCCAGACGCCGAGATTGAACCCGATACATACCGCAGCTTCTCGCGCGGTGAACTGCAGATGCCCGACATTTGTGCATCCGGCAATCCTGAACAAAACCCAGTTAACTGAAAAATAATGGCAACACTATATCCGCGTCTGATACTGGACGCACTCAGCAACGTACGCTATCCCGGCAACGGAAAAAATATAGTCGAACTCGGCATGGTCGAGGACGACATACGCATCGACGGCAACACCGTAAGTTTCTCGCTGATATTCGACAAGCCCACCGATCCGTTTGTGAAGTCGCTCGTGAAGGCTGCCGAGACGGCGCTTACCACTTATATCTCCCCTGAGGTCGATGTAAAGGACCGCATCCGGGTCAAGTTCCGCAACCCCAATCCTGCTCCGCGTCCCGACACGCCCCTGAAAGGTGTCAAGAATATCATAGGTGTTTCTTCCGGCAAGGGTGGTGTAGGAAAATCGACCGTAGCCAGCAATCTTGCGGTGGCACTCGCCCGGAAGGGTTATAAGGTAGGACTGCTCGACGCCGATATCTTCGGACCGTCAGTCCCCAAGATGTTCGGCGTGGAAGATG
Source organism: Bacteroidales bacterium (assembly GCA_019420545.1). Classification (GTDB taxonomy): domain Bacteria; phylum Bacteroidota; class Bacteroidia; order Bacteroidales; family Muribaculaceae; genus Muribaculum. Next base: position 9,186 of record JAHZGZ010000255.1, on the reverse strand, counting down.
AGCCTATCTATGCCGAGAATGTCGACGGCCGCGAGATGATCGTACCCGTTGAGCGTTATGGAGTGAAGGTTCTGTCGATAGGTTTTCTGGTCGACCGCAACAGTCCGGTGCTTTGGCGCGGCGCTATGGCCTCGCGCGCTCTCAATCAGCTTATTACCGATGCCCTGTGGGGCGATCTCGACTATTTCCTGATCGATATGCCCCCCGGCACGAGCGACATCCACCTCACTCTGGTGCAGACTCTTGCCATCACCGGCGCGGTGATTGTGAGCACTCCGCAGGAGGTGGCGCTTGCCGACGCACGCAAGGGGCTGGCCATGTTCCGCGACGACAAGGTCAACGTGCCTGTGCTCGGCATCGTGGAGAATATGGCATGGTTTACACCTGCAGCACATCCCGACGAACGTTATTACATATTCGGACGTGACGGTGCCGTGAAGCTCGCCGAGGAATTCGGCGTCAGGGTGCTCGCACAGATACCTCTTGTCGGTACTATCTGCGAGGGTGGCGACTCCGGCGCTCCGATCGCTCTGCGCGACAGCATCACCGGCGAGGCGTTCATGCAGCTTGCCGACAACCTTGTGGAGGCGGTCGAAGAGCGCAACCGCCAGCTGCCACCTTCGGAAAAAGTCGAAACACATTCATAATCTGTAGAGCTTGCTCTTACAATGATTACTCTGCATCACGATGAGAATGCCGCCAGTCTGCGCCGGCATCTATGCTCTCTTGCCGCGCGTCCGGGCGAGACGATCCTGCTACCCGGGTGGTCGGTAGAAATGATACCCGGTGCTGAGCGGCGTATGCGTCAGGTACTCCGCGATACCGGTGCCACGATCGTCTATGGCGACTATTACCTGCGCCCCCCCGACGGCTCACTCCTCATGGTGAGCAGCGAGGAGTGGCAACCCGGCGCATTGCGCGAGGGTCTTGATATGGGACCCGTGTGGATGGTGTCGCCTGAGGCCATGGAGAGCGCTCTCGGCAGTTTCGACCGTGAATACCGGTATGCCACGCTCTATGCGTTGCGCCTTGCGCTTCAGCGTCAGGGGCCGGTGGTACGGCTCGGCGAACCGCTATGTATAGCACGACGCCTGGAGACCGACGGCGACCAGTGGGCGTATGTCGATCCGGCCAACCGTGAGAGGCAGATTGAACTTGAAGAGGTGTGCACTGCTCATCTCAAGGCTATCGGGGCATATCTCTCACGTGAACCTGAGCGCATTGAAACCTCGGAGCTTGCCGATAGCGGAGAGTGGCCTGTCGAGGCGTCGGTAGTAATACCGGTGCGTAACCGTGTAGCCACTGTGGCCGATGCCGTGCGCAGCGCCCTCTCACAGGCGTGCGATTTCAACTACAACGTAATAGTTGTCGACAACCACAGCGACGACGGCACTACTGAACTGTTGACGAAGCTTGCCGCTGAAGATGCGCGCCTGCTCCATGTCGTTCCTGATGCTGAAGGGCTTGGGATCGGAGGCTGCTGGAATGTAGCTCTTCGCCATCCCCTTTGCGGACGCTATGCCGTGCAGCTCGACAGCGACGACATATACGCAGCGTCCGATACGCTGCGCCGCGTGGTGGAGACTTTCCGCTCCGAGCGCTGTGCGATGGTAGTAGGCAGCTATACCCTTACCGATATCGACGGCAACTCCATCCCGCCGGGCCTTATCGACCATCGCGAATGGACAACACATAACGGACGCAACAATCTTCTGCGTGTCAACGGCATAGGCGCTCCACGTGCATTCTTTACCCCTGTCGCCCGTGAGATATTGTTTCCTAATTCGAGCTACGGCGAGGACTACGCCATGGCTCTGGCCATATCGCGCCGCTGGCATATCGGACGTATTTTCGACTCTATATATCTGTGCCGCAGGTGGGGAGGTAACTCCGATGCGTCGTTATCGCCTGACAGACTGCGTGAGTTCAACTGGTATAAGGACTCTTTGCGCACCATCGAACTTGCAGCGCGTCGGGCTTTGAATCGAATCTGATGGAGAAAGAAAAGATACTGCAATGGATTTCCGACGGGCTTTCGCATTGGCCCGAGGCTGCTGAACGCCACCGCAGTGTGGCCGCATGCACTCCGCGTGTCATCGCCCGTTACGGCGCATTCGAGTGGAAGGCTCTGCTGCTCCCCGCGCGCAAGGTAAGCACGCTTGCCAGGCTTGATGACGGGAGCGTGGCTGCGCGTCCATGTTTTCTCTGCCGAGGCAACCGGCCGCCGGAGCAGACGGCTATCCTCTGGCACGGATATGAGATTTTGTTGAATCCGTTTCCCATCTTTCCCGATCACCTTACCATCGCTGCCGTTGAGCATACCCCTCAGTATATTCCCGGAAGGCTCGCCGACATGGCGGCCCTTGCCGATTATCTTGAAGGTTTTACCATAATATACAATGGCGCGAAGAGCGGCGCGTCGGCTCCCGACCATTTCCATTTTCAGGCAGTCCCCTCGGGCTGTATCGACATGCTCCACTACGACCGTGGGCCTGTCTACA
>JAHZGZ010000255.1:0-6675 GCA_019420545.1 Bacteroidales bacterium | reverse complement strand
CAGTCGTAGATTCATTGGCCCGGATGCCGGAGCGGTTGTACGTGCTGTCAGGGAGTATATAGTTTCAGCCGGTATCTCGCCTGAGGGCGCTGAGATGCCCCTCAACATGGCCATGGAGCGTATGGCCGACGGCAATCTTATGGTGCGTGTAGTTCCGAGGCGCACTCATCGTCCGTCATGCTATCCGGTTCCGGCCATAAGCCCCGGGGCGATTGATGTTTTCGGTACTATCGTTACGGTGAATCCTGCTGATTTCGATATGCTCGACCGCGCGCTTCTTGAGAAAATACTTTCCGAGGTGGCTTATCCCAATCCTTCCGACTGCATACGTGTCGGTATAATGGATGCCGCTGACCTGAGTTTTACCCTCAACGGACGTTATGAGCGGGTAGGGGACACATACTTCGCGCTCGACGATGATGCTTCATTCACACTTGAGAATGTCCCGGTCGGGAGCCAGTTTCATTGGGAACATACCGAGCGGCGCACTTATCCGGGCACGCTTGAACTTCAACATACCCCCGGCGGCCGTACCGTGGCCGTAAATGTGGTAGGAATGGAGCGCTATATCGAAGGTGTGATAGGCGCCGAGATGAGCCCCGAATCGCCTGTGGAATTATTGAAAGCGCATGCTGTCATATCCCGAAGCTGGGCCTGGAAGCAGATCGCCTGCCGTGAGTCACTTTCCGTAGCCGGTCAATGCCGGTGCGCATCTGATGGCGACGGCATTGAGCATATAAAATGGTACGACCACGATGATCATACCGACTTCGATGTATGTGCCGACGACCATTGTCAGCGTTATCTCGGTCTTCCGGCAACTGAATATTCTGAAAAATTGCACGACATAATCTCCGCCACCTCCAGCGAGGTGATGACGGATGCCGACGGGCGCCTGTGCGACACGCGATTTTCCAAATGTTGCGGCGGTGCGTTCGAGGAGTTTGAATACTGTTGGGAACCGGTCCATCACTCCTACCTCGAAGGCGCCCGCGACACCATACCGGAACATCCCGTTCCCGATCTGCGTATCGAGGATGAGGCACGGAAGTGGATACTGTCGGCACCCGACGCTTTCTGTGCAGCCCCCGATGTGGCCGTGCTCCGCAGTGTGCTCAACCGTAGCGATCTCGACACCACTCCCGATTTTTATCGGTGGACTGTCACGTATACTCCGGAAGAACTCTCGGAGATCGTGTGTGACCGTTCCGGTATGGATTTCGGCACCATCACCGCGCTCGAGCCTGTAGAACGCGGCAAGTCGGGACGCATAGTCCGTCTGCGCATTGCAGGCACTCGCCGTACACTGACTGTCGGCAAAGAACTTGAAATACGCCGCTGGCTCTCACGAAGCCATCTTTTCAGTTCGGCATTCGTGGTAAGCCGGGGCGACAACGGCGAGTTCATTCTCCATGGTGCTGGCTGGGGACATGGTGTGGGCCTCTGTCAGATTGGCGCTGCCGTGATGGCCTCGAAGGGGTATGATTATCGCACCATATTATATCACTACTTCAATAATGCCTCGATAACGCGTTTCAATGGATAAAAACGTCAGACACCGGAAAGCCGGGGTAACTCCCTGGGCATGGGTAAGCACTCTGTACTTTGCAGAGGCTATGCCCTATGTGGCCGTTATGACTCTTTCCGTGCTGATGTACAAGGTAATGGGTATATCCAACGGCGAGATTGCGTTTTATACCTCATGGCTATATCTGCCGTGGGTGATCAAGCCGTTATGGAGTCCGTTTGTGGATATATTGCGCACTAAGCGATGGTGGATCGTGACTACTGAGGCGCTTATAGCCGTCGGATTGGCATGCGTGGCGTTTACACTCCCCGGCGCATGGTTTTTTCAGCTTTCGCTGGCCTTTTTCTGGCTGACCGCATTTGTAAGCGCCACCCATGATATCGCCGCCGACGGCTTCTATATGCTGGCGCTTACCGAGCATCAGCAGGCATTTTATGTCGGGATAAGGAGTACATTTTATCGGATCGCTACAATAACTGCTCAAGGTGGTCTTGTAGCCCTGTCGTGGGTGCTCGGCGAGCACGGTGCGAGTGTGGCCCTGTCGTGGGCTGTTGTGATGGGGCTTATTTCCGCATGCTTTTTCATATTCTCGATATACCATTATATTGTGCTTCCACGTCCTTTTGCCGACCGGCCTGTAGGAAATGTTTCAGGAGCAAATGCCGGAAAAGAATTTTTGCGTACGTTCGCTACATTTTTCCAAAAGCCGCAGGCCTTGGTTGGCATTCTGTTCATGCTTTTGTACAGGTTGCCTGAAGCGCAGCTTATGAAACTGATCAATCCATTCCTTGTCGATGGGCGCGATGTCGGTGGCCTCGGGCTCACAACCGGCGAAGTCGGGCTGGTTTACGGCACTGTCGGTGTGATCGGGCTTACTGTAGGTGGTATTGTCGGAGGTATTGTAACCGCACGCGGAGGACTGAAAAAATGGCTTTGGCCTATGGCTTGGAGTATATCGCTTACATGCGTAGTGTTCTGCTATCTTGCATGGGCGCAGCCGACGTCGTTGATTACAATATGTATATGTGTCGGCGTCGAGCAGCTCGGATATGGTTTCGGCTTCAGCGCCTACATGCTCTACCTTATTTATTATAGTGAGGGAGAACTGCGCACAGCCCATTATGCCATCTGTACGGGCTTTATGGCGTTGGGCATGATGCTTCCCGGAATGGTGGCGGGCTGGATACAGGAACAGCTCGGTTACGAAGGTTTCTTCTGGTGGGTGATGATATGCTGTGTCGTGACGATTGCAGTGACGGCTCTTATAAAGGTGCCCGAGAGCTTCGGCAAAAAACATGTTTAAAAACATATAAAGCCTATTTTAGGCCAATAAATGGCTTTTAAGCCTTATTCCGGCACTTGTTAAGTGTAATTTAATTGAAAATTAAGGGCAGATATATTCAGTAGTTAACCGGCTTGGCTTTATTTTGCAGTTGAAATCACAATAAGCCCCACGGTGAAGGGCGGCCTTTAAGTGAGATCGACACAGTGTAACCGAAATTTATTTCGAAACGATGGATAGCTGTCAGGAACATTGACAGCTGTCGGATAAATCAAAAAATATGAGAAAACAGTTAGTAATTATCTTTGCTTTCCTGATAGGCTTGTCGGCCTATGCCCAGAAACAATATGACTCCTACAAGGGGCTGGTCATGGCGGGCTATCAGGGATGGTTCAACGCTCCCGGCGATGGCGAGGGACGTGGGTGGTACCACTACAAAGGTCACAATGGTTTCCGTCCCGGAAGTTGCTCCATCGATTTCTGGCCCGAGACTTCGGAATACGAGAAACTCTACGATACGGAGTTCAAGTATGCCGACGGTTCGGTGGCCAAGACATTCTCGTCGCATGACGCATCGACCGTCGATACCCATTTCCGCTGGATGAAGGAGTATGGTCTCGACGGTGTGTTCATGCAGCGTTTCGTCCCTGAAATCAAAAATCCGTCAGGCAAGAAGCATTTTAACAAATTGCTCAACGACGCAAGCGCTGCCGCCAACAAATATGGCCGTGCATTCTGCGTGATGTATGACCTCTCGGGTATGAATGTCGGTGACGAGAAGATGCTTCTTAACGATATACGCGAGCTGACTCCGATGCTCAACTTGAAGGATCATGCCAAGAATCCATCATATCTGTGGCACAACGGGCATCCTCTGGTTGTAGTGTGGGGTGTAGGATTCAATGACCGCCGCCGTTATGGCCTGAAAGAGGCCAATGCCATTGTCGACGGGCTTAAAAAACAAGGTTTCAGCGTTATGCTTGGTGTGCCAACCCACTGGCGTGAGCTCAAGTTTGACACCGAGTCTGACCCCCGGCTGCATGCTCTCATAAAGAAATGCGATATCATCATGCCATGGTTTGTGGGGCGCTACAATGAGAGTTCATATCCTTTCTACAAGAAACTTATCAGCGATGATATCAAGTGGTGCAAGGCCGAAAAGGTTGACTATGCGCCCCTTTGCTTCCCCGGATTTTCGTGGAAGAACATGAAAGGCCCCAAGAGCCTCCAGATCGACCGCAACAACGGTAATTTCTTCTGGAAGCAGCTTGCCGGAGCCATCGAGCAGGGTGCCGAAATGATCTATGTGGCCATGTTCGATGAGATTGATGGAGGCACCGCTGTGTTCAAGTGCGCGAAGAAAGTTCCGGTCGGTGACAGCCGTTTTGTAGCTATTGACAACGAGATAGAGCCTGACCACTATCTGTGGCTTATCGGACAGGCCAAGAGCATGCTCAACAAGGAAAAGCCTCTGTCGGCATCGATGCCTGTGCGCAATCCCGCTACCCAGCGTCTCGTCTACAATGGCGTTTTCGCTCCATATGAAGGACTTGTCAACCGTCTTGAGAAGCCCTACCGCCAGGAAATATGCCTCAACGGATATTGGGATTTTCAGCCTGTGAAACTTCCCGCCGACTATCGTCAGGGTGCCGGAAAGGCTCCCGAACTTCCCAAGCCCACACCCGACGGATGGAGCCATGTGAAGATCAAGATCCCTTCGCCCTGGAATATCAATGATTTCTCCAACCGTAATCTCGAAGGCCCCGACCACCGCAATTATCCGTCTTATCCTCGTGAATGGAACGACGTCAAGATGGCCTGGATGAAGAAGATATTCACGGTACCCGCCGACTGGGCCGGAAACGATCTGCGTCTTTGGTTCGAGGCTATAGCCGGCGAGGCTCAGGTATATGTCAATGGGAAAAAGGTTGCGGAGAATTTCGACCTCTTCCTTCCATTCACCGCCGACATCACTGATATCGTCAAGCCCGGCGAGAAGGCCGAAGTGCTTGTGGGCGTGCGCTCTCAGAAGCTTTTCGAAGACAACAGCACCATCGGCCGACGTATCGTTCCCGGTGGTTCCATGTGGGGCTACGATATGAACGGTATCTGGCAGGATGTATATCTTCAGGCCATACCTTCTACCCGCATCGAGGATGTATATGTAAAGCCGCTCGTAGGCCAGAACAAACTCGAACTTGAGGTAAAGGTCACCAACTCCGGCGCTAAAAAACAGACCGTGGAGCTGTCAGGCGACATCAGCGAGTGGGTCAACCTCGCAGGCACCGACATCAACTCGGCACCTGTGCCAGCATGGGAACTCGGCCGCCAGGCTATGTCAATCAAGCCCGTCAAGCTTACTGTGGCTCCCGGCGACACCGCAAAGACTACCATCACACTCCCCGTGTCGGAGGGAATGCTGAAATACTGGACTCCCGAGACTCCCAATCTTTACGGACTCGTGCTCTCGGCAAAATCCGGCGGCAAGAAGATCGACTCAAAATACGAGCGCTTCGGATGGCGCGAATGGACTCTTCAAGGTACCAGCCAGCTTCTCAATGGCAAGGTATATCCCCTGCGCAGCGATTCATGGCACTTCATGGGTATTCCTCAGATGACACGCCGCTATGCCTACGCATGGTATAAGGCCATTAAGGATATGAACGGCAACGCCGTACGTCCGCATGCTATGGTCTACCCGCGCTTCTACCACGATATGGCCGACGAGATGGGTATCTGCATACTTAACGAGACTGCCAACTGGGCAAGCGACGGAGGCCCAAAGCTCGATTCACCTCATTTCTGGGAAGCATCGAAAGATCATCTTCGCCGTTTTGTGATGCGCGACCGCAACCACGCCAGCGTATTCGGCTGGAGTGTCAGCAATGAAAATAAGCCGGTAATCCTTTATGTCTACAACCGTCCCGACCTTCTGGAGCCTCAGATGGTAGCATGGCGCGAATGGCGCGATATCGTGCGCGAGCTCGATCCCACACGTCCCTGGATCAGTTCTGACGGCGAGGACGACGGCGACGGCATACTCCCCGTTACCGTAGGACACTATGGCGATGTAGGTTCCATGCACAACTGGATCAACATCGGCAAGCCCTGGGGTATCGGCGAACACTCGATGGCATATTATGGAACACCCGAACAGGTGTCGAAGTACAATGGCGAGCGTGCCTATATGTCGGCTATGGGCCGTATGGAGGGCCTTGCCAATGAGTGCTACAACCTTATCAAGGATCAGCGCGACAACGGTGCAAGCTATTCTACCGTATTCAATATGGCATGGTATGCTCTCCAGCCTCTTCCGCTTGGAAAGAAGGATCTTACAACCGCTCCATCGCTTGAAAACGACGGCGTGTTCTTTGCCGACTATGTTGAAGGTCAGCCCGGCGTACAGCCTGAGCGCGTAGGTCCGTATTCGACAACATTCAATCCCGGCTACGATCCGTCGCTCCCGCTTTACCGTTCATGGCCGATGTTCGACGCTCTGCGTGCAGCCAACGCTCCCGGGGGAGCCGCATGGAGCGAGTGGGCCCAGATCGACAAGAAACAGTACGAGTCGAAAGGCAGCTGGGGCACTCCCGAACAATACAAGGAAGTGGTATTCGTAGGCGCTCCCGATTCACGTGCCCGTCAGCAGTTTGACGCTCAGGGTGTGGTGTTTGCCAATAAGGTCAGCAATCCATCCAAGGCTCTTTATATACTTGACGGCACATATTCTCTCGACAACGATACAGAGGATGCCATACGTAAGAATATGAAGCTTGGCGCCGACCTTCTCGTATGGGGAATCAATCCTGCCAACGTACAGCCACACAATCCCTATAACGGACTGCTCCCGCTCCCTGTTACTGTA